>NZ_LIPU01000010.1:0-70478 GCF_001418245.1 Tepidiphilus thermophilus
CGCCTCTGTTCCGTCTGCGGCTGGAAACACGAAACGCTCACGCTGGGCGAGCGGGAATGGACGTGCCCGGAATGCGGCACGCACCACGACCGTGACCTCAACGCGGCGATCAACCTTCAACGGCTGGCCACCGCAACGGCCCTACCCGTGGCGAGTCCATCCGGTAACGGCGGCGCTACCTCAGGAGGGGTTCCTGAAGTAGTCGGGAAAGTCACGCCTGTCAGGCACGAGCACGGTCATCGAGACGGCTCGGGGCAGGAAGAAAACCGTGCGCACTTTTGCGTACGTTTTTGAGAGCAGCCTTCACCATGAAACGACTGGAAAACCACGTCGCGCTCGTCACCGGCGGCGGGCGCGGCATCGGCAAGGCCATCGCCACCCGCCTCTATCAGGAAGGCGCAAAAGTGGCCATCTGCGGCACCACGCCCGACGTGCTGGAAGCGGCCGCGCGCGAGATCGGCCCCGACGTACTCCCGCTCGTGTGCGACGTCTCGCAGGCCGACCAGGTCGAGGAAACGGTACGGCGCATCCGCGAACGCTTCGGCAAAGTCGACATCCTGGTCAACAACGCCGCCGTGATGCTGCGCCACGTCGGCCTGGAGCGGGCCGCCCGCCCCTTCACCGAACTAGAAGAAGAAGTCTGGGACAAGGCGATGGCGGTCAACGTCAAAGGCCCGTGGCTGTGCGCCCGCGCCGTCTTTCCCGACATGCAGGCGCAGCGCTGGGGGCGCATCATCAACATCGCCTCGGACACCGTCTTCCTTGGCCGCGGCAACGGCGCACAATACATCACGTCCAAGGCCGCCGTCATCGGACTCACGCACGCCCTTGCCTGCGAAGTTGGCCGCCACGGCATCACGGTCAACGCCATCTCGCCGGGCTTGACGCAAAGCGAGACGGTTCGCGAACACGGTTTCGAAGCCATGGCCAAGCAGCTCGCCGAACAGTCGGCCATCCCGCGGCTCGAGGTTCCTGAAGACCTGGTCGGCACCGCCGCCTGGCTCGCCTCCGACGACGCTGCCTTCGTCACCGGCCAGACGATCTGCGTCGATGGCGGGCTAGTGTTGCGCTAGCCTTCTGGCGTGAGTCGCTCGGAACTTTTCCTTCGCCTACGGCCTCTGCAGGCGATTTTCTTTCCCACACTCGTGTGATACGCTCGATCCGCTCCCCGTCCTAGCCGCTGCTTACGGCTTTGAAACGCTGCACCCGAGCCAGCCGTTCCTCGAACGAGGAAAAAAGAACCGCTGAGCAGAACGCCATCCCATCATCTCATGCTGCCGCATGCCGCGGCTCTGTCGAGGCTCGATGATCCCGCTGGACATCCGAACGATGATGGTGATGACGGCCCTTCTCGCCCTCATGATGGCGGGCCAGTTGCTGCTTGCCAGCATCCAGCAAGGAAACCCACGCGGCCTGCGTCTTTGGGCGCTTGCCCAAGCGAGCATTGGCCTGGCCTTCGGTTTGGCCTTGCCCGAGCCGCGCCAACCCCTCGCTTCCTGGCTAATCGTCGGCGGCAGCGCCTTGATCGTCCTCGGCCTCGCCCTACAATGGCAGGGGCTGCGCAGCTTCTACGCCCGCCCTTACATGTGGTGGCCCGTCCTCCTCTCCCTGGGGCTGGCCTTGCTCGGAAATCTGTGGTTTGCCATCCTTGCGCCCAACGTGCTTTACCGCGCGATCTTCAATTCCTTGTTGATGGGTACGTGGAGCCTGCTGTGCGCCCATGCCGCCCTACGCGCTCCCGCCCCACCGTCCATCGCCGCCCGACTGACCGGCGCCGCCTTCCTTGGCCTGGCACTTTTGTTTTTCGTCCGACTGCTCTATCTGCTCACCGCAGCTCCTCCCGATTATGGTCTCTACGCCCGAATTTCGCTCAACCCGATCATGCAGTTCCTCCTGAGCGTGCTACAGATGATCCTCGTCTCCAGTTTCATGCTGATGGTCCATACCCGCATCACCAATGACCTGAACCACCTCGCCAGCTCCGACGGCCTGACCGGCGCACGCAACCGCCGCAGCCTGGAAGAACGGTTCGCCCGCTGGCAAACGCTCGAGCTCCGCAAAGGCGGTATTCTGTCACTGCTTCTCATCGACATCGACCATTTCAAGCACGTCAACGACACCTACGGACATCCAGCAGGAGACGCGGTCTTGTGTGCCATCGCCCGACTCGGTCAGACGATGCTGCGCAAACACGACACCTTTGCCCGCTATGGCGGAGAAGAATTCTGCGTGCTCTTGCCGGCGACGAATGAAACGGAAGCCGCATCTCTCGCCGAACGGTTTCGCCTTGCCGTGGCTGCGTGCGTCCACCCCAACGAGAATCCGGCGCTTCCCCTGACGATAAGCATCGGCGTGGCCTGCTCGAACGAGGTGGGCGACGAATTCTCCCAGCTGCTGCAAGCCGCCGACGACGCGCTCTATCATGCCAAACGCAACGGGCGGAACCGCGTCGTGGCGTTCTCGTCGCTACCGTAACGATCGCCGCACCATGCCTCTGGAGCCTCCCCTTGCCCCCCGAACCATCGACGGGATCGCCGACAGAGATATAGACTGATAATGTGGGGCTATCGCATCTCCCCTCGACCTCATTTCAGGAGTGACGCCATGACGACCGACCCGCCCACCGTTCTCGTCACCCTCGACCCCGCCGTGCGTGAAGCCGTGGAGGCGCGGCTCGGCGGGCTCGGCCGGATCGTCTTCCTCGCCGAACTCCCCGAAGCGCAACGGCGCGAGGCGCTCAAAGCGGCCGAATATCTCCTCACGCTCAATCCGCAGCGGGAATTCGGCCCGTGGTGGCCGCAGCATCCACGCTGGCGCTTCGTCCAGTTCACCACCGCCGGAGTCGATCACGTCGACTTCGGTCGCATCCCCGAGGCGACGATCGTCGCCAGCAACGTCGGCGGCTTCGCCGAGCCGATGGCCGAATACGTGCTCGCCACGGCGCTTGCCCTGAGCAAGAAGCTCCTCCATTACCATCGTCTGCTGCAGCAGGGCGTGTTCGCACAGTTCGGCGAGACCGGAACGCTGCGCGGCAAGACGGTGACGATCCTCGGCTTTGGCGGCATCGGTCGCGCCTGCGCCGACCTACTGCGTATCTTCGACGTGCGCCTCTTCGCCATCAACCGCAGCGGCAAGACCGACGTTCCCGTATGGCGCTGCGGCACCCTCGCCAACCTCGAAGAGGCCCTGCGGCTCGCCGACGTCGTGGTCGTCTGCCTGCCGCTCAACCGCGAAACCCGTGGGCTGCTCGGGGCGCGCGAGCTCGGCTGGCTCAAGGACGACGCCATCTTCATCAACGTCGCCCGCGGCGAGATCGTCGACGAAAAAGCGCTCTACGACTTCCTCCGCGACCACCCCAAGGCGCAGGCCGCGATCGACGCCTGGTGGGTCGAACCCTTCCGGCACGGCGAATTTCGTATGAATTATCCTTTCCTCGACCTCCCCAACGTGCTCGGCAGCCCCCACAACTCCGCCCGCATCCCCGGCTGGGAACGGGTGGCACTCGAGCGTGCCTGCGACAACCTCGCCCGGGCGCTGAAGGGAGAACCCATCCATGGCCTGGTCGACCGGAGCGACTATGAGTGAGCGCGGCTCACGGCCCGCTGGCCGCGGCAGTCCACCGGCGAGCGCGCCCGAGCGCACGGCCGGGAGTACACCCCACCTGCTGATCGTATGGCACTCGCGCACCGGCACGGCCCGGCAGATGGCCGAGGCGGCCCGCGACGGCGCCCTCGAAGCCCTGCGCGAACTCGACGCCGTCGCACGCGTGCCCATCGGTCTGCGCCGGGCGGCAGAAGTCACGCTCGAAGAGGTGCTCGCCGCCCAGGGCTATCTCTTCTGCGCCCCGGAAAACCTCGCCACCCTCTCCGGCGAGATGAAAGAATTTTTCGATCGCTGCTACTACGGTGTGCTCGATCGCGTCAATGGCCGGCCCTACCTCGCCCTGGTCGCCGCCGGCAGCGACGGCAGCGGCGCCGTGCGCCAGATCGAACGCATCTGTACCGGCTGGCGCCTGCGGCCACTCGCCCCCGCCCACATCGTGCTCACCCACGCGCAGACGCCAGACGCGATCATGGCCCCGAAAACGCTGCCCGAGGCCGAACGCGAGCGCTGCCGCACCCTGGGCGCGACCATGGCGGCCTGGCTGGCATGATCCGGCGAAGCACGCTCACACCGCGCCCGGAGCGGAATACATGGGTTTGCCGTCGCTGAGAGAGATCCAGCCTTTGACGATGCGGTAGATCACCCAGACCCATGCCGCGAACAAGATGAAGTATCCTACCGCCACGAACGCGGTGAGCACCCCTACCAAGCTCCACAGCAGGCTGTACCAGAAGGTGCGGCGCTGCCACAGGAAGTGCGATTCGACCCAAGTGCCGCGCACATCGGGATATTTCACGTAGTTGACGATGATCCCTACCAGGTAGGTGACCCCCAGGATCAAGGAGATCGCATAGAGCGCGTAGACGACGGTCGCCCATTTCTTCGCTTCCTGGATCCTGCTTGCATCGTTCGACGAGGCCGCATCGATGATTTCCATGAGACTTCCTTTCCGGCAGAATAGATAAGGTAAAACCGGGACCATCTTAGCGAAAAATGGCAAGAACCCCCAAAAACCGGCCAGGCGATCGATCGTGAAGCAACCGCCTGATTCCACCTTGCGCGGCCGCGGCGCCTCGAGCGCACCGCCACACCGCTACGCCCGCCTTGCGCGCGAGCCTTTCGACGACGGCTGGGCGCAAGAAGAAGAGGCATCTCCAGCCCCGCCGACCGAAGTGCGCTGGGAAGAGGCGCGCAGTGCGATCACCGCCAACCGCTCGCCCGACCTGGGGTTCGACCGCTCGCTGAACCCCTACCGCGGCTGCGAGCACGGCTGCGCCTATTGCTACGCCCGGCCGATGCATGCCTGGCTGGACCTCTCACCGGGGCTCGATTTCGAACGCATCATCATCGCCCGGCGCCATCTGGCCGAACGCTTGCGCGAAGAACTCGCCCGGCCGAGCTATCGACCTGCGCCCATCGCGCTGGGCACCGCCACCGACGCCTGGCAGCCGGTGGAGCGCAAACTGGGGCTCACGCGCGCGGTGCTGGAAGTGCTCGCCGAAGCGCGCCATCCGTGGTCGGTCGTGACCAAGGGCAGCGGCATCCTGCGCGATCTCGACCTGATCGCCCCCATGGCTGCTTCGGGCTTGTGCGAAGTCTATGTGACGCTCACTACGCTCGACGCCGAACTCGCCCGCCGGCTGGAACCGCGCGCGGCAAGCCCGCGGCGACGGCTGGAAGTGATCGCGGCGCTCGCGCAGGCCGGCGTGCCGGTGGGCGTGAGCCTCGCGCCGCAGATCCCCTTCCTCACCGAAGACATGGAAGCCGTGCTCACCGCCGCGGCCGAAGCCGGCGCGGTGGGCGCCTTCATGAGCATTCTGCGCCTGCCGCACGAGCTGGAGGGGATTTTCGACGACTGGCTGCAGCGGCATTTCCCCGAGCGGCGCGAGCGCATCCTCGCGCGGCTACGCGAGCTGCACGGCGGAGCGCTCGACGGGCCGTTCGGCGCCCGCTTCCGCGGCCAAGGCCCGTGGGCGGAGCTACTCGCCCAGCGCTTCGCGATCGCCCGCCGCCGCGTCGGGCTCGACCGTCCGCTGCCACCCCTTGCCGTGCACCTCTTTCGCCCGCCGGCAAAGCGCGCCGGCGAACCGGTGCAGCAGGCGCTTTTCTGAAGCAGATTCGCCCTTCCTGGGCTAGCCCTATTCCCCAGCGCTCACGGTTTGCACGGTTTTTTTCTGGTTGAACCGCCCCAATTCCTGCATCAGGCGCACCAACTGCGGCTGCTTGCTCTGGAGCAATTCCTGGGCGCGCTGCGGCGCGAGCTCCTCGTCGTTCGGGCCGCTGATGCGCTTGCCCACAAACCCCTGCATCTTGGTCGGCAAAGCAATCTTGACGTCGGCATCCTTATAGCCCACGCGCGACCAATCGCTGAACACGACGTACTCGCGCCGCTTGCCGGAAAAGAGATCGTAGCCGGAGGAATAGTCTTCGGGCGGATTCTTCACGCCCAAGAGGGGCATGAGGGTCGGGACGACATCCAGGTGGCTGCTCAGCTGCTCATGCACGGCCGGAGCGCGGCCCGGAATCCACAGGATCAGCGGGGTGCGTGTCTGCGGATCGGAAAACGTCGAGTTGTGCCCCCAGTAGCCGTTTTCCATGAACTCCTCGCCGTGGTCCCCCAGCATCACGACGAGGGTGTTCTCCAACAGGCCATGCGTCTCGAGATACTCGAGGATCCGAGCGAATTGGCTGTCCAGGTGATGCACGGCGTTGAGGTAACGGTTCTTGATCGGGACGATGTCTTTTTGCAGCTCGTCGCGGTCGAGCGTGGCGTAGTTGATGTCGTCGCGATAAGGCGTGCGGATCACGCTCTCCGGCGGGAAGTAGTAGCGCGCATGCGGCGACTCGAAGAACATCCAGGCGAAGAAAGGCCGAGCGGGATCGCGCGTGTCGATGAATTTCAGCAGATCGGAGACGTTCTGCCGGTCTTTTTCCCATCCGGCAAGGGGCGCGTCGATTTCATGCAGCTGCTCGCGCGGCACCTGGCTGAAGACGGTCTGATCGAACTCCGGATAGCTGAATTTGGCGCTGGTGTACAAGGACATCTGATAACCCTGCTGCTGCAGCACCTCGATGAGGGGCGCACCTCGGCGTCCTTTGAGGAAAGCGTCCCAGTAGGTACCGGGCAGCCCCGTCATCATGGTAAAGATGCCGATCCGGGTGCCGTTGCCGCCGCTGTAATGATTGGCGAATACCTGCGCCTTCTGGGCGAAAGCCCAGGTGGCCGGCATGATTTCCGGATCGAGGGTATCGGCGCGCCAGGATTCGGCCACCAGCCAGACGATGTTGTAGGGCTTCTCCGGCTTGGTGAATTCCAGCGGCTTGGCCGGGTATTGCAGGCGTCCTTCCAGATCCAAGGATTTTTCCTGCGCCGCCACCTCGAAGCCCAGCTTCTTGAAGAGGCTGCGGGCCGTGGTGCCGACGTAAAAAGGCACTTCCTGGGTGAGTTCGAGCACGTCGGACTTGCCCATCGCGCTCGCGTAGGCATGGACGGAATGATCCCCCAGCATGGAGAACAACAGCAGCACGAGCAGCGGTCGCGCCAGCCGCCGCACTTCCCAGCGCAGCAGCGCGAAGCGCCGGCCCGAGAAGGCGAGCAAGAGGAACAACAGGGCATGACCGAGGAAGAACGCCAGACCGATCAACGCGAAGCCCAGCGTGGAGGAAGCGCTGCCGCCCAGCGATTCGAGGCCGCCCGGCGTCATCACCAGATTGACGACGAACCCGTTGATGAACATGCCGTAGAGGGCATGGATCTTGGCATTGGCATAGAAAAAGAGGGTGGTCAGGGCTCCCGTCAAGACTGCCATGACATTGGCGGCCAAAACGGCGCCTCGCGGCAGGCGCAACCACCGCCACGGCCACGGACGGCCGGCGAGCCAAGTGAGCACCAAGGCCGGCAGCAAGTAGAGCGCGTTATAGCTCGCGAACGCATTGACGAGGAACAAGAGATTGCCGTAGCCACCGCCGGCTGCAGCCGCAAAGTCGACGTTCGCGGCGTTGATCCACAGCAGGACCAGATAAACCAGCGCGAAATAGGCGAACCGTACACTGCGCCAGTAGGTATGTTCGTTCAAGGGGTGCCGCTCCATCGTCAAACTCGGAAAGGTTTTTGGATCGTCGCCAGCCGGAAGATGCCGCATTGCGCGATCCTTGCTTGCGCCGGCGGCTGCATCGACCGGATTCGACCGCCCCGCCGCCGCCGAGTTCTCACGGCCACCGCCAGCCCACGGATGAGGCGCGCCGCGTCCGAACCGCGCGCATCTTATCCCATGAACGGGTGAAGATGTTATACTGAAATTTTTCCATGTTTGTCTGACGCCCATCTCATGATCGTCATCACCGGCGGCGCCGGCATGATCGGCAGCATCGTCGCCTGGCAGCTCAACCGCCAAGGGCGCGACGATCTGCTCCTCGTCGATCGGCCAACCCATCCCGAGCAGTGGCAGAATCTCTGTCACCGCACCTACGCCGATTATCTCGACAAGGATGAGCTTTTTCCTTGGCTCGAGCGTCATGGCGCGCAGGTCGAGGCCGTCATCCACATGGGCGCCATCAGCGACACCACGGAGCGCGACTGGAACCGGCTGCTCGAAGCCAATCTGCGCTATTCGCAGCGGCTGTGGCAATTCTGTACGCAGCAGGGAGCGACGTTCCTCTACGCCAGCTCGGCCGCCACCTACGGTAACGGCGAGCGCGGCTACAGCGACGCGAGCATCGACGGCCTGCGCCCGCTCAACGCCTACGGCTACTCCAAGCACCTGTTTGACCAATGGGCGCTGCGCCAGGCCGCAGCCGGCCATGCCCCGCCGCGCTGGGCCGGGTTCAAGTTTTTCAACGTCTATGGACCCAACGAATACCACAAGGGCCGCATGGCGAGTGTGGCCTACCATGCGTTCACCCAGTTCCGCACCGGCGGAACGGTGCGCCTGTTCAAGAGCGATCGCCCCGACGTGGCCGACGGCATGCAACTGCGCGATTTCGTCTATGTCAAAGATGTTGCCGCGGTCGTAGCCTGGTTTCTCGCCGCCCCGCGCCCTTCGGCCCTCTACAACGTCGGCACCGGTCAGGCCCGCGCCTTCCTCGACCTCGCCACGGCCGTGATGGAGAGCTGCGGCGCACGCCCCCACATCACCTGGATCGACATGCCGGACGACCTCAAAGGCAAATACCAGTACTACACGCAGGCCGACATCGGCAAACTGCGCGCGGCGGGCTACGACCAGCCCTTCCATACGCTGGAAGAGGGCATACGCGACTACGTGCAGAATTACCTTCTGCAGCCCGACCCCTATTGCTGAGACCTCGGGAACCGAATGATTCCGGAACAGGCCATACGGCAAGCGCTGAGCGCACATCGAGCAGCCACCGAACAGCTGCATGAGCAGATGCAGCTCCTCATCGAGATGGGCATGCGGCTGCGAAGCTGCCTCCTTGCCGGCGGCAAGATCCTGCTGCTGGGCAATGGCGGCAGCGCGGCCGACTGCCAGCACATCGCCGCCGAGATCGTCGGCCGCTACAAGCGCGAACGCCGCGGTCTGCCCGCCATCGCGCTCACCACCGACACCTCCATCCTCACGGCCGTGGGCAACGACTACGGTTTCGAACACGTCTTCTCGCGCCAGGTGGAAGCGCTATGCACCCCGAAAGACGTGGTGATCGGCCTCTCCACCTCCGGCAACAGCCCCAACGTGCTGGCCGCCATCCACACCGCGCGCCAAATCGGCGCGTTCACCATCGGACTGACCGGCGGCGGGGGCGGTAAACTCGCGCAATGCTGCGACCTGAGCCTCGTCGTTGCCAGCAACGACACGCCCCGCATCCAGGAGGCCCACATCCTGGTCGGTCACATGCTCTGTGACCTCATCGACGCCGAAACCCTCGATTCCACACCATGCAGCAACGGCTGATCGAGGCGCTCCGTCAGGGTTTTCCCGCCGACGCCTGGGCCCTGGTGATCGGCGACCTCATGCTGGACCGCTATCTCTGGGGCAAGGTCGAACGCATCTCGCCGGAAGCGCCGGTGCCGGTGGTGTTGCTGGAAAAGGAATCGAGCCGCCCCGGCGGAGCAGCCAACGTGGCGGCCAACCTCGCCGGCCTGGGCCTGCCCTGCCGCCTGCTGGGCACCGTCGGCGACGACGCGCCCGGACGCGAGCTCGTCGCAGCCATCGCCAGTCAAGGCGTCGGCACCGAGGCGCTCTTCACCTCGTCTTCGCGCCCCACCACCACCAAGACCCGCATCCTTGGCGGCCACCAGCAGATGCTGCGGCTCGATCGCGAAGCCACGGCCGCCCCCGACGCTGGCGAGCAAGAGGCCCTGAGCCGCCTGCTGCGCGAGATGATGGAACGGAAACCGGCCGTCGTCGTCCTCTCCGATTATGCCAAAGGCGTCCTGACCCCCGAGCTTTGCCGGCTCGCCATCGACCTCGCCGCCCAGGCGGACATCCCCGTACTGGTCGACCCCAAGGGGCGCGACTACGGCAAATACCGCGGCGCGACCGCCCTCACGCCCAACCGGCGGGAAACCGCCGAAGCCTGCGGCGTCTCCGGCCAGGATCTCGACGAGCTCCTGCAGGCCGCGCAGGCGCTGCGCCGCGCCCTCGATCTACGCTTCCTCGCCGTCACCCGCAGCGAGGAGGGCATCACGCTCCTCGACGAGACGCGCACGCTCCATCTGCCCGCCATGGCGCGCCAGGTGTTCGACGTCTCGGGGGCTGGGGACACTGTCATCGCCACGCTGGCCGCGGGGATGGTGGCCGGGCTCGAGCCGGCCGAGGCGCTGCATCTGGCCAACCTCGCCGCCGGCATCGTGGTCGGCAAGGTGGGCACCGTGCCCATCGCCCGCGAGGAACTGCTGGCCGAACTCGCGGTCGAGGAAGTCCGCGAGCAGGCGGACAAGATCTGCGACCTGCCGCAGCTGCTGGCGCGCGTCCGGCAATGGCGCGCCAACGGAGAGTGCATCGTGTTTACCAACGGCTGCTTCGACCTCCTCCACGCCGGCCACGTCGTCTATCTGGAACAGGCGGCCAAGCTGGGGGATCGCCTGGTGGTCGGGCTCAATACCGACCGCTCGGTACGCGCCCTCAAGGGTCCGAACCGGCCGGTCATCCACGAACAGGACCGCGCCCGCGTGCTCGCCGCCCTGGAAGCGGTCGATGCCGTGATCCTGTTCGACGAAGACACGCCGCTCTCCCTGATCGAAGCCATCCGCCCGGACGTCCTGGTCAAGGGCAGCGACTATACCGAAGACCAGGTGGTGGGCGGCAAGGAAGTCAAATCCTGGGGCGGGCGCGTCGCACTCATCGACGTCGTGCCGGGACGCAGTACCAGCAACATCCTGCGCAAGCTCGGCAGCGCATGAGGCGCGAGCGACTGCAGGGCAAGGCGCACGGAGCGCAGGAGGCGAGACATATCATGAAGATAGGCGAGCATCCGAGCACCGCGCAACGCCGCCATGCAGCCGCGCAGTAGGTTGCTCGAGGCGCCCATGACGAACCGGCAAATCCTGGTCATCGGCCCTTCCTGGATCGGCGACATGATCCTGGCGCAGAGCCTTTTCAAGCTGCTCGAGCAGCAGGACGAAGACTGCGCGATCGACGTGGCCGCACCCGCCTGGACCCTGCCGCTGCTGGAACGGATGCCGGAAGTGCGTCAAGCCATCGCTCTGCCCTTTCAGCATGGCAAACTCGATCTGTGGCAGCGCATCCGCATCGGACGGGCGCTGCGCCCCAAGGGGTACGAGCAAGCCATCCTGCTCACCAATTCCTTCAAATCCGCCATCCTGCCTTTCGTCGCCGGCATCCCCCGGCGTACCGGCTTTCGCGGCGAGATGCGCTATGGACTCATCAACGACCTGCGTCGGCTCGATCCGGTTCGGCTGCCCATGACCGTGCAGCGCTTCGTCGCCCTCGGCCTGCCGCCCGAAGCCCCGCTGCCCGAGCCCCTGCCGCGCCCCGAGCTCATCGCCTCGCCCGAGGGGGCTTTGCAGGCGCTGCGCCGCCTGGGGCGCGAGCTGCCTGATAGCCCCGTCCTTGGCCTGTGCCCCGGCGCGGAATATGGCCCCGCCAAGCGTTGGCCGGAAGAACACTACGCCGCCGTGGCCCGCTGGGCGTTGGAGCAAGGCTATGCAGTGTGGCTCTTCGGTTCGGCCAAGGACGCCGCGATCACCCAGGCCATCGATCGCCTGAGTGGTAACCGCTGCCTCGATCTGGGCGGCAAGACCCGATTGGGCGAAGCCATCGACCTCATGTCGCTGTGCTCGGCCGTGGTGAGCAACGACTCGGGCCTCATGCACGTGGCGGCCGCGCTCGATCGCCCCCTGGTCGCCCTCTACGGCTCCTCCGACCCGCACCACACGCCACCGATGAGCGAGCGCGCCTCCATTCTCCACCTGGGCCTGCCCTGCAGCCCCTGCTTTGCGCGCGAATGCCCTCTCGGGCATCTGAAATGTCTGCGCGACATCGCTCCGGCGCAGGTCATCGCCCTTCTGCACCAGCGCTTGGATAAAATAAATACATCGAAAACGGATCCAGCATGATCGTCAAAAAACTTCTTGAAGAGCATCGCATACCCTGGCTAGGAGCCATCCTCGGCGCCATGGTGGCAGCATGGGTCATCTTCCAGTCCAACGGTTTTCTCAACAGCGACGGCATGGTTTATATCGAGGCCGCCAAGCAGTTCAGCCAAGGGGCATGGAAAGCGGGGTTCGCCCTGTACAACTGGCCGCTGTATTCCCTGCTGATCGCTGCCATCCATCACGCGACGGGGCTAAAATTGTTGGCCTCGGCCCATGCCATTACCATCACGACTTTTGCATTGACCAGCGCTGGCCTGCTGGTACTGGTGAGAGAACTCGGCGGCAACCGCCGCGTCATGCTCGCCGCCGCCCTGATGCTGTTTGCAGCCACTCCCCTGGTCAACAACTACCTGCCCATGGTGCTACGCGATCATGGTTTTCTGGCCGCGCATGTCTGGAGCATCGTATTTTTGCTGCGCTTCAGTGCCACCCATCGCTGGAGTGCCGCCTTGGCCTGGGGAATCATCGCCGCGATCGCCACCCTGTTCCGCATCGAGGGCATCGTTTATCTCGCGCTGTTACCGCTAGCGCTCTTGCTGCGCAGCGGCTACGACTGGCGTCAAAACCTGACGGCGCTGGCAAAGGCCAACACGTTCCTGGCCGCCAGCGCCGTCTTGCTCGGCATGGCGCTCTTATTACTCCCCAATGTCAATGCCCACCAGCTGGGCCGTCTAAAGGATCCGCTAACAGTCGCGCAAAACGTTTTCTACCAGCTTACCAAGGGCCTCGAGGAAAAGGCCGACCTTTACGTCAACGTCATCCTCGGGCAGTATCTGAACGACTACGGTATGCCCGGCCTCCTGCTTACGCTGGCCTACGTGGTACTCATCAAAACGGCCACTTCCGTCGGCTGGCCACAGCTACTGTTCGCTGCGTATTCCCGCTTACAGTGCCGTGAGCCGTCCGCGAATCCAGGCCATGCATACCTGCTCGGCTGGCTGTTCGCGATTGGCCTCATCAACGCCGTCTTCATCATCCTGAGTGCATTCACGCTGCCTAAGCGTTACCTGCAACCGCTGGGCCTGATCATCCTGATCTACGCTGCCTTCGGTGCAACAGCGCTGTTCACTAGATGGCGTCAGCAGATCGGCAGCAGGTGGATATTTCCTGCGCTCACAGCACTACTGGGGCTGCAGCTCGTACTCAACCTGCGGCCGAGCGACGCCAGGGACCATTTCGAGCAGAATGCGGCAAAGTGGATCAACACCCACGTCCCCGTCGGCAGCCGTATCTATTACGACTACGGCAGAATGCGCTTCTACGTCAATGAAGACTCTTCCAGCCGCGAGGAAGTACCGTTGGCGGAAATCGAGCGGCTGATCACCACAGGAGACATCAAGCAATACGATTATCTAGTGGTGCACGTTTCCAGAAAGGAGAGGGAGCACCAGCAATTCATGAGTGCCCGCTTGGGCGAGCCGCTGGCCATGTTCGAGAATAGACGTGGCAAGCGCATCCTGATCTACCGCGTGCAGAAATCTCCCTGAAACGGACGCAACGTCAGCCATCGTACGGTAAGGCCAACGACCTGGCTCAGGCACCAGAAGATGGGATAATAACAGAATGCTTTTCCGCGTACACGAATTGGAATAGAGATGTTCACCATTGCAGCGGAATACCAGGTTGAAATGATAATTCAGTTTCCGGTTTGCATGTCCTGGAATCTTTTTCCATTGTAAAATGGTAATGTCAACGCATCCAATATCATGTGCAGTGTAAACTTAAAATTTAGGAGTGATTTGCAATGATTCATATATTCATCGGCTACGACCCAAGGGAAGCGGTAGCCTATCATGTTTGCGCCAACAGTATCATCCGCCATTCCAGCGCCCCGGTTGCGCTGCATCCGCTCTCCCTCAACAACTTGCGAACATTCTATGCCGAAAGGCACACGGACGGCAGTAACCAGTTCATCTACAGCCGCTTTCTCACCCCCCTGCTGATGGATTTTCAGGGTTGGGCCATTTTCATGGACGGCGATATGCTGGTGCGCGACGACATCGTGCAACTGTGGGAAATGCGGGATCCCAGCAAGGCGGTCATGGTGGTCAAGCATGACTACAAAACCCGCCTGAAGCAGAAGTATCTGGGCGCCAAGAATGAAGATTACCCTCGCAAGAACTGGTCTAGCGTCATCCTATGGAACTGTGGTCATGAAGCCAACAGAGTACTGACGGCCGATTTCGTGCAGAACGCAACCGGCGCGCAGTTGCATCGTTTTACATGGCTGACCGACGACCTCATCGGGGAACTACCGAAGGTATGGAACTGGCTGCCCGACGAATTTGGCGCCAACCCGCATGCTAAATTGTTGCACTGGACGCTGGGCACACCCTCATTCCATGAATTCGCCGACGAACCCATGGCATGCGAATGGCATAGAGAGCGCATCCTGATGGATTACTGTCTGCAAAGGGGCATCGGCTAGAAATCGAGCTGCACTGTCTGCTTTCAATCTTTTGGCATAAATGGCGATTATCATTTTATCGTTGTATACCTCGCCCAACGCTTGTCGATCAGCAGGGCAATCTGCTTCTGGAGACCCATCGTGAACACCATTTCCAACGATTATCTGACCAAGCAGAAAGAGCTTCATCAGAATCCACGATACGGATCTGCATCGGTAGATTATGCCCCAATAATCATCGACATACTTGAGACTACAGGGTTTCGCTCAATTTGCGACTATGGCGCAGGAAAATGTCGTCTGGGTGTTATATTAAAGAAAAAAATGCCGATGATCGACTATTTCCCTTATGATCCAGCATTTCCGGATTACGGGCCAGCCAAACCAGCAGAATTAGTCGCCTGTATCGACGTTCTAGAACATATTGAACCGGAATTCCTCGAAAACGTGATTCAGGAGCTTTCCTGCCTGACCACCCATGTCGGCTTTTTCAGTGTTCATACCGGTCCGGCGAAGAAAACGCTCGCCGACGGCAGAAATGCGCACCTCATTCAGAAACCCACATCATGGTGGCTGGAAAGGTTGCTGCCGTATTTCGATATCATCCAACTCACACCAGTCAAACGGGGCTTCTGGGTCATCGTACAGCACAAGGGAAGTGATCATACCGGCATGTTCGTAAAGCGGAAACGCGATTACGCAGCCCTGTGGGGGAAGCTTCAGAGATTTGTACGGCGCCGCTTATTTTCCTTTTGCGACAGACACCCAGAATCAGCTGGCAAACAGCGCCAACTGGCGAATTAGGTTCTGCTGCCTTTCCTTGCCCCGCTCGCCAAAGACCCAGTTGAAATATGCTTCTCGCTGCGGACGGAAATGATCAGACTCTGCCAGTGAGGAGTCGATGATTCGTGCCATATCCTGGCTATCCGGTCTCATGCGCATGCCACACCCGTAGATGGTCAGCAGCTTGGCGATGTACTCCTCTTGGATCTTCTTGCCGCGCATCATGGCGGTGATCGCATCAGGCGACGAACCCGCACTCTCTACGAACAGCAACGGCAGGTCATAATAGAGCGCTTCCTCAGGTGAAGATGCACCGTCGGTTATCACTAGATCTACGACGGCAAACAATGCCGACAGCTTGTAAGAGGTCAAATCCAGCAAAGAATTGCCTCGCTCCCGGCACAACCGCTGCAGGCGCATGAAGCCGAACCGGTCCTTGATACGCGCGGTCACCGACTGGCTCGGATGCGGGCGCAGAATTAAGTTATAGCGGGAAGGTACATTCTTGAGCAGCTTTTCCGCCATCACGTCCCAAGACCCGTACGGTTTGCCCCTAGGCAGGTACAGCAAGGTCTGCGCAGCCGGATCAAGGCCCGCCTGTTGCAAAAACTCATGACGCCAACCCGCGTCGCGCTCAGGAAAATCGAGGAACGGCAGATAACCGGAATAAACCAGCTTGTCCTGCAACCCAGCCCCGGCCAGCGCATCGTACATTCTCGGGCCAATGACGCAGATGTGATCGAAGTGGCGCAGCCCGTCAATCTCGGTCTGAGACATGAACGCATAAGTGCCATGGAACACCATGTATTTCCTGGCCGCATAGCGCGACAGCAGCGCCCGGTTGGGCGAACCGGTGACGATGGCATCGGCTCGGCGCAGCAGCGCATCGCCGCGGGACCAGCGTCCGAGCGATTCGCGCAACAGGGTCACGGGCGCGTCCGGATAGACCCGGCGCAGGGCCCGCCGCGTGCTCGGGCGCGTGGTGACGAATTCCCCGCCCAAGGCTTCATGCAGCGGCATCAAGGCGGGTACGGCTTGGTATTGTTTGGTGAAATAGGCGATCATCGGCCTGCTTCCTCACAGGCAGCACCAAAGCCGAAGACTTCCAGCGACTTTTTTCTCTTGAGGTACGGCGTAAAAGTGCGCAGGCGGCAATCGGCCAGCGGCGAGATCTTCTCGCCATCGCCGCTTTCGGCCAGCACCAGCATGTCGGTGTGTTGCGCGCGCAAGTCTGCCAGACGCGCGTCGTCGATCACGGGGATGTCCCGCTGCGCATAATAGAGCAGGCGCTCGTCGAGCGAGCGGTAGGCATAGAGCGGCACGGGCGGCGCGGTGCGCAGCCACTGCACGAACTGCGGAAAAACCGCGACTCGGTACTCATAGATCCTGGATTCGACGAGACCGAAATACAGGGCGTAGAGCGCCGGCAAGGCGATGCCCAGCGCCAGCACGGTGCGGCGTAGCCGGTCCCCTGAAGTCTCCAACAGCTCGGCGAGGCGCACTCCCAGCAAGAGGGCGAGGAGAGGATAGACCGGCAGCAGATATTTGGCGTGCTTGTTGCTGAAGAGGGAATAGAGCAGAAACGGAATCGCCACGGCAAGGAGCAGCGCCTTGCGGTCGTGATCGCGCCACCAGCGCCGCACGGTGGCCAAGGGCCGGGCCAGCAACAGAAGGGATGCCGGGAAGAAATCCCCCATGATCCATATAACGTAATCGTAAAAAGGATCCGCGGCGGAATTCTGGACTTTGTCCACCATGTCGACTTCGATGATGGAGAGCCATACCTCCCAGCCCAACTGCCAAGTCACGGCGGCATACCAGGAAAGCCCCACCCCCAGAAAGATCAGCCAGCCGAGCGGATCGTACAGGGCCTGCCAGTGACGTGGGCTGCGCGCTTGCACGGCCAGAGCGAAAAGCGGCAGGGTGACGAAGAGCAAGACCAGCGGCCCTTTGGTGAGCATGGCTAGCCCCAGCAGCGCGTAGCTCAGCCGCAGCCAGGCGCGCCCGCCGTCGTCACGTATGTAGTGCAGAGCAGCGAGAAGGGAGCCGACGCACAGGGTGGTGAGCAGCATCTCGATCTCGGCGCGCCGTGCGAAGACGGCGAATCCGGCGTTGGCGATGAGGATCTGCGTCGCGAACAAGGCCGGCCACGGACCGAACACCTTCCGCGCATAGCGGTAGCAGACCCAGATGCACAGGCTCGCCGCGAGCGTCGAGGGCAGGCGCACCGCCCATTCGTTGGCAGCGCCGAAAAGCCAGGAGCAGGCTGCAGCCAACCAGTAGAGGAGCGGCGGCTTGGCGAGATAGAGCTCGCCGTTGAGCCGCGGCAGCAGCCAGTCGCCGCTGCGAAACATCCCCTCCGCGGGAATGGCTCGGCGCGCCTCGTTGAAGGACAGGAGCGCGATGTCGCCCAATCCCCAGTAGAACACCAGCGCGCCGAGGAAGAAGGTGGCAAAGAGCAGTCGCCGGTAGAGGGCGTCGTCGGCGTAAGGCGCTCGTTCCAGGCCGACAGAACGCAGGCTCATTGCGGCACCCCCTCCTTGGTCACCAGGATGTCCTCCATGACGAGATACTGGAGATCGGAACCGAAGAACATGTCGAGCGCGTCGCTCGGGCTGCACACCATGGGTTCGCCGCGGCGGTTGAGCGAGGTGTTGAGCACCACGCCGTTGCCGGTGAGTTTTTCCAGCTCCCGCATCAGATCGTAGTAGCGCGGATGCTGTTCGCGCCGCAGCACTTGGGCGCGGGCGGTGCCGTCCTCATGCACCACTTCCGGCACCCGCTGCCGCCATTCGGGTGCCACCTCGAAGGTGATGGTCATGAAGGGGGCCGGATGGTGGGACTGCAGCATCTGGGGAGCGACGGTATCGAGCATGCTGGGGCAGAACGGCCGCCAGCGCTCGCGGAACTTGATCTGGGCGTTGATGCGGTCGGCGATGCCGGGCACGCTGGGGCAGCCGAGGATGGAGCGCCCGCCCAGGGCGCGCGGGCCGAATTCCATGCGCCCCTGGAACCAGGCCACCGGATGGCCGTCGGTGAGCAGCCGGGCGACCCGCACGGGCACGTCGTCGATTTTCTGCCAGCGCGGGCGCGCCGGGTGTTTGGCGCAGGCGGCGATGATCTCTTCGTTGGTATAGGCCGGCCCCAGATAGACGTGTTCCATCTTTTCCACTGGCACGCCGCGCTGCATGCTGACGTAGGCGGCAGCGCCCACGGCGGTACCGGCATCGCCCGCCGCCGGCTGGACGAAGAGCTCCTTGACGTCGGGCCGGGCGACGATCTTCTGGTTGAGCTTGACGTTGAGCGCCCCGCCGCCGGCAAAGGCAATCAGCCCGGTTTCGCGGATGACGTCCCCGAGATAATATTCCATCATCTCCAGCGCCAGCCGCTCGAAGAGCGCCTGCATGCTTGCGGCGTAATGGATGTACGGTTCGTCGGCCACGTCGCCCTCGCGCCGAGGACCCAGCCATTCGATCAGCTTGGGCGAGAAGTAATAGCCTTTGCCTTTTTCCTTGTAGCGGCGCAGGCCGACGACGTTGACGTAGTCGGTATTGACCACCAATTCCCCATCCTCGAAGCGCGCCAGACGCGAGAAATCGTAGCGGGTGGGGTCACCGTAGGGCGCCATGCCCATCACCTTGTATTCGCCATCGAGCATCTCGAAGCCGAGGTATTCGGTGATCGCTCCGTAGACGCCGGCCAGGGAATCGGGATCGTAGAATTCCTTGATCTTGTGGATGACGCCGTTTTCGCCGTAGCCGAAGAAGGTGGTGGCATACTCCCCTTTGCCGTCGATGCACAGGATCGCCGTCTTGTCGCGAAAGCCGGAGCAATGATAGGCGCTGGCGGCATGGGCCAGGTGGTGTTCGACCGGGACGATCTCGGTTTTGCCGAGGTCGAACCCTAGCTGCTGCAGGCACCATTCGATGCGCTTCTGGTAGCGGTGGAAACGGCGGTTACCGGCAAAAATCGCATCCAGCGCCCGATCGGGCGCGTACCAATAGCGCCGGGCATAATGCCAGCGCGCAGGACTGCCGAAAAGGGGGATGGGCGCATAGGGGATGGCTACGGCGTCCACTTCGTGCGGCCGGATGCCGGCCCACTGCAGGCAGAATTTCGCCGATTCATAGGGCATGCGGTTCTTGGCGTGCTTGTCGCGCACGAAGCGCTCTTCCTCAGCCGCGGCGACCAGCGTGCCGTCGATGTACAGTGCAGCCGAGGGGTCATGCCCCAAGGCACCGGACAATCCCAGAATCTTCATGTCGTACTCACTTTTTCCTCGATGATCGACAGGCCGGCCCGCCGCAGCACCGGATCCGGCCCATAGACGCGCCGCAAGGCCGATTCCAGCAGAGCGCGGACCGGCGGCGCGTCCTGCCAGTTTTGCAGGAAGCGGCGCAGATCGCGGGCATGGCGCCTGCGGTACCTGCCGCTACGGGCGTGGCGGTATTGGCGCAAGGCATCGAGATCAAGCAGCCATGCACCTCGGTCGACGATCTTGAGGTTGTCGGCTTTGAGGTCGCCGTGCTCGATGCCCAGCAGGTACAGCTTGTGCAAGAGCTTCGCCAGGCGCTCGGCCACTTCGCGCCGGACTTCGTCAGCGACCGAGGCATCGGCGAAGAGTTCGTCGGCAGCGGGGCCGTCCACCCATTCGGCGAAAAAATATGCCTGCCGCCGCAGCGGACCGAAGCGGCGCTCCAGCACGGCGAGCGGACGCGCCGTGGCGATGCCGTACATGCGCAGCAGATGGGCGTTGCACCAGGAACGCACGGCCCGGGAACGGCGCAGGGCGATCTTCAGGCCGTGCCAAAAGCCCTTGACGTTGTAGCGCTTGATGACGATACGGCGCGCGCCGGCGGTCACGACGCCGATGGTGCAGGTATTGCCCGTCTTGAGGCGGCGGCATGCCGGGCGCTCCAGCCAGTCATCGGGGCGATCGAGCAGCGCGCGCAGCTCGGGGCCATCATGGGCGCGGGCCACGGCAAGGAAACGATCCCAGCGCTGTTCCACGCGCACGTCGGTGCAGGTGCGCAGGACTTTCCTCATGGCGTACTCTTGCGCCACCTGGTAGCGATGCCGCCAGACGGCCTCTTCGAGACGCCGCAGCATCCGGGCATCGGTCTGCCAGCCGCGCACTTCGGCGTAGACCTGCAGCAGCTGGGGAAGATGAACGTCCTCCTCGACGTCGAACTTGGAGAGCAATAGCGCCAGATTGCGCAGCGAGCGGCGCGGACCGAGCGGGCCTCGTCCGGCACGGATCCCGTCGCCGTCGAGGGTGTAGACCCGTTCGCCCTGGATGAGGAAATTCTTGAGATAGAGATCGGTCTGGCGCACTCCTGCCTGGTGATGCCTCGCCACCACCCGCACCAGCGTTTCCATCAAGCGCAGGCGGGCCTGGGCGTCGCCGGCAAGGGACGCCAGATACTCCTCGGCGTTACAGGAATCCTCGATGGCCTCGAAAAGGAGCACCCATCCGGCGCCGTCGGGCAGCTGCGCTTCATATAGCAGCGCCGGCGTATCGATGCCCCGCTCCTGCAGCCAGCGCACACCGCGCCGGTCGCGTGCGGCGTGGCGCTCGGCGCGGGGGCCGATGAAAATTTTGGCGTAGATCGCCCTGCCCTGCCAGCGGCCGGAGCAGACGAGCCGGGCGCCGGGCACCCGACGGACCACGCGCTCACACACCACGCTCGTGCCGTCGCTCAAAGGCAGGGAGAACGGCCCGTCCTCCGCACCGAGCACGGCGGGCGATCCCAAAATCACGGTTTGCGCCGCAGTCTGCATAGATTCAGTTCGTCGACCGAGGTCACGAGTTCGACGTCGATTCCTTCTAGGGCAGGCGGTTGCTCGGTGATCAGCCAGATCTCGCCCCGCTGCTCGAGCAGGGCAGGAAGATCTTTCGCGGCCACCGGCGGAATCACCCGTCCGGCATAGAAGGAAATCGCGCCATCGCCCGGTTTGGCATCATTCGGCCTGTCTTGATAGAGTGGAACTTCCGGGCCGGGAAGTTGGGCAGCCAGCGTCTTGGCGGCGGTCTTGTGCGGCTCCTTCGACAGATTGGCCTCGCCGTAGAGATAGAGCGCCGCGCTCACCACGGCCACCAGCAGCACGGGGAAAGAAAGCACCCGGGTATTCAGGAGCCGGTACGACACCAAGGGCAGCGCCAGAAGCGCCAGCCAGGGCAGAAATTCCAGCGCCGCGCTTTTATTCTTGAAGACCAGGTAGCCCATGGCCGCGAGCGCCGCCACACAGAACAGCCAGAACAAGATGCGGTTGAAGCGGACGAACCCGCCGCCGGCTTCGGCCAGATAATGGCCGAGGATCAAGGAAAGCGGCGGCGCAAAGAGAAGCGCGTACTGCATCTGCTTGTTGACGGTGAAGGAGAGCAGGACGAACACCACCGCCAGCCACAGCCAGGCGAAACGGATCACCGGCGGCAGACTCCCCTGGCCGCGCTGCCGATGGGCCCACCAACCAGCCGGCAGCAGCAGAATCCCCCAGGGGGCGAAGAATTCGAAGAAATGCTGCGGATACCACCACAGCGGCTTGGCATGGGTGCCGCTGACGAAGGTTTCGTCCACTTGCCTGCCGATGAAATACTGGGCGGCATCGGGTAGCGTCGCCAGCAGCCAGGCATACCAGCCGAAGGCGACGAGGAAGAGAACTGCCAATCCCGGCAGGCTGAAGCAGTTCTGCAGGAACTGCCGCACCCCGGCGCCGCGCCGCTGCAGCAGCGACCACGAGAGCAGCGTGAGGAGCGGAATGGCGAGCGCCGCCGGACCTTTGCTCAGAAAACCGAGCCCCAGGAGCAGGCCGAAGAGCATGCGGCGGCGGGCCTCGCCGCCCCGTTCGAGCAGGTCGTAGCCGACGAAGCAGGCTGCGGCGATGAAGAAGAGCAGGATCGCATCCGCCTCGCCGCTACGAAAGTAGCGCAGGCCGATGAAACTGACCACCAGCACCAGGCCGGCGTTGGTCGCCGCCCTCGCCCCTAGCCGGGGCATGCTCCATAGCGTCAGAAGAAAGGCCGACAGCAACCCGAACAGCACCGCCGGCAGGCGCGTGGCGGTCTCGTTCACACCGAACAGCCGGTAGCTCGCCGCGGTGAGCCAGTACGGCAGGGGCGGTTTCTGCAAGCGGAGCTCCCCGTTGTAGCGCGGCACCAGCCAGTCGCCGCTCACCACCATCTCGCGCGCCGTCTCGGCAATGCGCACTTCCTGGATCTTGTACAGCGGCCGCTCGCCCAGACCGATGAGCAGGGCCGGCAGCAGCAGCGCAAGCATCACGAGCAGCGAGGAATAGGATGTTTTCATCGTCGTGTCCCTGACAAATTTCCAGTCTCGTCGAACGGCGTCCTCGGCCAGCGTCCGTGGAACTTGTGGTAGAGCCGGCGCGCCCGCGCTTGCACCTGCCGCCAGAACGAGCGCTCGCCGACGAGGGTGCGGCGCAGGCTGCCACGGTAGAGACGGATGAAGCGCAGGCAGTCGCGGCGGCTCAGGCCGATGTCCAGCGCCGAGAAATACAAGGCGGCAAGGTCTTTCATCCGATCGCGCCGGGAAGTGACGCGACGCACACCGACGCGGTGCAGGTCCATGAGATAGATCAGGATCTCCCCCTGCCGCAGGCGCTCCCCATCGAGGCAGAAATGGCAGAGATAGAAGTCGCGGTGGTTGAGCCCGTGTTCGTGCAGCGTGCGCGCGATGCGCGCGACTTCGGCGAGGATCGCGCGCTTGTGCGCCAAGGGCGGCGGGGAATGGGGCCAGTCGCGGCAATGATCTTCCAGCGAGACGATGTCCCCCAGGTCGCGCGTCATCACGAAGGAGCGTCGCCGGGCGGGGTTCGAGCCGCGGCTGGCATAGGCGACGCCGGGTGTGGTGGGAATGCCCAGCGCTCGAAGCCGCTCGATGGCGCGCCACTCGACGGAAGCATCCACCACGGGCCACTTGCCGGAGAAGAGATTCTTGAAGATCTCGCGCCACCCCACGCCCAAATGCTGCTTGACGAAGTAGGATTCGTCCCCTAGGCGCACCCTCAGGGTGCGCCGGCCGGGGACGTCGCGAAACACCTCCCCCTGCAGCGCCATGACGCGTTCGAACGGATCGCCGGGTGGCAAGAGGGAAAGGATCTCGGCGGGCAGATGATCGGGCGGCCGTCCCGCGCGGCACGGCGGCGCGGGCACGCCGCCCATCGCTCCGCCCACGGCACTTCGCGCCTGCGTGGATTCAGTCTCGACCACGGCCTTTCCTCTTTTCCCGGGCGATCTCCTCCAGCAGCTCCGCCTCCAAAGTAGGAGAACGGCGCGCGGCGATGTCCGCGGTGTAGCGCCTGCCGGCCTCACCCCATTGCGCGCGCTCCTGGGGCGAAGCCAGCATGCGCGCCAGGGCTTGGTCCATTTGGCGCTGATCGAAAGGCGACGGCAGCACCAGGCCGGCGCCCGCCGCGGCGACGTGCTCGGCGTAGCCACAGACGTCGGTGACGAGCACCGGCAGCCCCGCGGTCATGGCTTCGATGAGCACGAGCCCGGCGAGCTCGGAGCGCGCGGCATGGACGAGGAGGTCGGAGCCCATCATCAGGCGGGGAACGTCCGAGCGACCCGAGGTGAGGATCAGGCGATCCTCCACCCCCAGGCGCTGGGCGAGCGCCACCATGGCGTTCGGACGATCCTCGCCCACGGCGAGCAGCCAGGTGTCGGTGCGCAGCGAGCGCGGCAAGGCGGCCACGGCGCGGATGGCCCGATCCAGGCCTTTGCGCACGAAGGCGGAGCCCACCATCAGAATGACGGTGGCCGAGTCGGGCAGGCCGAATTCGGCGCGCACTGCATCCCGCGCCTCGCTCCGATCGATGCCGGAAAAATCATCGAGGGGAATGTTGGGCAGGAGCACGTGAAAGCGCCCATCGGGCGTGTGATACCAACGCTGGTAGATGCTCCGCTCGCGCGCCGTCAGCAACAGGATGTGGCAAGAACCCTCGCGGCCCATGACCGCCCTTTCGCACGCGGCGAAGAAGCGGTACCGGCCGGTCAGACGGTAGAGCCAGCCGCGCTCGGCGTGCGCCCGCTCGATGAAACAGGGGTCGGCCGCGTAATAGACGTCCAAGCCGGGCATGCGGTTGAAGCCGACCACCAGATCGGGCTCATCGGCGCGCAGCCGCGCGGTGATGGCGTCGATCAGACGCCGATGGCGCCGATGATTGAGCCCGCCAGAGACCGGCAAGAGGACGACCTCGATGCCCTCCCCAGGCGGATCGCCGCGCCATTGGCCGGTATAGATCCGAACCTCATGCCCCCGCGCCGCGCAATCGCGGGCGATGCGCAGCATGTCGCGCTGCGCCCCGCCGTAGGGAAAATACTTGAAGATCACGAAGGCAAGCTTCATCGAAGACCGTCATCGCCGCCGCACGGCCAAAGTTTCCATTGTATGCGAAAATTCCCCCATGCCACGCCTGCTGCTCATCAAGACTTCGTCGCTGGGCGACGTCATCCACAACCTCCCTATCCTCGCCGACATCCGTGTCCACCATCCCGACATGCGGTTCGACTGGGTGGTGGAAGAAAGTTTCGCCGACATCCCTGCCCTGCACCCGGCGGTAGACCATGTCTTTCCGGTAGCGATCCGCCGCTGGCGCCGCAGCCTTTTTTCTGCCGCCACATGGCGCGAGATCGCCGCGGTTCGCCAGCGCCTCAGGGCGTGCCGCTACGACCTTGTGCTCGACAGCCAAGGATTGCTCAAGAGCGCGCTGATCGCCCTGCAGGCGCGCGGCGAGCGGCACGGCTACGATCGGCGCTCCATCCGCGAGCCGCTCGCTGCCCTCTTCTATCCCCACCGGCACACCGTCTCGCGTGCGCTGCACGCGGTGACGCGCAACCGGCTGCTGGCAGCGGCCGCACTCGGCTATCCCCCTCCGCAGACGGCGCCCGACTACGGCATCCGCCCCCCCCGGCAGCCCTTGCCGCTCGAGCTGCCGCCATGCTACGCCGTCGCCCTGCACGCGAGCAGCCGCGATTCCAAGCTGTGGCCGCAGACGCATTGGGTCGAACTCGGGCGCACGCTTGCCGCAGCCGGAGTGCCGCTCGTCTTGCCTTGGGGCAACGAGCGGGAACGGGAGCGCGCCCAGGCGATTGCCGCCCAGGTGCCGCACGCCCTGGTGCTGCCGCGCTTGCGCCTTGCCCAGCTCGCCACGCTGCTTGCCGGTGCCTGGGCCGTGGTGGGCGTGGATACGGGTTTGGTCCACCTTGCCGCGGCGCTCGACGTCCCCACCGTCGCGCTCTACACCGATACCGACCCGCAGCGCACTGGCGTCTTCCCCGGCCGCGCGCAGTCGGCGATCAATCTCGGCGGCGTCGGCCAGGTTCCAGCACCCGCCGCCGTCCTGGAAGCGCTGGAGCGTCTCGACCGGCCCCCAGCCATGTCCCGGCACAGCGGCTGACCCTCCAAACCGGGAGCGCGGTTTCCCCTCGCCGCCGTGTTCCGGGCGTGTTTCCTGCGACAAAGCGATCATCGGATCGATGCCACGATCGCTCTTGACCCGTGTCAAGGCGCCGGGTGCAGCGCCTCGCTACAGTGAGCGCCGGAAGCCCCGACATGGAGACATAAATGAGCACGATCGCCACCTTATTCACCCGAGACCACCGCCATGCCGACGACGGCTTCGCGGCGGTGGAAGCAGCGC
Organism: Tepidiphilus thermophilus; assembly: GCF_001418245.1. NCBI lineage: Bacteria > Pseudomonadati > Pseudomonadota > Hydrogenophilia > Hydrogenophilales > Hydrogenophilaceae > Tepidiphilus > Tepidiphilus thermophilus. Next base: position 26,031 of record NZ_LIPU01000010.1, read on the forward strand.
TGCTCACCGGTCCTACCGCCTCGGCTCTCGACGCCTGGGAAGCGCTGGAGGCCGAATTGCTGCATCATTTCCTCGTAGAGGAGGAGGCGCTCTTTCCCGCATTCGAAGCCACCACGGGCATGAGCAGCGGACCCACCGAAGCGATGCGGCTCGAGCACGCGCAGATGCGCGAGCTCTTCGCGCCGCTTGCCGCCGCCATTGAAGCGGAAGAGACGGAGTCGGTGCGCGATCTGCTCGAGACCTTGCTCGTGATGCTGCAGCAACACAACATGAAAGAAGAGAACGTGCTCTACCCTCTTTGCGACCAGGCACTGGCAACGGCACAGCGCGAGGCGATTGCCCGACGGCTCGCCGCGACTTCGCCATGACCGGCTCACCCCCCTTCCACCGAGCCCCCGAAGGCTACGCGGAGACGGAGGCGATGCTCTTCGACGCGCGGGAACTGCTGCCGCCCGATCCTTTCGTGCGCACGCTCGAGCTGCTCGAACGGCTGGAAGGTGGGCGCTGGGTGCGGCTGCTGCTCTATCGCGTTCCCTGGCCACTCTTCGAGGCGATCGAACCGGACGGCTGGGCGCACCGGGAGTATGTCCACGACGACGGCACGGTGGAGGTTCATCTTTTCCGCCCCTTGAACGGCATCGAGACGAACGCGCGATGAAAGCCCAGCCGCTCGACGTCAAATCCTCACCGCCGTACGCGGTGCCGCTGCGCTGGTTCGCGCTGGCGCCCCCCATGCTCGCGCTCACCGGCCTACTGCTTCTCTTCGAAGGGCCAACGGCGGTGCTCAGCCGGTGGACACCGGCCGCGCTCGCGCTCACCCACCTCACGGCGCTCGGGTTCATGGGCAGCGTGATGCTGGGAGCGCTGGTCCAAGTGCTGCCGGTGCTCGCCGGCGCCGTCTGGCCGCCGATGATGTTCCGCTGGCATCTGTTACCCGCCGCCTGGGGAACGGGGGTGCTGCTGCTCGCCGCCTCCTTTCTCTGGCCGAATCCGGCGCTGACGGGAACGGCCGCGATGCTCCTCACGGGCACGCTCGCGGTCTTCCTCTCCATCGCCTTCCTCGCCCTGGCATCCGCCCGCAATCCGGCCGGCGGGGATCTGCGCCGGGCCTTGACCGGATTCGCCCTCACGGCGCTGCTGGGGCTGGGGCTACTCGCGCAGCGCGAGGGAATCTGGCTGGCGGATCATTTCGCCTGGGTAAGCTGGCATGTGGCGAGCGCCTGGAGCGTGTGGGGGCTGGGACTGGTGGCAGCGATCGCCTACGCGGTGGTGCCGATGTTCCAGCTCACGCCGCCCTACCCGGAGCGATTCCGGGCGCGCTGGGGTAAAGCCCTGTGGCTGCTGCCGCTGGCCGTCGGCGCGGGCGTGGCGTTCGGCAACGAGGTGGCCACGGGCACGGCCGTACTCGGTGCGCTGCTCTTGGTGCCGCCCTTCACGGTGCAGACGCTGCAGCTGCAGGCGCGCAGCAAACGCCCCCGGCACGACGCCACCTGGAAACTGTGGCGCATGGCCATGGTCTCGACCCTGGCGGCGCCACTCGCGGCTCTCCTTGCGGCGGGAGACGTGCTCTCGCCCTGGTGGGCAGGGGTGATCGTCTTCTGGGGTGGATTCGCGGCGGTGATCTGCGGCATGTGGGTGAAGATCCTGCCCTTTCTCACCTGGCTGCACCTGCAGCAGCGCCCCGGCCGCCAGGGATTCCCCCCGACGATGCTGCGCATCACGCCCGAAGCGCAGGCCGACCGGCTCTGGAGGATGCACGCGCTCGCTGCTGCACTGCTCCTTGCCGGGCTGATCTTCCCCGAACCGTTCATGCGCCTGGCGGGGCTGGCGGTGATCGCCTGCGCGGCGCAGCTGGGGTACATCCTGTGGCTGGCGGTGCGCACCTACCGCCGCTGGCCGCAGACGACGCAAGCGCAGGTCGAAGTACCTCCCTCGACGACCTCACCGGGGTGAGCGCCATGGACTACGACACGCTCAAGACCTTGCACCTCACGTTCGTGAGCCTGAGTCTGGCCGGTTTCCTCGTTCGATACGTCCTCGCCGAGTACCGGCCAGCGCTCCTGCAACGGCGCCTGCTGCGGGTCCTGCCCCACGTCAACGACACGCTGCTCTTCGCCGCCGGCATCGGCCTTGCCGTCCTGCTGCGCCTCTCTCCATTCACTGTTTCCTGGTTCGGCGTGAAGCTGCTGTGGCTGCTGGCCTATATCTTCGCCGGTTCGGTCGCCCTCGGGCACGGACGCACACCTCGCCAGCAACGGCTCGCCTTCGTCCTCGCCCTTTTCTCGTTTGCCCAGATCGTGGGTTGCGCGGTACGCAAATCGCCTTGGGGATGGTTCGGTTAGACGGAATCGGGCGACTTGACGCGAATCAATGCGCCGCCAGCCGCCCTTCCCTATCCTCGGTCTGCCGAATCCCCAAGGAGAACAGCATGGCCTCTTTCTTCAGCACGAGCGCCGCCCGCAACATGTTCTATGGCGGCACGCTCTTTTCCGTCCTCTTGTTCCTCGGCGTGACGTTGCACACGGAGAGCGTGCTGCCGCAGCGCGACCAGCGGGCGCAGATCGCGACCAACCCGGCCATCGCCGCCGGCAAGCGCATCTGGGAGGAGAACAACTGCATCGGGTGCCACACCCTGCTCGGCGAGGGTGCCTATTTCGCCCCCGAACTGGGCAACGTCTATAAACGGCGCGGACCGGAGTTCATCAAAGCTTGGATCCAAAGCCAACCCACCGGCGCACCCGGTCGCCGTCAGATGCCGCAGTTCCATCTCAGCGAGCAACAGCTCGACGATCTGGTGGAATTTCTGCGCTACGTCTCCGAGATCGATACGGCCGGCTGGCCCCCCAACATCGAAGGATGACCGGTTCCCCCAGGAGAATTTCCCATGAAATACGCTTCCCAGGCGGTCGCGAAACCCTATTTCGTCGCCGCGCTCGCCCTCTTCGTCGCCCAGATCCTGTTCGGCCTCGTGATGGGGCTCCAGTACGTGGTCGGCGACTTCCTCTTTCCTCACATCCCCTTCAACGTGGCGCGGATGGTGCACACCAACGCGCTGATCGTCTGGCTGCTGATGGGGTTCATGGGCGCGGCCTACTACCTCGTACCGGAAGAGGCCGAACGCGAGCTGCACTCACCGCGGCTCGCGCTCGTCACTTTCTGGGTCTTCCTCGTGGCGGCTGGCTTGACGGTGATCGGTTATCTTTCCGTCCCTTATGCCACGCTCGCCAAGCTCACCGGCAATGAATTCCTACCGACGATGGGACGCGAATTCCTCGAGCAGCCGACACTCACCAAGATCGGCATCGTGCTGGTGGCCCTGTCGCTGCTCTACAACCTGTCGCTGACCTATCTGCGCGGGCGCAAGACGGCGATCACCTCGGTGCTGCTCTTCGGCCTGTGGGGACTGGCGCTGATGTTCCTCTTCGCTTTCGTCAATCCGATCAACGTGGTGCGCGACAAATTCTACTGGTGGTGGGTGGTGCACCTGTGGGTGGAAGGCGTGTGGGAACTGGTGATGGGAGCGATCCTCGCCTTCGTGCTCGTCAAGATCACCGGTGTCGACCGTGAGGTGATCGACAAGTGGCTCTACGTGATCGTAACCCTGACGCTGGTGAGCGGACTGATCGGCACGGGGCACCACTACTACTGGATCGGTCTGCCGGAATACTGGCAGTGGCTCGGCTCGCTCTTCTCGGCGCTGGAGCCGTTGCCCTTCTTCGCCATGGTGCTCTTCGCCTTCAACATGGTCAATCGCCGCCGGCGCGATCATCCCAACCGGGCCGCGACGCTGTGGGCGCTGGGCACCAGCGTGATGGCCTTCCTCGGCGCGGGGGTCTGGGGATTCCTGCACACGCTCGCGCCGGTGAATTACTACACCCACGGCACGCAGCTCACCGCCTCGCACGGACACATGGCCTTCTACGGCGCCTACGTGATGGTGGTGCTGACGATCCTCTCCTACGCCTGGCCGCAGCTGCACGGGCGCACCGCGCAGGGCAACCGCTCGCAGGTGCTGGAGATGTGGGGATTCTGGCTGATGACGGTGTCGATGGTGTTCATCACCCTCTTTCTCACCGCTGCCGGCCTGCTGCAGATCTGGCTGCAGCGCATGGGTGATACGCCGCTGCCCTTCATGGCGGCGCAGGAGAAAATCGCCTTCTTCTACTGGCTGCGGGAAGGCACGGGCGTGGTGTTCCTGGTCGGGCTTTTGACCTATTTGGCGAGTTTCTTCATCGGCGTAAAGGGCAGCCCCGCCTATGGTGAGGCAGCGCGTTCTTGAGCCGGACGACAAAGGGCGGAGGCTCGAGTCTCCGTCCTTTCTTTCCCCCGAACGTTTCAGTGGCTGGTACCGCCGGAGCGTTCCAACTTGTTCGCGACGTTGTACTTGCCGATGGGCTTGTTCATGGGGATGCGGCGCACGAGCTGCAGCGTCTGCGTATCGATCACCCACAAGGCGCCATCGGGAGCCGGCTCCATGACGCTCGCCAGCGCATGGCGGCCATCGCGCGTGAATTCCACGTGCGCAAACGTCTTTCCTGGTTCGGGGCGCAACGTCGCCACGATCTGCAGCGTCTCCTTGTCGAGAACTTGGATGCCGTCGCGACACTCTTTCGTCATCATGCCGTCGACGAAGGCATAGCGGCTGTTCTCATGGGTGCGCACGAAGAACCCCTGCCCGCACAGCGGCACCTCGGCGACGGTATGCCAGTCGTCGAGGTCGATCACCGACAGCACCGGCCGCTGCAGATTGGTCGAGGCCATCAGGGTTCGCCCCTGCCGCTCGAAGACGACGCCGGAACCGAGATGCGGCATCCCGTCGAGGGCGAGTTCGGCCACGGGGCGGCCGACGTCGAGATCGATCACCTGGGCGCGGCCGTCGCGCGAAGCGCCGAGGACGCGGCGGTAGGACGGGTCGAAGAAGAAATCGTCGAGCACCAGATCCAGATCGACGCGGCGCGGATGCAAAAAACCGGGACGGCCGAGCGCCTCGGCCATGCGGTAGTCGTGCACCAGCCCGTCGTAGACCGGGGCGGCGTGCTCGTCGTAGCTCACTTCCCACAGTTGCGGCAGGTCCTTGAGCGCGACGACGAAGCTGCGGCGAGGAGCCGCGTCATAGACGGCCGAGACGCGCGACTCGGTCTTGCCGTCGCGGCTCGTCGCCGTGAGAATCTTCACCGGTTCGAGATCGGCATCGAGGATGACGAGCGTGTGAGGAAGGTAATTGGCCACGGCCACGAAGCGTCCATCCGCCGAGACTGCGAGGTTGCGTGCGTTGATGCCGACGCGCACCTGGGCCACGCGTTCGAGCGCCCACAGGTCGAATTTCTCCACCCAGCCGTCGCGCGAGGCGGTGTAGACGAAGCGTCCGTCCGGCGAGAATTTCGGTCCCCCATGCACGGCAAAATGCGTCGGCAGACGGGCGAGCACGGTGAAGCGATCGCCGTCGAGCACGCTCAGGTGATGATCCCCCTGCTCGACCACGACGAAGAGGTTGCGCGGATCGGCCTCATGGATCGGCCGCGCGAGCGGACGCGGCGGTTGCGCCTCGCGACTGGCGCGAATGTGTTCCTCGTCCCACTGCGGCGGCTCGGCAGCGGGACGCAGCAGCCAAGTGGCGAGCGCGGCGAAGTCCTCCTCGGCCAGCGTCCCGGCAAAAGAGGGCATTTGCGTGGCAGGGCGACCGTCGCGGATCACCGCCGCGATCTGCGGCGCCCGCAGGCGCTCCAGGCTCTCGGGCAGCAATGCTGGCCCCAGCCGCCCCCAGCGATCGGGGCCGTGACAGCTCGCACAATGCCGGGCATAGAGGACGGCTGGCTCCTCGGATCGGGCAAGGGGTACGACGCCGAGCGCCGCGATGAGACAGGCAAGAAGGGATTTCACGCGGCGATCTCTTCGTCGTAGAGGTAACAGCCGGGATCTTCTCCCCAGGGCGATCCGGCACCGATCTTGGCGCGCACGCGCGAACTGCCGTTACACAGGTCGAGGAAACGGCAGCGGGCACAGCGCCCCTCGAGCCGGCGGGGATGTTCGCGCAATCGTGCCAGCAGCATGTCTTCGGGATCGGACCAGATGGCGGAGAAGGGGCGCTCGCGCACATCGCCGAGCCGCAGATGCCACCACATCGTGTCCGGATGCACTTTGCCCAGATTGTCGATGTTGGCGATATTGACGCCGCTCGCGTTGCCCCCCCATTGCCGCAGCTTGGCCTCGATGTGCGCCGCCCGCTCGGGGAAACGCCGCCGCACCCACAGCAGGAAGAAGGCGCCGTCGGCATCCTGGTTGCCGGTGGTGTATTCGCGCTTTCCTCCTTCCTGCCATTCCTGCAGACAGCGCTCGAAGAGCGTCTCCAGCGCCCAGCGGGCGGTCTGGACCGCGGCGTCCTGAGCGCGGTTCTTGCGGCCGCGTCCGGCGTAATTGAGGTGCGAGAGATAGAAGCGGGGCACGTTCTCGGCACGAACCCAGTCAAGAAGCGGCACGAGGTCGGCGGCGTTGCCCTCGGTGAGGGTGAAGCGCACCCCTACCTTGAGGCCGCGCGCCACGGCGCCGCGCACGGCCCGTGCGCTGGCGGCGAACGCCCCCACGTGACGGCGAAAACGGTCATGCGTGGCCTCGAGCCCGTCGAGGCTGATGCCCACATAGTCGAATTCGGCCGCGGCGATGCGATCGAGCATCGCCTCGTCGATGAGCGTGCCATTGGTCGACAGCGCCACGTACATCCCCTGTGCTTTGGCGTGCGCGGCCAGGGTGAAGAGATCCGGCCGCAGCAACGGCTCGCCGCCGGAGAGGATCAGCGCCGGCACGCGAAAGCGCGCCAGGTCGTCGATCACCGCGAGCGCCTCGGCGGTGCCGAGCTCGCCGGCGAAGTCGGCGTCGGCCGACAGGGAATAGCAGTGCTCGCAAGCGAGGTTGCAGCGCCGGATCAGGTTCCAGATCACCACCGGCCCCGGCGGACGACGGCGCGGTCCGACCGGCGTGGGCGAGAAGAGTTCATCGATGAAGGCGCTCAGGCGAAACACGGTCCTGCTCCTTTCAGAAATCCAGCCGTACACCCGTCTTTTTCAGGATACGGCTGGAGAACAACACCTCGTGAGCGCGCACGGCCCCCGGAAAGCGCGCGGCGAGCAGGGCTGCGACAGAGGCGACCGCCCGCTCCACCTCGACGCGCTCGCGCGCGTGGAACATGGCGAACAAGTTGTAGCGCCACAGCGGCGGGGCACGTGGCCGACGATAGCAGTGGCTCACTTCGCCCTGCTCGGCGAGCCAGCGCCCGAGATCATCGACGTATTCATCGTCCACGTCCCACACGCTCATGCCATTGGCGACATAGCCCAAGGCATAGTGGTTGGGGGCGGCGGCGATGCGGCGGATCACCCCGACCGCGTGCAACCGCGCGAGCCGTGCGAAGACTTCCTCCGGCGCCCAGCCCAAGCGCTCGGCCAGCGCGTGGTACGGCCGCACTGCGAGCGGCAGCCCTTCCTGCGTAGCCAACATCAACGCCCGGTCCCGCTCGTCGGGCACGAAGGGCGCCTCGCCGTTCATGGACGCAACCTCAAGCGCACGAAATACTCGCGCTCCTTGGGGAAGAGCCACACCGGCAGAGAGACGGCATTCTCGATCGCCCGCGCCGTCTCGACGATTCCCTCGGGGCGCGTGGCCGCGAGCACGAACCACATGTTGAGCGCGTGTTCGCGGCGGTAGTTGTGTGCCACCTGGGGAAAGGCGCCGACGGCGACCGTCACCTCGTCGAAGCGCTCCTCGGGCACCGCCATCGCCGCCAGGCAGAACGCGCCCCCCATGCGCTCGACCTGGAAGAAGGGCCCGAAGCGCGTCACGATCCCCTCGGCGAGATAGCGCCGCAGCCGCTGCAGGACCTCCTCCTCGCTCACCCCGAGCCCTGTGGCCAATACGGCGAAAGGCCGCTCACACAGGGGCAGGTCATCCTGCAGCGCCCACAGCAGCTGCCGATCGAGATCATCGAGCGTCGCCGGCCTCCTCTCTCTCATCGCTCCCGCCCCGTGTAGTCCGCGCCGGTCTGCTTGTATTCCTTGGTGCTGAAAAGCACCCGGTGCGGCCAGCGATCGAGCCCGAGCTCAACCCCAAGACGATGGCGCTCGCGCAACACCGTCTCGCGATCGCGGCCATGGATCATCGCATAGAGGTTGTAGGGCCAGTGCGGAGGCGCGCGGAAACGTTCGTAGCACAAGCTCACCGCCGGCTCGAGAGCAAGCCGCTCGCCTGCCTCGCGCACTGCATCGTCGGACACATCCCACACGCACATGGCATTGGCCCGGTAGCCGAGACGGCGGTGACGCACCACCGCCCCGATGCGGCGCACCACCCTCGTGCCGATCCACTGCTCGAGCTGGGCGATCACCGCCGTCTCCGACCAGCCGATTGCCTCCCCCACCGCGGCATAGGGATGCGGCACCAGCGGCAAACCCGCCGAGAGCGCATGGACCAAGGGTTCCATCTCGGCCGAGAGGCTCGCCTGCGTCGGCACCTCCGCCTTGATTGGCGCGCGTTTCTTCTCTCCAGTCAGATCGAAGCCGAGGTCGACGAAGAATTCGGTGCGCAACGGCAGGGCGATCACCGGTACGTCCAGAGCCCGCTCGATCGCCACGAGTATCGCCCGGCCCCGCGATTCGGAAGGAGACGTGATTACGAACCACAGATTCCATTCGTCCTCGCGGGCATAGTTGTGATTCACCTCGGGAAAGATGCTCACGCACTCGGCAACCGCATCGAGCTTGTCAGGCGGTACGCGCGCGGCCGCGAGCGTACTCCAGCCAAGGCGCCGCGGTGCCCACACCGGCCCCAGCCGCGCCATCCATCCTGCCTTCCGGGCGGCGGCGAACGCCTCGATCACCTTTGTCTCGCCCGTTCCCTCGTACCCGGCAACGGCCGCAAAAGGCGAAGGCACGAGTGGGAAACCCCGCTGCCAGCGATTGACCAAGGAAAGCAGCGTATCCATCGACTCACATCCCGAAACGCGTGGCACGGTGCGTGAAAAAAATTCCGCTGGGGCTTCGGGCCGCAAAACGGTTGCGCTCCTGGTGCGTCAGCGCATCGTAGACCACGACGCGGTCGTCGTCGCGGCACGACACCCACACCTGATCCCCTTTCGGCGTGAATTCCATATGTAATACCGCCTGTCCCGGTACGAGCGTATCACGCACCGTCAGCGTCTCGGCATCGATCACCTGCACGCGACCGTTGTCAGGGAAAGCGAAGTTCACCCAGATCTCCCGCCCGTCCGGACGAGCCATGACGAAAACGGGCTGCCCCGCCACGGCCACACGTCCGAGCTCACGCCAATCGCGCCGATCGACGACCAACACCTCGTGCCGCCCGATCGCCGGAAGGAAGAGACGCTCTCCGGCCTGTGCCCAACCCCGCAGATGCGGCATCTTATAGACGGGCAGAAGGGCCTCGCCCCGGCCATATCCGTCGAGGATACGGCGCACCCCGGCCTCCGGATGCCAGGAATCCCACAGCGCCACACCATCTTCGCCGAAAAGCCCGGCAAGGTAGAAACGCCCGTCCGGAGTCACCAGCCCGTCATAGGGCTGGCGACCGGCAGAAGCGCACTCCGTACGGGGGGTGTCGGGCACGGAGAAGTCGCTCACGCAGATCTCGCCAGCATCGAAGAGCGCATAGGCGAAACGCTGCCCCGGCAGATCGGCCAGCCCCACCACTTTCGAGGCTTTGCCGTCCGGCCCTGCTTTGGCCGGTACTTCGGCCACCCGATGCAGATCGTCGGCATCGAACGCCACGATACCACCGGGTTCGTAGTTCTGGGCCACGACGAGGCGCCCGTCCTGCGAAATGGCCCCGCCGATGGAATTTCCTGCCTGCTGCACCCGAGCGACGATGCCCGGTCGCAGCAAATCGATCTTGGTGAGCGCCCCATCGCGCCCAAAAATGTAGGCGAAGCGCTGATCACGCGAGAAAACCACTGAGGCATGCGACAGATCCCCCAGCCCTTCGACGCGGGCGAGCACCTCGGGCGTGGTGTGCGCCACGATCAGCACGCTGCCGCTCGCCCGCTCGATCACCACTCCCAGATCGCCCGTACCGCGCTCCTGCGCCCCAGACAGTCCTACGACGCCGGCACTCAGTGCGAAGACGAACCAGCGGGCAGCGGAGGAAAGCCTTCTTGCAAACGCTCGACGATCCATGTGATCTCCTCCGTACCGAGTAGCCCCGAAAAGGGCGGCATTGGCGTGCCGGGGCGACCTTGGGCGATCACCGCCGCCAGCATCTCCCCGTCCTTGCCGGCGAGCCGCTCCGCCGTGAGCGCCGGCCCCAGCCCACCTCGCAGGCTCAGGCCGTGGCAAGCACCGCAGTCCTGGCGCACCAGGCGCACGAGCGCCTCCTGACGCTCTACCCCCGGTTCGGCGTGGACCGCAGCGGCGAAGACCAGCCCCCAAGCCACGCCGAATACCCCCTGCCAGCACCGCATCCCCTCGCCCTTCGTCTCAATAGACGTCATGCTGCGTGTTATAGACGTTGAAGTGCCCCGTCGGCGTGATCAAGCGCGGATCCTTGATCACCGCTTTCAGCTGCAGCGTCTTGTCATCGACGATGACCAGCGCCGACTGCTTGTCTTTCGCCGACCACACGGCGAACCACACTTCAGTGCCGTCCTTGTTGAATTCGGGCTGCACCACCCGCTTGGCCCCGTCGTCATCGATCCCCGCCCATTCGGCGATTGGCAGCACCTTGAAGCCTTTGTCCAAAGCATCGATGTCGAACACCGCCACCGATTGCGAAATCTTCGCATCTGGGTTGAGCGGGGTATCCACGTAGAGATGCTTGGACTTCGGGTGCGTCTTGATGAAGAGGCTCCCTCCACCTTGGCCGGGCAAGGACTGCACCACTTTCCAGGCATATTGCGGGTGCTTTTGCGGGTCGGTGCCGATGAGCGCGATCGAATCGTCGCCCAGATGCCCCGTCGCCCACACTGGACCGTACTTCGGGTGGACGAAGTTCGCGCCGCGCCCCGGGTGCGGAATCTTGCCGACATCGACGAGCGCGGCGCGTTTGCCTTCCTTGGCGTCGATCACCGCCACCTTGTTCGACTGGTTCGCCGCCACGAGGAAATAGCGTTTCGAGGCATCCCAGCCGCCGTCGTGCAGGAAACGCGCCATCTCGATCTCGGTGATTCTCAGATTGTGCAGATCGGTGTAATCGACGAGGTGCGTCTTGCCTGTCTCCTTGATGTTCACGACGAATTCCGGCCGGAAATGACTCGCCACGATGGAAGCCACCCTCGGCTCGGGATGATATTCCTGCGTGTCGACCGTCATGCCGCGCGTGGCGACGATCTTGAGCGGCTCGAGCGTGTCCGCATTCATGATGACGTACTGGGGCGGCCAATAGGAACCGGCAATGGCGTATTTGTCCTCATAGCCCTTGTACTTGGAAGTCTCGACCGAACGCGCCTCCAGGCCGACGCGAATCTCGGCCACGGTGTCCGGTTTCTCCATCCACAGGTCGATGAGGTTGATCTTGGCGTCGCGCCCGATCACGTAGAGATAGCGCCCGGAAGCAGAAAGCCGCGAGATATGCACCGCGTAGCCCGTCGGGATGATGGCGATGATTTGTTTCGTGTCCCCGTCGATCAGCGCCACCTGGCCGGCGTCACGCAGCGTCACCGAGAAGAGGTTGTCGAGGTTGTAGGCATTCATCTTCTTCTTCGGTCGCTCCTGCGGCGGCACCAGCACTTTCCAGGTCGCCTTCATCTCCGGCATGCCGTATTCGGGCGGCTGCGGCGGCGTCTGCTGCACGTAGCGCGCCATGAGGTCGACCTCTTCGTCGGTAAGCTCGCCCGAAGTGCCCCAATTGGGCATCCCCGCCGGCGAGCCGTACTTGATGAAGACCTTCAGGTACTCGGTGCCTTTCTCCAGAGTGATGTCCGGCGTGAGTGGCTTGCCCGTGGCCCCCTTGCGCAGCACGCCGTGACAACCGGCGCACCGTTCGAAATAGATCTTGCGCCCTTTCTCGAACTCCGTCTTGGTCATCGGCGGCGCTTTCGGATTGATGTCCTGGTACATCTCCACCTCGGCCAAGGGCGAGCTGCCGGCCTGATAGCGGATCTCCTCCTCGGTGACCGGCTTCTCCTGTGCCCAGGCCATGCCAATGGCCAGCGGCAGCACCGCCAGCGTGCCCAACGCTTTTCTGCTCCGTCCCATGATCGATCCTCCCCGCCGATGAAAAAATTTGCGATGCTTCCACTCTAGAGACGACGCAAGGCGATTTCCTTGACACAAGTCAATTCGAAGAAAATGGTCTTCGCCGCACCATCTTGACTGCGATCAAGGACGATCTGACGCCTGAAAAGCACAATGTCCCCCAACCCTGCCTGCGGAGTCTCTCGATGACCGGCATCCCTCTGCAAGAACCGCACCCACCCACCTCCGCCCGTCCGAGCCTTGCCGCCTGGCTGGCGATGGCCTTCCGCCCCTTTTATCTGCTCGGAGCCCTGCTCGCGGTGCTCGCCGTACCTTACTGGGCGGTCACCCTGCGCGGCGCACCTGCCCTGCCGGGCGTGTGGTGGCATGCGCACGAGATGGTCTGGGGCTTCGGCGCAGCGATCGTCGTCGGTTTTCTGCATACGGCGGTGGCAAGCTGGACGGGACAGCCGCCGCTTCGCGGCGTCCGTCTCGGCGTGCTCGTGCTGCTGTGGCTCGTGGCTCGGCTGGCCTGGTTCCTCGGCGAGCGCGCCTTTCCTGCCGCTGCAGGCGCCGCGCTTGCCTTTCTTCTCCTTGCCGCGTTCTGGCTTGCCCGCTCCGTGCTCGCCGCGCGTAACCGGCGCAACTACGTCGTGCCGCTCCTGCTGCTGCTGTTCGCGGGCTTCGAGGCGGGGTTTTTCTGCACGGTGCAAGGAAAACTCGACGGCGAGCCCCTCGCCTGGCTCGATGCCGGCGCCCTGTGGCTCGCCGGGATGATCTTCTTCCTCGGCATGCGGGTCATCGCCTTCTTCACCAGCCGGGCGCTCGGTCTGCCGCAAGTCCCCAATCCAGCCTGGGTGCAGGCCGGTACCGTGGTCGGCGGGTTTGCGCTGGCGCTTGCCACGGCCCTCGGTGCGCCCGCACCGCTCATCGCCGTGCTCGCCGTGGTGACGTCCGGCATCGCCCTGCGCCAGAGCCGGCGCTGGCTGCACCGGACCGTCTGGACCAACCCCATGGTGTGGATCTTGCATCTCGGCTTCGCCCTGACGGCGGCAGGGGTCCTCGCCTACGGGCTGGCCGCTTTCGCCCCGTCCTGGCGCAGCGCCGCGGTGCACCTGCTCACGGTGGGCGGCATCGGCTCCATGACGCTCGGCATGATGACGCGCACGGCGCTCGGCCACACCGGCGATCACCCCAACCGCACCCCTCGCGGCCTCCACTCCGCCTTCCTCGTGCTGCTCGCCGCGGCGCTGCTGCGCGAACTCGCGACCTTCCCGGCCATGGGGAACGGCATGCTGCACGCAAGCGCCTTCGCCTTTGCGCTCGCCTATCTCCTCTACCTGTGGCGTTTCGTCCCGCGCCTCGTGCGCCCGCGCCCCGATGGACGTCCCGGTTGAACGCCCGCGCTCTTTCCATCTTCCCGCGCGGCATGAAGACGCAGGCCAAACCGTGGTACAAACCGCAACCAGGATAAAGACCGCAGGGAACGAGACGATGAAGCGGAAAACGATCGCACCGAAAGTCTATCTGGTGGGCGCCGGCCCCGGCGACCCGGAACTGCTCACCGTGCGAGCACTGCGCCTGCTGCAGGCCGCCGAGGTGCTCGTCTACGACAACCTGGTGAGCCCGGCCGTGCTCGAGTGCGTCCGCCCCGAGGCGCGGCGCGTCTTCGTCGGCAAGCGCGCCGGCCGGCATACGCTCCCCCAGGAGGAGATCAACGCGCTTCTCGTCGAACTCGGGCAGACCGGCGCAGTGGTCGTGCGGCTCAAGGGGGGCGACCCCTACATTTTCGGGCGCGGCGGGGAAGAAGCCGAAGCGCTCGCCGCAGCCGGCATCCCTTTCGAGGTCGTGCCCGGCATCACGGCGGCCTGCGGCATGGCCGCGAGCCAGGGCATTCCCCTCACGCACCGCGACCACGCCCAATCCTGCCTCTTCGTCACCGGGCATCTCAAGGACGGCGCCCTGCTGCTCGACTGGGAAGCGCTCGCCCGGCCGCGCCAGACGGTGGTCTTCTACATGGGGGTGAGCACCCTGCCCACGATCTGCCGCGAACTCGTCGCCCACGGCCTGCCGGCCGACACGCCCGCGGCCGTGGTGCGCAACGCGACGCTGCCCGATGCCGAACGCCTCAGCGGCACGCTGGCGAGCCTGCCTGCCTTGGCGGCCGCCGCCGAACTCGCCCCGCCGGCGCTACTGGTGGTGGGCGACGTGGTAGGGCTCGCCGAGCGGCTCGCGCCCCGAGCGGCGGCCCTTGCTGAATCCACTGTCACATCGAAAGCCACGCCATGACGCTTCCCGCCTATGAACCGGCCAGCGACGAGGTCGAACTCTTCGAACACGCCTGGCGCAACCGCCTGCCCGTGCTCATCAAAGGCCCCACAGGGGTGGGCAAGACCCGCTTCGTCACCCACATGGCGGCGCGCCTTGGCCTACCGCTCTTCTCCGTGGCCTGCCACGACGATCTGACCGCCGCCGACCTCGTTGGACGCCATCTCGTGCAAAACGGACAGACCGTGTGGCAGGACGGGCCGCTCACGCGCGCCGTGCGCGAGGGCGGCATCTGCTATCTCGACGAGATCGTCGAGGCGCGCAAGGACGTCACCGTCGTCATCCATCCGCTCGCCGACCACCGCCGCACACTGCCGCTCGAGCGCACGGGTGAGCTGCTGGCCGCACCGCCCGAATTCATGCTGGTCGTCTCCTACAATCCCGGCTACCAGAATTTCCTCAAAGGGCTCAAACCCTCCACCCGGCAACGTTTCGTGGCGCTGCGTTTCGGCTTTCCCGACGAGGCGCGCGAAATCCGCATCCTGCAGCGGGAAACGGGGTGCGACGCCTTACTCGCGCGGCGTCTCGTCGCCCTGGGTAACGCCATCCGCCGGCTCGACGGGGTCGATCTCGAAGAAGTGGCCTCGACGCGGCTCCTCGTTTATGCCGCCCTGCTGATCCGCGGCGGCCTGCCGGTGCTCGCCGCCTGCCGCGCGGCGCTCGTCGAGGCGCTGTCCGACGATGCCGAGGTCACCGCCGGGCTCGAAGAGCTGGTGCGCACCGTGCTCGGCGAATAGCCATGGAGACCTGGGCCGGAGCGCTGTGGGATCGCTGGGTGCGGCACCTCGCCGAAGCGCACCACCCCCAGGCCGAAATCCGCCTCGAATCCTTACGGCGCCCCCTGTCGGTATTCTTCCGCGGCGTGGGCGGCGAGGCCGGACGCAGATTCGCCGTGGCCGAACGCCGTATCCACGAAGGGCGGCGTACGTGGCGCGAACGGCTCGCCGGAACCGGCCGTCTTACCGAACTTCCCCATCTCACCGCCGACGAGCTGCGCCTTCCCGCCGCGATCGCCCATTTTCCCAAACGCCCCCTCAACCGCGACCTCTATTTCTGGCTCGCCCTGCTCGCCGCCCATTTCGTCCCCAACGGCGAACCGTGGTGGCTCGCCAACCAGCGCGCCACCGCCGTGGCGCTCGCCCGCTACCCTGCGTGGCAGGAACGCTATGATCGCCTCGTCGCAGCAAGCCTCGCGCTTCGCCCCCTACCGCACCAGCTGCCCCCGGTCGACGCTGCCGTGGAAGAAGCGATCCGCGCCGCCCTGCGCGCTCCCGGCAGCGTGCGCACCTTTCCGGCCTCACCGCGCCCACCGCGGCCGGTGATGCTGTGGCTGATGCCTCAGGAGACCGATGCCGCAGCGGCTCGGCGCCGTCCCCCGCCTACCGCCAAGGACGGGGCTTCCTCTTCGGCCGCGGCCCCGATCCAGACCGAGGCGACGGAAGACCCTGGCTCGCAGCACGGCATGCTGCTCGCGTTTCGCGCCGAGAGCCTGCTGTGCTGGGCGGAATACGTGCGCGTCGACCGCTCGCTCGAAGACGCCGAGGGGGACGAAGCCGGACGTGCCGCCGCCCAGCTCGAACGGCTGGCGCTCGCCGAGGACTCCGACCCCGTCGCCTCCCGCGTGCGCATGGACCTGGAACGCCCGCCCGCCGCAGACGCCGATGAAAGGCTGAGGGAGGGAATCCTGCTGCCCGAATGGGATTATCGCCGCGGCCAGTACCGCCCCGATCACTGCCGCATCGATCTGCCCCGTGACGAGGCGATGCCCGCCCCTTTGCCCGGACAGCTTCGCCCGCTCACGCAACGACTGCGCGCCGAACTCGAACGCATCCGCAGCGAGCGCCGGCCCCAGGCGGGTCAGCCCGAGGGCGACGCGCTCGATCTTGACGACTGGGTCCGTCGCCACGCCGAACTGCGCTCCGGCTGCCCCGTCTCGGCGCAACCGCGCTATATCGACACCCCGCGCACGGCGCGCGACCTCTCCTGCCTGCTGCTCGCCGACGTGTCGCTGTCTACCGACGCGCACGCCGATGATGCGCACCGCGTCATCGATGTGATCCGCGACGCGCTGCTCGTGTTCACCGAGGCGATCGAAGCGGCGGGCGACGCCCTTGCCGTGGCCGCCTTTTCCTCGCTCGGCCACGCACACGTGCGTTACCATCGACTCAAAGATTTCGGCGAGCGCAACGGGCCGGCCGTGCGCGGTCGCATCCTCGCGCTACGCCCCGGCGACTACACCCGCCTCGGCGCAGCCATCCGCCACGCCGCCGACCGGCTCGCCGCCACGGCTTCGCGGCAAAAACTGCTGCTCGTGCTCACCGACGGCAAACCGCACGACATCGACCACTACGACGGCCGCTACGGCATCGAAGACACACGGCGCGCCCTCTTCGAATGCCGCCGGCGCGGTATCCGCCCCTTCTGCGTCGCGATCGACCGCGAAGCCGCCGATGTTCTGCCCTACCTCTTCGGCCATGATGGCCACGTCGTCGTGCAGCGCCTCGGCGAACTCGCCGCCCGCCTGCCTCGGCTCTACGCCGAGCTCACCCAGCCGTGAAACCGCTCGCATTCAGCGCCGCTCTTCCCTCCCCCCATAATCCCTCAACCGCCCCACGTCCGGCACCACCACCCTACGCCCTTCGGATCGCAACACTCCCTGCTGCGCGAGCTCATGGAAAACGCGCGACAGCGTCTCCGGCGTCAGGTTGAGGCGCGAGGCGATCACGTAGCGCGGCAGTGGCAGCTCGATCGTTGCCTCCCCGCGCTCGTGCTCGCAGGATTGCAGCAGATAGCCGATCACCCGCTGGGCCGCCGTCTGCAACGAATACGCCTCGATATCGCGCACCATGACGCGCAACCGCATCGCCATGCCGGCGAGCATGCGACGGCAAAAGTCCGGCCGACGCTCCAGCAATTCATCCACCGCCTCCTTGGGCACGAAGACGAGCTCGGCCTCGCCGAGCGCCGCCGTCGACACCGGATACGGTTGGTCGAGAAACATCACCGCCTCGCCGAAGGTCCCGCCCGGCCCGACGGTGTCGACGATCTTCTCCGCCCCCGAAGGAGAATCGAGAAACAGTTTGATGCGCCCGCGCTCCACCAGGTAAAAACCGCGCGCCGGCTCGCCGCGCAAGAACAGCACCTCGTCGCGCGCGAGCTGCACTGGCCGGCAGCGCCGCGCCAGCGCTTCCAACTCCTCCTCGTCCAGCAAGGCGAACAATGCCACCCGTCGCAGCCGGTTCGCGAGATGCTGCGTCTCGTCCATCATCCCCCCTCAATACAGCCGCGGCTCCCCCGGAGGCCGCGTCTTGAAGCGCCGGTGCACCCAATGGTACTGCGCCGGCATGCGACGGATCTCGCCTTCGAGCCAGCGGTTCATGCGTGCCGCGTCGGCTACTTCGTCTTCGGAAGGGAAATCCGCCCAGGGTTCGCCGAAGCGCGTCACGTAGCCCTTTCCATCGGGCAGCATCTCGGTGACGCAGGGCACCACCGCCGCGCCGGTGAGCCGCGCCAGGCGCGACAGACCCGTGATCGTGGCCGCCGGCACACCGAAGAACGGCACGAAGACGGACTCCTTGCGCCCGTAATCCAGGTCGGGCAGGTAATAGAGCGGCCGACCGGCGCGCAAAGCGCGCACCACCGGTCGGATACCGTCCTGGCGCGCCACCTGCAGCTGATCGCCGAAGCGGGAACGCCCCCAGTTGAGCCATCGATCGGCCACCGGGTCCCTTTTGGGGCGCGAATAGACGTAGACCCCGTCGTACTCCATCGCCACGCGCGTGCCGCCCATGTCCAGCCCAAGAAAGTGGGGCACGAGCAGGATCACCGGTCGTCCCTGGGCGCGCACGCCATCCGGATGCTCCTTGCCCTCGAGCCGCACCAGCCGCCGGATGCGCTCGGCCGGGGCAAACCAGGAAATCCCCCGCTCCAGGATGCTGCGCCCCAGCAGGCGGAAGTGCTCGCGCAGCACGGCACGCCGCTCGGCCTCCGTCCATTCGGAAAAGCACAGCCGCAGATTCACCTCGGCCACGTGGCGCCGCGAGCGCGCCAGATGAAAGAGCAGCGCCCCGAAACCGCGGCCGAGCGCCGCCAGCAGCGGCAGCGGCAGCCAATGCAACACCCACAGCAAGGCAACCAGCAGACGGGACATTTCCTCATTACCTTGAAGAAGATTTATAATTATCGCTCATCCGCCGAGTTAATCCGACAACTTGCGGGGCGGACAAGAAGGGCAGATCGAAGAACCGTCGCGAGCGGCTGCAGGGCAAGGCGCCCGGAGCGCAGGATGCGAGACATATCACCCAGATAGGCGAGCATCCGAGCACCGCGCAACGCCGCCATGCAGCCGCGCAGCAGGTTAGTCGAGCTGCCCAAGAAATACCGCTAAAGCGTCGCCGCTCCCTGATCCCCAGAGCCGGCACGCCGCCTCACGGGGATCGAAGGGAGCGATTGCATGGCCAAGGAATACCTCTTCACCTCCGAATCCGTCTCGGAAGGGCACCCGGACAAGGTCGCCGACCAGATCTCCGACGGCGTGCTCGACGTCATCCTCGGCGAAGACCCCCACGGGCGCGTCGCCTGCGAGACCCTCGTCTCCACCGGGCTGGTGGTCATCTCCGGCGAGATCACCACCAAGGCGCACCCCAACTACCGCGAGATCGCGCAGGACGTCATCCGCCGCATCGGCTACGATGATTCCGACATCGGCTTCGACTACAAGTCCTGCGCCATCCTCACCGCCATCAACCGCCAGTCGCCCGACATCGCCCAGGGCGTGGGCAAGGCTTTCGACGACCCGCTCGACCAAGGCGCCGGCGACCAGGGCCTCATGTTCGGCTACGCCTGCACGGAAACCCCGGTGCTCATGCCGCTGCCCATCTACTACGCCCACCGCCTCATGCAGCGCCAGGCCGAAGTGCGCAAGGACGGCCGGCTTCCCTGGCTGCGGCCCGACGCCAAGTCGCAGGTGACGGTGCGCTACGTCGACGGCAAACCCACCCAGGTGGAGACGGTCGTCCTCTCCACCCAGCACCACCCCGACATCACCTACGACGAGATCCGCGAGGCGGTGATCGAGGAGATCATCCACCCCATCATTCCGCCGCAGCTGCGCGCCCCCGACATCAAATACCTCATCAACCCCACCGGGCGCTTCGTCGTCGGCGGGCCGCACGGCGACTGCGGCCTCACTGGGCGCAAGATCATCGTCGACACCTACGGCGGCGCGGCGCACCACGGCGGCGGCGCGTTCAGCGGCAAGGATCCTTCCAAGGTCGACCGCTCGGCGGCCTACGCCGCCCGCTACGTGGCGAAGAACATCGTGGCCGCGGGTCTGGCGGATCGCTGCGAAGTGCAGATCGCCTACGCCATCGGCGTGGCCCGTCCCGTGAGCCTCATGGTCGAGACCTTCGGCACCGGCAAGGTCCCCGACGAGAAGATCGAGGCCCTCGTGCGCCAGCACTTCGACTTGCGCCCGCGCGCCATCATCGAAATGCTGGACCTCCTGCGTCCCATCTATTCCAAAACCGCCGTCTACGGCCACTTCGGCCGCGAGGAACCCGAATTCACCTGGGAGATGCTCGACAAAGCCGAAGCGCTGCGCGCCGACGCCGGTCTGTGACCCACCGAAGCGCCCGGACGTACCGCACGGTACGTCCGGGTGGATTTTTCGAAGGCATCATCAGTTTTTCCCGCTGCCATGACGCGGACCCCCTGAGCTAAAATCCGCCCCATGTCCTCCGATGCCTCGCTCCTGCTCAAATTCATCCTGCTCGCGGCCGGCCTCGGGCTGCTCACCCTGGGCGCCGAATGGCTCGTGCGCGGCGGCGCGCGCCTCGCCACACGATTCGGCATCTCGCCCCTGGTCGTGGGGCTCACCATCGTCGCCTTCGGCACCAGCGCCCCCGAACTCGCCGTTTCGGTCGGCGCGGGCTTGCGCGGTGCGCCCGATCTTGCGCTAGGCAACGTGATCGGCTCCAACATCGCCAACATCCTGCTGATCCTCGGCGTCACCGCGATCATCGGGCATATCCAGGTCCACTCTCAACTGTTGCGGCAAGAAATCCCCGTGCTGCTCGGTGCCGTCGCCCTGTTCTGCACCACCTCCTTCGACGGCATCCTCAGCCGCCTCGATGGCCTGATCCTCTTTTCCTCGATGATCGCCTATACGGTCTTTCTCCTCCGCCAAACGCGCACCCTCTCGCCCCAGGAAGAAGCCGGGCTCGCCACCGACATCCCCCAAAGCCGCTGGGACGCGCACGCGGGCGTGCAGCTGTCGCTGGTGCTCGTCGGCCTAGGGCTCCTCATCTACGGGGCCGACCTGGCCGTGGGGGCCGCCTCCGGCATCGCCCGCAGCTTTGGCGTGAGCGAGCTGGTGATCGGCCTCACGGTCGTGGCGGTAGGCACGTCGCTGCCCGAGATCGCCACTTCCGTCGTTGCTGCCCTTCGCGGCCATCGCGACATGGCCGTCGGGAACGTGATCGGCTCCTGCACGTTCAACCTGCTCTCGGTACTCGGCGCCACCGCCCTGGTCGCGCCGCACGGAATCCTGGTGAGCGAGACGATACGTCACGTCGACTCCTGGGTCATGCTGGGCACCACGGTGGTGCTGCTACCCATCATCGTCTCCGGCGCCGGAATTCGCCGCAGCGACGGAGCCTTGCTGCTCGCCTTCTACCTCGCCTACCTCGTCCATCTGGGATTGGACGCGAGCGCCCACCCCTGGAGCGAAGGATACGTCCGGCTCATGCTCTCCTTCGTCCTGCCGCTCGCCATAGTCTATCTCATGGTGCGCTACGTGCAATCCGTCGGTCGCCGCGAATAGCAGGCTGTTCGAGGCCCCCTAAGCGACTGCGCGACCCTTTGCCTTTGCTATAATCCCCCGCAACCGAGGAGCGCTGCAACCCGCCCGCGCGGGCCAGGCTCGGTTCAGATCCAACGGCGCTCACCCGTCTTCTCCGGCCGGACGGAAGACGCAGGTGAGCTGCGCATCCGCTCGGCCTCGTTCCCGAATAGGAGCATTTCGATGAACCAGGCCGCATCCATTTCCGAGTACGTCGTCGCCGATCTTTCGCTGGCCGAATGGGGCCGCAAGGAGATCCGCATCGCCGAGAGCGAGATGCCCGCCCTCATGGCGCTGCGCCGCGAATACGCCGAGCAACAGCCCCTGGCCGGCGCCCGCATCTCCGGCAGCCTGCACATGACCATCCAGACCGCCGTGCTCATCGAGACGCTGGTGGCGCTGGGCGCTCAGGTGCGCTGGGCCTCGTGCAACATCTTCTCCACCCAGGATCACGCCGCCGCGGCCATCGCCGCCGAAGGCATCCCCGTCTTCGCCAAGAAAGGCGAGACGCTGGAAGAATACTGGGACTACACCCACCGCATCTTCGAGTGGCCCGACGGCGGCCATTCCAACATGATCCTCGACGACGGGGGCGACGCCACGCTCCTGCTGCACCTGGGCGCCAAGGCCGAGCGCGACCCGAGCGTGCTCGACCACCCCACGACCCTCGAAGAAAAGGTGCTCTTCGCCCGGGTGCGCGCGCAGCTCGAGCGCGACCCCACCTGGTATTCGCGGCGCATCGCGGCGATCCGCGGCGTCACCGAAGAGACCACCACCGGCGTGCATCGCCTCTACCAGATGCAGGAGCGCGGCGAACTGCGCTTTCCGGCGATCAACGTCAACGACTCGGTCACCAAGTCCAAGTTCGACAACCTCTACGGCTGCCGCGAATCGCTCCTCGACGGCATCAAGCGCGCCACCGACGTGATGATCGCCGGCAAGATCGCCGTCGTCTGCGGCTACGGCGACGTGGGCAAGGGCTCGGCCCAGGCGCTGCGGGCGCTGCGCGCCGAAGTGTGGGTCACCGAGATCGACCCCATCTGCGCCCTGCAGGCGGCGATGGAAGGCTACCGTGTGGTGACCATGGAAGAAGCCTGCGACAAGGCCGACCTCTTCGTCACCGCCACCGGCAACTACCACGTCATCACCCACGAGCACATGCGCCGCATGAAAGACCAGGCGATCGTGTGCAACATCGGCCACTTCGACAATGAGATCGACGTCGAGTCGCTCCGCCAATACCGCTGGGAGAACATCAAGCCGCAGGTCGACCACGTCATCTTCCCCGACGGCAAGCGCATCATCCTGCTCGCCGAAGGGCGGCTGGTGAACCTCGGCTGCGCCACCGGGCACCCCAGTTTCGTGATGAGCTCGTCGTTTGCCAACCAGGTGCTCGCGCAGATCGAACTCTACACGCACCCCGAGCGCTACCCCGTGGGCGTCTATCGACTGCCCAAACAGCTCGACGAGAAAGTCGCCCGGCTGCAGCTCACCCGCCTCAACGTCCAGCTCACCCGGCTCACGCCCGAGCAGGCGGCCTACATCGGCGTGCCCCTCGACGGGCCCTACAAGGCCGAACACTACCGCTACTGAGCCCCGCACCGCCGCGCACCGCCCCGGTGAGGAGGGCGTGCGCGCGAACGCTGAGGAATCCCGTGATGCAGCACTTGGAACTGTCCGTCGAATTCTTCCCGCCGCAAACGGCGGAAGGCGAAGCCAAGCTCGATGAGGCGCGCCAGCGCCTCATGCAGCGCCTGCGCCCGGCCTACTATTCCGTCACCTACGGTGCCGGCGGCTCCACCCGCGAGCGCACCTTCGCCGTGGTCGAGCGGCTGCACCGCGCCGGGCTCGACGTCGCCCCCCACCTCTCCTGCATCGGCGCCAGCCGCGCCCAGATCCGCGAGATCCTGCAGCAGTACCAGGCGCTCGGCGTACGACGCCTCGTAGCGCTCAGAGGCGACCTCCCCTCCGGCGTGCGCGACCCCGGCGAGCTGCGCTACGCGAGCGAGCTCGTCGACTTCATCCGCGCCGAAACGGGCGATCACTTCTGGATCGCCGTCGCCGCCTACCCCGAATACCACCCGCAGGCAGCAAGCGCCCTGGCCGACCTCGACGCGTTTGCCCGCAAGATGCACGCCGGCGCCGACTGCGCCCTAACGCAGTACTTCTACAACCCCGACGCCTACGCCCACTTCGTCGAGGAATCCCGGCGCCGCGGCGTCACCGCCCCCATCGTGCCCGGCATCATGCCGATCACCAGCTTCGCGCGGCTCGCGCGCTTCTCGGACGCCTGCGGCGCCGAAATCCCGCGCTGGGTCCGCAAGAAGATGGAAGCCTACGGCGACGATGCCGAGTCGGTGCGCGCTTTCGGCCTGGAAGTGCTCGTGCGCCTGTGTGAGCGGCTGCTCCAACTCGGCGCCCCGGGCCTGCATTTCTACACCATGAATCAGGCCGAACCGACGCTGGCGATCGCCGAGGCGCTGGGATTGACCCGGTGCGCGACAAGCTGATCGCTGCGGTACGGCCCCGAAGCCGGCGCATCGTCCGTCGCTTCCACGGCCTCGCGTGGGCAATCTCCCGATCACGTCGCGCACGGCAGCAGAGCCGTGCCCCATTCTGCGAACTTTCTTGCCGTCTGGACGGTCGATGCTTACACTGAAAGGCATGATGCATGTACCGGAGCCTTCCATGTCGAGCTTGACGATCTCCCAGATCGACGAAACCCTAGAGTCGGCCTTGAAACGGCGTGCCGCGCAAGACGGCGTCTCAGTGGAAGAGGAAGCCCGGCGTCTGCTGCGTCGCGCCGTGCTGGAAGAGGAAACACCAGGGCTTGGCCGGCGCATCGCGCAGCGCTTCCACGACCTCGGTGTGGACGATCTCCCCATCCCTCCCCGCACGGCCCCGCGACCGCCCCCCTTCCACGACGAGACGGCATGATCCTGCTCGATACCAATGTCCTGTCCGAACTCATGCGCCCCGCCCCGGCGCCGCAGGTGCTCGCCTGGCTCGATCGCCAAGCGCCCTCCCAGGTCTACCTCTGTGCCACCGTCCGTGCCGAAATCGAACTGGGCATCGCCCTTTTACCAGACGGCCGGAAGCGCCAAGCGCTCTGCAGCGTTGCGCAGAGCATGTTCCAAGAAGAGTTTGCCGGCCGCTGCCTTCCCTTCGATGAGTCTGCCGCCGTTCGCTACGCAGAAATCGTAGCGTTTCGCCTACGTGCTGGACGTCCGATCAGCGTAGAAGATGCCCAGATCGCGGCGACCGCCCTCAGTCGCGACCTGATGCTCGCAAGCCGCAACGTACGCGATTTTTCCGGCATCCCAGTCTTGCGCCTCATCGACCCTTGGATGATGCCTATTTGAGGCCGTTGCCTCAGGGCTGCATGGAAGGGCTCTCTTCCCGTTACGTCAGATCTTCTCTCTGCATTGGCAAAGGCTGCGGCACGTCGGTCTTCAAACCGATCACCCGCTCCAAGCACCGCTGCCAGCGCGCAACGAAGTCCTGCGGCTCGATCGGAGCGCCGTTCAGTTCCGAGAGGCTCACCGTGCGTGCGCGCAGCAAGGGTTCATCCTGCGGCCGGGCGAAAGCTTCGCACAGCAGCGCCCACGCGACGGGGGAAAGCAGCAAGCCCACTCCCAGGACAGCGCCTTCGCGCGTGCGCCGCTGGGCGAAACCAGCGAGCTTGCGCCCCTTGGTATCGGCGAGCTCCCACGGGCCGAAGCCGCCGAAACAAGCCCAATCCAGCCCACCGTCTGGCGCAGGAGCGGCACCGGGCGGTATCGCCCGCACCGCCAACCCCAGATCGGCGAAGAAGGCGACATGCGCCTCGGCACAGCGCCGGTAGGCTTCGACGAGGCTCCCCTCGAGCCAGGGATGGCCGAGGGGCAGATGAATGACGGCACTCACCCACCCCGGGCCGGCGAGCACGGCGCCGCCCCCGGAGCCGCGCACCCGTACGGCGACGCCGGCCGGCAGGCGCGACGCCACTTCCGGCAGCAAACGGTGCTGCGCGCACCCGAGCACCACGGAATGGTGCATGGGTGCGCTCACTTCCACCCTCGGAGCCGAAATACCGTGGTTTGCCGCTCCCGTCATACCACCTCGAGCCGCGCGATTGCCCGTTCCCGGCCGAAAGTCTCTCCTTCAGGCACCAGTATCTGCGCCAAACGCCCCGCCTGCGGCGCGATCACTTCGACGTTGGTCTTTACGATCACCGCATTGGCGATCGGCTGCCCTGCCTCGACCCGCTCTCCTTCGCGGACAAGCCACTTGTCGAGCAACGCTTCGACCCCTTCGTCGACGTCCTCCCACACCTCCGGAGGCAGCCGGATCTCGATCACGCTCATGCACGTCCTCCTGCAGCCACGCGCCCTTGCATCGTTTCCTTGGCGGCAGCCACGATGTGCTCGACTTGCGGAATCACGAACTGCTCCAGCGGTCGGCTATAGGGAATCGGCACGTTGGGCACCCCGAGCCGCTTGATCGGTGCTCGCAGCGCGATGCGGTCGAGATGCTCGCCGACGATCGCGGCGATCTCGCCCGTGAGACCGAAGCCGAGATAGTCTTCATCGGCCACCAGCAAGCGCCCCGTCTTGGCCACGGAAGCGAGCACCGCCTCGCGGTCGAGCGGCACCAGGGTGCGCAGATCGAGGATCTCGGCCTCGATTCCCTCCTTCGCCAAGATCTCGGCCGCGAGCACGGCCTTGTGCACCATCTGGCTCAAGGTGACGATGGTGAGATCCTTGCCTTCACGCACGACGCGCGCCTGGCCGAAGGGGATGGTGTAGGGTTCCTCGGGCACTTCGGTCGTACTGCCCTCGAAGTAGGCCATCCACGGCAAACCCATGATCCCCTTGTGAAACATGTAGAGCACGGGATTGTCGTCGCGAATCGCCTCGATGAGCAGCCCCTTCGCATCGTACGCGTTCGAAGGCACCACCACCTTGAGCCCCGGCACGTGCGCGAACACGCCGTAGAGGCACTGCGAATGCTGAGCCGCGTCGTTGTAGCCGCCGCCGATCGCCGTGGTGATCACCACCGGCAAGCGCACGTTACCGCCGGACATGTAGGTGTTTTTCGCCAGATGGTTGTAGATCTGGTCCATGCACACGCCGAAGAAATCGACGAACATCAGCTCGGCCACCGGACGCATACCCGCAGCCGCCGCCCCGATCGCCGCCCCGATGAAACCGGTCTCGGAAATGGGGGTGTCCATCACCCGCTCGGGTCCGAACTTCTCGATCAACCCTTTGGTCGCCCCGAAGATGCCCCCATAGACGCCGACGTCCTCGCCCATGATGAATACGTTCGGATCGCGCTCCATCTCCTGCGCGAACGCCGCTGAGATCGCCTCCGCCATCGTCAGTCTACGTCCAGCCATCTCTCACCCCCCTCAAACGAACACGTCTTCGAGCGCCTCTTGCGGCGCGGGATACGGACTCTGGCGGGCGAAAGCAAACGCCTCGTCCACGCGCTGCCGCGCCCGCGCGGCGATCGCTTCTTCCTCTTGCGCCGTGAGCACGCCATCCTGCTTCAGCCTCGCGGCAAGCCGAGGGATCGGGTCGAGCTCACGCAGATGCTTCACCTCGTCCTTCGGACGATAGACCTCCGCGTCCCCCTGGAAGTGGCCGAAATAACGGAAGGTCTTCACTTCGATGAGCGTCGGCCCCTCGCCCCGGCGGGCGCGCGCCACCGCCTCGCCCACCGCATCGAACACCTGCAGCGGGTCGTTCTCCTTCACCGCCACGCCCGGCATGCCGTAGGCGCAGGCGCGATCGGCCACCGAGGCCACGCTCACTGCCTTCTCTTTCGGTACCGAGATCGCCCAGTGATTGTCCTCGCACACGAAGATCGCCGGCAGTTTCCACAGCGCCGCGAGGTTGAGCGACTCGTGGAACGCCCCCTGGTTCGCTGCCCCTTCGCCAAAGAAAGCCACTGCGACGCGGTCCTGGCCGCGCTTCTTCGCCGCGAGTGCCGCGCCGCAGGCCGGCGGCAGGCTCGCCCCGACGATGCCGCTGCAGCTGAAATTGTGCGCCGGGTCGAAGAGGTGCATGTGCCCTCCCTTGCCTTTGCCCAGGCCCGTCTTCTTGCCGAAGATCTCGGCCGTCATCTTGTCGAGCGGCACCCCCTTGGCGATAGCGAAATGGTGCGGCCGGTGCGTGCCCACCACCGTGTCTTCATCGCGCAGATGCGCGCACACGCCCACCGCCACCGGCTCCTGCCCGGCGGCGAGGTGCATCTCGCCGGGCACCGGCCCCGAGCCGATGTCGAAAGCGAGCCCCTTCTGAATGTGCGGCGGCAGCTTTCCTTCCAGATAGACCTTGGCCATCGTCTCCTCGTAGTAGCGGATCTCGACCATCTTCTCGTACATCCACAGCAGCTGCGCTTTGCTCGGCGACATGATCTCCTCCTGGCGTGGGTCACGGATCGTGACCTGAAAAGAATAGGGCAAAACCAGCGCCTCCGCCAGAACGCCCCCGCCAAAGTTCCTGCGGCTCGGCGTCCGGCGCCCTCTCAGCGCCGAACACCACTTCCGTTACGAACTCTCGTCCAAGTCCTATCGAGCAGGCGTCGCCAGCAAACCACGTGCCTGCTCGCTTACACTTGGTCTTTAAGCCCGCCATACGCCAACCGAAATACTCCGTTCGCCCCTTATAATTCAAACGGCTTCTTGCCGTGAGCCCCCATGCACACTGCCCTCGCTCTGCTCGCCGGCCCCCTTTTCGAGCACTCGCCCGACGCCATCCTCATCGCCGATACGAACGGCGTGGTGCGCGACGTCAATGCCGAATTCACCCGGCTCACCGGCTACGCACGCGAGGAAATCGTGGGCAAGACGCCGCGCCTGCTCAAGTCCGGCCAGATGTCCCTCGAGTTCTACCGCACGCTCTGGCAGACGGTGCTCTCCGGGCAGCGCTGGCGCAACGACATCCTCAACCGCCGCAAGGACGGTTCGCTCTACTGGGCCGACGAGATCATCCAGCCGATCACGCTCGACGGGGAAACGGTGCTGGTCTCTTTTCAGCGGGACATCACCGAGCTGCGGCGGATGCGAGAAGCGCTGGACGAAGAACGCGCCCGCCTGGACGGTTTTCTGCGCGCGAGCCCCGCCGTGCTCTACGCGGTCCCGGCCACCGGCACCACCCAACCCCTCTTCGTCAGCGAGAACGTCAAGGACCTCTTGGGCAACCTACCGGTAGAACCGTGTTCCGATCCGCATTGGTGGCTGGAGCGCATCCACCCCGAGGATCGCGACGCGGTGCAGCGCACGCTCGACTTCCGCCGCTGGCCCGACGACACGCTCCTGCGCCGCTACCGGCTGCGCCATGCCGACGGCCACTATGTCTGGGTGGAAGACAAGGTCACCCTGGTACGCGACGGACAAGGTCGGCCCCAGTTTCTCAGCGGAGCACTCCTCGACGTCAGCCGCGAAGCCGAGCAAAGGGCGCTGCTCGACAAGCTCGCCCGCCACCTGCCCGGCGTCATCTACATCTTCAAACGTACACCGGACGATCACATGTCCTTCCCCTACGCGAGCGAAGGCATGCGCCGCATCTGCGGCATCGACCCGGAAGCGGTGCGCGAAGACGCCACGCCCTTCTTTGCCTCGGTGCACCCCGAAGACCAGGCGGCGATGAGGGAAACCTCCGACCATTCCGTGGCCACGCTCGAACCCTGGCGGCTCCTCTACCGGCACGTGCATCCCGACGGGCACATCGTCTGGGCCGAGGGTGAAGCCACCCCCGAGCGCCAGCCCGACGGATCCACCCTGTGGTACGGCTTCATCGCCGACATCACCGCGCGCGTCGAGGCCGAGCGCAAGCTGCGCGAGCAGGAAGTCCTCTACCACACCGTGCTCGATAACCTCCAGGAAATCTGCTACGTGGCCGAGGTCACCCCCGAGGGATTCCGCTTCCGCACTGGCAACGCCAAGCTCTACGAGCTGTTCGGCCTGTCGCCCGAGCGCTGGATCGGCGCCAGCCCCCGCGAGCTCTTTCCACCGCAGACCGCCGAACACATCGAAAAGAATCTCCGACGCAGTCTGGAGGAAGGACGGACCCTGCGCACCGAGACCGCGATGGCCACCGCCCACGGCTGGCGCGAGTTCTCGGCCTCCATCACCCCCCTGTTCGACGAAAACGGCCGGGCACGCTACCTCGTCGGCCTGGTGATGGACGTCACCGAGTACAAGCGCGCCATCCGCCGCGCCCAGGAAGCCTCGAGGATCGCCGCCGAGCGAGCGCAGACCCTGAAGACGCTGCTCGATGCCGTCGGCGAAGGCATTTTCGGCATCGACACGGACGGTGCGATCGTCTTCTGGAACCCCGCGGCGGAGCGTATCCTCGGCTACCGCGCCAGCGAAGTCCTCGGGCTCGACGCCCATCAGACGATCCACGGTCAGCACCCCGACGGCACGCCCCATCCGCGCCAGGAATGCCCCGTGCTCCGTGCCATGCTGGAAAACAAAATCATCGCACGGAAGGAAAGCTACTTCCTCCACCGTGATGGGCACCTGATCCCCGTGCTGCTCACCGCCACGCCCGTGCCAGGAAGCGGCGCCGTGGTCGTCTTCACCGACATCACGCAGATCAAGGCCATGCAGGAAGAGCTTCGGCACCAGGCCGAGACCGATCCGCTTACGGGCTTGGCCAATCGCCGCCGGTTCTTCACCGCCCTGCTGCTTGCCGGCGAACGCGTGGCCCGCAAAGGGGACCGTTGCGCCGTCCTGATGCTCGATCTCGATCACTTCAAAGCGGTGAACGACCGCTACGGGCACGCCGTAGGCGATGCCGTGCTGCGCTCCTTTGCCGAGATCCTGCGCGATTCGCTGCGCAGCTCCGATCTCGCCGGCCGCGTCGGCGGCGAAGAATTCGCCGTGCTCCTGCCGCACACCGATCTTGCCGGCGCGCTTCTGCTCGCCGAGCGCATCCGCCACGCCGTGGCCTCCTACTGCCGCGTGCCCCAACACCCCGAACTGCGCATGACGGTAAGCATCGGCGCCAGCGAACTGCTGCCCGAAGACCCCTCCCCCGAAGTCGCCCTCGCGCGCGCCGACGCCGCCCTCTATCGCGCAAAGCAAGAGGGGCGAAACCGGGTGGTGGCCGCCTGTGCGACCTCGCAGCCCGATTGACCCGGCCCTCGCTCACTCTGATCGCTCAAGACGGCCCACCCTTCCGGCCAAAGTATCGCTCCGTCTCCGCCTTCACCACCCGGGCGAGCAGCAGCAAGGCCACCAGGTTGGGCACCGCCATCAGGCCATTGGCCACGTCCGAGAAATTCCACACCAGCTCCAGCTTCACCGTGGCTCCCACCAGGATCACCGCCACGAACACCGTGCGGTAGATGCGGATCGCCTTGTGCCCGAAGAGGAACTCGAACGCTTTCTCGCCATAGTAGCTCCAGCCGATCACCGTGGAATAGGCAAAGAGCACGGTGGCGATGATCACCACCCAGGCACCGACGCTGCCGAGGTTGTGCGCGAAACTGCGCATCGTCAGATCCGCCGGCGAAACCCCTTCGAGCCAGTGCGGCGCCGTCAGGATCACCAGCGCTGTCATGGTGCACACCACCAGGGTGTCGATGAAGGTCTGGGTCATCGACACCAGGGCCTGTTTCACCGGATCGTCGGTCTTGGCTGCCGCCGCGGCGATCGGCGCCGACCCCAGCCCTGATTCGTTGGAGAACACGCCGCGCGCCAGGCCATAGCGCATCGCCGCCGCCACCGTTGCCCCAGCGAAGCCGCCCGCGGCCGCATGCGGGTGGAAGGCGTAGTAGAAGATCGATTCGAGCGCCGGCAGCAGTCGATCCCATTGCAAAACGAGCACGACGATCGCCGCCAGGCAGTAGAAAAAGATCATGAAGGGCACGAGCCAGGCAGTGAAGCGCCCGATGCTCTTCACCCCGCCCAGGATCACCAGCGCGGTGAGAAAGAGCATCACGCCGCCCGAGATCCAGGTTGGGATGCCGGCGGTGGAGGCGAGCAGCTGCGACACCGCATTGACCTGCGTCATGTTGCCGATGCCGAAGGAGGCGATCACGGTGAAGACGGCAAAGAGTACGCCGAGCCAGCGCATCCCCAGACCGTTGGTAAGGTAATACATCGGCCCGCCCTTGTAGCCGAGCGCCCCCGGCTCGCGGTATTTCACCGCCAGTACCGCTTCGGCATACTTCGTGGCCATGCCCACCAGCCCCGTCACCCACATCCAGAATACCGCGCCCGGCCCACCAAGGGTGATGGCGGTCGCCACCCCGACGATGTTGCCGATACCCACGGTGGCCGCAAGCGCCGTGGTGAGCGCGGCGAAATGGCTGATATCTCCCGCGGCGCTCGGCTCCTTGTGGAAGATCAGGCGAAAAGCATGCCCCAAAGCGCGGAACTGCACGCCCCGCAGCACGATGGTGAGATACAGGCCGGTGCCCACCAGCAACACCAGCATCGGCACGCCCCAAACGAAGTTGGCCAACGTCGAGAGCAATCGGTCTAGGGTTTCCATGTCTCGCTCCTCTTTGGTGTTTTAGGTCGGTTCACGCTCAAGGAAGGCGTCGGCGCGATCGCATGATGATAAGCCGAGGTTGTACCGCTCCTCAACCCTCCCCTGCCGGGGTGCGATTGACTTCGATGGTCAGGTGACTCAGGGCCGACAGGTCTTTGAGCCGCTCCTTGTACTGCTGGGCGCTCTCCGGCTGCGAGGAATCGAGCGTGACGATGCAGGCGAAGGTCTGTGGCCCCAGGCGCCAGACGTGCAGATCGGTGACGCGGGTGAGGCCGTCGCGCTGCAGGCGATCGACGATCTCGTGCTCGAGCGCGCCGAAATCCTCCGCGTCGAGCAGCGAGCGCATGGACGTGCGCGCAAGCCCCGCGCTCCAATAGAGGATGACGGCGGCGCCGACCAGGCCGATCAAGGGGTCGAACCACGCCCACCCCCCCCATTTCCCCGCAGCGAGCGCGGCGATCGCCAGCACCGAGGTGAAGGCATCGGCCAGCACGTGCAGGAAGGCGCCGCGGTAGTTCGGATCGACCGGGGCGCGCCCGATCGTCTCCGCGACCGTCGCCCCACCCTGCTGCTTCGGCGCACGACCATGCTCGTGCCCATGCGCCGTATCCCCTTCATGCCCGTGGCCGTGCGCATGTCCATGACCGTGGTCATGCTCGTGCCCCGCCCCAAGGATCACGGCGCTCGCCAGGTTCACGACGAGTCCGATCACCGCCACCAGCAGCGCCTCGTCGTAGGCGATCGTGCGCGGCGCAAGCAGCCGCTCGACCGACTCCCACACCAGCCCCAGGGCGACGAGCGCAAGCAGCAGCGCGCTGGTATAGCCGCCGAGCGCGCTCACCTTGCCGGTGCCGAAGGTGAAGCGCGGGTTGGCGGCATGCCGCTCGGCATAGTGATAGGCGAACACCGCCACGCCGAGCGCGGCCACGTGCGAGCCCATGTGCCAACCATCGGCGGTGAGCGCCATCGAACCGGTGAGATAGCCGAAGGCGATCTCGAAGACCATGGTCACGAAGGTGAGCGCCACCACCCACGCGGTGCGGCGCATGCGCTGCCGGGCATGGGGATCGACTTCGAAGGGATGCTGCCAGGGCGCGAGCGGTGGGGTCGAAGACATGGTCGAAGCCATGAAAAAGGTCCGATGCCAGAACGATTCTCATTCTAGCACAGGACCCGCGCGAGCACGGCACGCGCCAAACTCCGGCGCGGCCGACCCCCGGTCAGGATTACGGCTTGATCGCCACCTTCAGCACGCCGTCGCGCTGATTGGCGAAGAGATCGTACGCGGCCACGATGTCGTCGAGCTTATAGTGGTGCGTCACGAGCGGGGTGAGGTCGACGCGGCGGCTGGCGACCACTTCCAGCAGGCGCCGCATGCGCTCCTTGCCGCCGGGGCACAAGGTAGTGACGATCTTGTGGTTGCCCAGTCCCGCGGCGAATGCGTCGAGCGGCAGCTCGAGCTTGCCGGAATACACGCCCAGGCTCGAGAGCGTGCCGCCCGGCTTGAGCGCGCGCAGGCAGGATTCGAAGGTGCGCTGCGTGCCCAGCGCCTCGATGGCGACGTCGACGCCGCGCCCGTTGGTGATCTCCATGATCTTCTGCACCGGATCATCGCGCTTGAAGTCGATGACGATGTCGGCCCCGAGCCGCCGGGCGATCTCGGCACGCGCCGGCACCGTTTCCACGGCGATGATCTTGGTGGCGCCCTTGAGCTTCGCCCCCGCGGTGGCGCACAAGCCGATGGGCCCCTGGGCGAAGACGACGACGATGTCGCCGATGCGCACTTCGCCGCTCTCGGCCCCCGAAAACCCCGTGCTCATGATGTCGGGGCACATCAGCACTTCTTCGTCCGTGAGGCCATCGGGAACGGGAGTGAGGTTTGCCTGGGCGTTGGGGATGCGCACGTACTCGGCCTGGCAGCCGTCGATGGTGTTGCCCAGTTGCCAGCCGCCCATGACCTTGCCGCCGCACTGGCTGGAGACGCCGTCGAGGCAACTGTTGCACTGCCCACAGGGCGTGATCGCCCCGGCGATGACGCGCTGGCCGACTTCGAAGCCGGTGACGGCGCTGCCGAGCTTCTCGATGATGCCCACCGGTTCATGACCGATGATGAGGCCGGGCCGCACGGGGTATTCCCCCTTGAGGATGTGCACGTCGGTGCCGCAGATCGTCGTGGTGGTGACGCGCAGCAGCGCATCGGTGGGCCCGATCTCGGGAATCGGGCGCTCCTGCAGCTCGATGCGCCCCGGCGCGACGAACACGGCGGCTTTCATGGTCTTCTTCATAGAGTTCTCCTTGCACGACGGTGAAGCGGCACCATGCGGCCTCACACTTCCATCAGCATAGCACCGTCGTGGTGTCAGGATCATGAAAACGCGGATTTGCCAGAAAAAACCACGTCATTTTTCGCATCGATCCGCCTCGCCCTGCCCTAAAATGTTCAGCAACCATCCTTCCGAGCCGAGGTCCAATCATGTCTCTCAGCGTAAAGAGCAAGCTCATCACCTCGTTCTGCGCCGTGGCGGCGATGATCGCCGTCGTGATCACCGTCACTTCTTACAATCTGTCGCTCATGGCGGAGGCCGTCGAGGAAGTCGACCGCTCGCACGGGGTCATTACTGCCCTCACCCGCATGCGCGAGGCGCTCATCAACATGGAGACCGGCGTACGCGGTTTCGCCCTCTCGGGCAAGGAGAGTTTTCTCGAGCCGGTCCAGATCGGCGAACAGGAATTCCAGAAGGCATTCCAGGAAGCTTTGGCAAACACCCAAACTCCGCAGCGCCGCGCGGCGATCGAACGGCTGGCAGCCATGGGCAAGGAGTGGCAGCAGCAAGGGCTCACGCCGCTGATCGCCCTGCGGCAAGAAATCAATGCCGGCAGGGCCTCGTTTGCCGAGATGGAAGCGCTCGTGCGCAGCGAGCGCGGCAAGGCCAAAATGGATGAGATTCGCGTCACCTTTGCCCAAATCATTGAAGAACGGCACGGACTGCTCCAGCAACGGCTGGAAAGATTGGACGAAGTCTCGACCCAGACGCATTGGGTTCTATACGGCAGCGGCGCGGTGGCCTTCGCCCTGGCGATCACGCTCGCCCTGGCGCTCGCGCGCAGCATCGGAGGGCGCATCGCCATCGCGCTGCAGGCGGCCGAGGCCACCGCTGCCGGGGATCTCACCACGCCGGTGCGCGTCGAGGGTAGCGACGAGATCGGCCGGATGCTACAGGCGGTGGCCACGATGCAGCAATCGCTGCGCGAGATGCTGGGAGAGATCCGGCGCAACACCGATCACCTCTCCGAGGCCGCCACGACGCTTGCCACCGTCGCCGGCGACGTGGAGCGCGCCGTCAATGAACAGAACGACGCCTCCTCCACCATGGCCGCAGCGGTGGAAGAGCTCACGGTGAGCATCGGCGAGGTGGCGAAGAATGCCGAGGAAGCGAGCAGCGTGGCCCGCGAATCGGGTGCCATCGCCAAGGAAGGTGGCGAGGTGATGCAGCGCACGGTCGAGAGCATCAAGAAGATCGCCGATCGCGTCACCGAAACGGCCAAGGACATCGGCCAGCTGGAGAAACATTCCGCCGAGATCACCTCCATCGTCAACGTGATCGAGACGATCGCCGAGCAGACGAACCTGCTCGCCTTGAACGCCGCCATCGAAGCGGCGCGCGCCGGCGAATACGGCCGCGGCTTCGCGGTGGTGGCCGACGAGGTGAGGAAACTGGCCGAGCGCACCACCGTGTCGACCCAGGAGATCACCGAGATGATCGCCCACATCCAGCAGGGCACGAAGCAGGCCGTGACGGCGATGGAGACCAGCGTGGCCGAGGTCGAACAGGGGGTGCAGCTCGCCAACGCCGCGGGCGAGTCGATCGAGCGCATCGCCGAGGGCTCGGGGCGCGTCATCGACTACGCCAGCCACATCTCCGACGCGCTCAAGGAACAGTCGGTGGCCAGCAACCAGGTGGCGCGCAACGTCGAGACCATCGTGCAGATGGCCGACAAGAACCACCAAGCAGTCAGCCGCGCCAGCGCCACGGCGAAACTCATCGAGGAGGCGATGCAGACGCTGCGCCAGGCGGTAGGCCGGTTCAAGATCGGCTAGGGTTCAGCGCGTACGGCGAACACCCGCAGCCGGGCCGGCACGAGCCGCACCGGCTGGCCGGGGGAAAGCGCCAAGGCAGCGCAGCGCTCGCGCGGCAGCTCGACCTCGAAGCGGCGCGCGGGCTCGCCCTCCCCGTCCAGTTCCACCCGGGCGCTCGCCCCGAAGGCCAGGATTCGGGCCACGCGCGCCGGCACGCCCTGCCCCGACTCGGCCGGAACGATGTCGAGCTCGAAAGGCCGGGCGAAGGCGACCACCTCCTCACCGGCGGGAAGCGGTGCCTCGTGCGGCAGCAGCGACTCGCCCACCCGCAGCCCCGTTGCTTCCATACGCCCCTCGAAGCGGTTGACCGAGCCGAGGAAGTCATAGACGAAGGGCGTGGCGGGATGATGATAGACCTCCTCGGGCGAGCCCACCTGCTCGACCCGGCCGCGGTGCATCAGCACCACGCGATCAGCCACTTCCAGCGCCTCTTCCTGGTCATGCGTGACGAAAATGGAAGTGACGTGCAGCTCGTCGTGCAGGCGCCGAAGCCAACGGCGCAGCTCCTTGCGCACTTTCGCATCCAGCGCCCCGAAGGGTTCGTCGAGCAGCAGCACCTTGGGTTCGACCGCCAGGGCCCGGGCGAGCGCGATGCGCTGGCGCTGCCCGCCGGAGAGCTGCGAGGGGAAACGATCGGCGATCCAGTCGAGTTGCACGAGTTCGAGCAGCGCCATCACGCGGCGGCGGATCTCGGCCTCGCTCGGGCGCTCGCGCCGCGGTTTCATGCGCAGGCCAAACGCCACGTTGTCGAACACGCTCATGTGCCGGAAGAGCGCGTAGTGCTGGAAGACAAAACCGACGCGGCGTTCGCGCACGTGGGTGTCGGAAGCGTCCTCGCCGTCGAAGAGCACCTGCCCCGAGTCGGGCTGCTCCAAGCCGGCGATCACGCGCAGCAGAGTGGTCTTGCCGCAGCCCGAAGGGCCCAGCAGCGCCACGAGTTCCCCGTCGGGAAAGGCGAGCGAGACGTCGGCCAGCGCAGTAAAGGCGCCAAAACGCTTGCAGATGTGTCGGACTTCGATGCTCATGTGCGGCTCCCACGGCGCAGGGCGGCAAAATCGCCGCGCCGCTCGATGGCGTGCTTGACGACCAGGGTCACCAGGGCGAGCAGCGCCAGGAGCGAGGCGACGGCGAACGCCGCCGAGAACTGGTATTCGTTGTAGAGAATCTCGACGTGCAGCGGCAGGGTGGTGGTCTGGCCGCGGATGTGTCCGGAGACGACGCTCACCGCGCCGAATTCGCCCATGGCGCGGGCATTGGTGAGGATCACCCCGTAGAGCAGACCCCACTTGACGTTGGGCAGGGTCACGTGCCAGAAGGTGCGCCAGCCGCTCGCGCCCAGCACCACCGCCGCCTCTTCCTCCTCGCGCCCCTGCGCCTGCATGAGCGGCACGAGCTCGCGCGCCACAAAGGGGAAGGTGACGAAGACGGTGGCGAGCACGATGCCGGGCACGGCGAAGAGGATCTTCACCTCGTGCGCCGCGAGCCAGGCGCCGAACCAGCCGGAACTGCCGAAGAGCAGCACCAGCCCCAACCCCGCCACCACCGGCGAGACCGAGAAGGGCAGATCGATCAGGGTGAGCAGCAGTGCCTTGCCGCGGAAGGAAAATTTCGCGATCGCCCAGGCAGCCGCCACCCCGAAGACGAGGTTGAGCGGCACGGCGATGGCGGCGGCCAGCAGCGTCAGTTTCAGGGCGGCGAGCGCGTCGGGCTCGACGAGTGCGGCCAGATACACCGCCCAGCCCTTGCGCAGCGCCTCGACGAAGACGGCCGCAAGCGGCAGCAGCAGAAAGAGACCGAAGAAGGCGAGCGCGAGCGCAATCAGGGCGCGTCGCACCCAGACGG
The DNA here is from genome assembly GCF_001418245.1 of Tepidiphilus thermophilus. Taxonomy (NCBI): domain Bacteria; kingdom Pseudomonadati; phylum Pseudomonadota; class Hydrogenophilia; order Hydrogenophilales; family Hydrogenophilaceae; genus Tepidiphilus; species Tepidiphilus thermophilus. The sequence continues at coordinate 63,846 of NZ_LIPU01000010.1, forward strand.
GCTCGGTGGTGACCGGCCGCACGGCAGCGCGGCGGGCGGGCAGTTCGAGCGCGGGCAACGCGGCAACGGCGTCCATGTCATTGCTCCTTGCCGCCGCGACGGGCGGCCCAAGCTTGCAGGGCGTTGATGACGAGCAAGAGGGTGAAGGAAATGACCAGCATCACCGTGGCGATGGCGGTGGCGCCCGCCTCGTCGTACTGTTCGAGCTGGCCGATGATGAGCAGCGGCACGATCTCCGAGACGAAAGGGATGTTCCCGGCGATGAAGATCACCGAGCCGTACTCCCCCACGGCACGGGCGAAGGCGAGCGCAAACCCGGTGACGGTGGCCGGCAGCACGTGCGGCAGGATCACGTGGCGGAACACCTGCCAGCGGCTCGCCCCCAGGCTCGCGGCCGCCTCCTCGAATTCCGGCTCGAATTCCTCCAACACCGGCTGCACCGTGCGCACCACGAAAGGAATGCCGATGAAGACGAGCGCCACGAGAATGCCCAGCGGCGTGAACGCGACCTTGACCCCGAGCGCGGCGAGCCACCCGCCCAACCAGCCGTTGGGCGCGTAGAGCGCGGTGAGTGCGATGCCGGCCACCGCCGTGGGCAGCGCGAACGGCAGGTCGATGAGGGCGTCGACCAGGCGCTTGCCGGGAAAGGAATAGCGCACCAGCACCCAGGCAAGCAGCAGGCCGAAGACGGCATCGATCGCCGCCGCCGCGAGCGCCGCCCCGAAAGAAAGCCGGTAGGCGGCGAGCACCCGCGGGTTGCTCACCACGTCCACGAACTCGCCCCAGCCCAGCTCCAGCGTTTTGCCGAACACCGCCGCCACCGGCAGCAGCACGATGAGCGAGAGGTAGAGCAGCGTATAGCCCAGCGTGAGGCGGAAACCCGGCAGCACGCCCGTGTGCGCAGCCATCATTTCTGCCCGAGGATCTGGTCGAGCACGCCGCCATCGGCGAAGTGCGTGCGCTGCACCGCCGCCCAGCCGCCGAAGACTTCTTCCACGGTGAAGGTGCGCACCTCGGGGAAACGCGCCGCGTGACGCTGGCGCACCTGGGGGTCACTGGGGCGGAAGTAGTGCTTGGCCATCACCTCCTGCGCCGGTTCGCTGAAGAGAAACTGCAAATAAGCGCGCGCCACCTCTGCCGTGCCGCGTTTGGCCACCACCGGCTCCACCACCGCCACCGGCGCCGGCGCCTCGATGGAGACGGACGGATAGACGATCTCGAACTCCTTGCCGCCCAGCTCCTGCGCGATCAGGCGAGCCTCGTTCTCGAAGGTGACGAGCACATCGCCCACGCCGCGCTGGGTGAAGGTGGTGGTCGCCCCGCGCCCGCCGCCGTCGAGCACCGGCACGTTGCGAAAGAGCCTGGTGACGAAGGCGCGCGCCCCCTCGTCCGAGCCCGTCTTCTGCCGGGCGTAGCCCCAGGCCGCGAGATAGGTATAGCGGCCGTTGCCCGTCACCTTGGGATTGGGCACGATCACCTGCACCCCCTCGCGCACGAGATCGTCCCAATCGCGGATGGCCTTGGGATTGCCCTGACGCACGAGGAAGACCATGGTGCTGGAATAAGGTGCCGCCTGATTGGGAAAACGCGTGCGCCAGTCGGGCGCGACGAACCCGCGCTCGGCCAGGAGCTCGAGGTCGGACGCCTGGTTCATGGTCACCACGTCCGCCTCCAGCCCCGCCGCCACGGCAAGCGCCTGCTTGGACGAGCCGCCATGCGACTGGCGGATCGTCACCGCCTCCCCCTTGCTCGCCTGCCAGGACGCGGCGAAGAGCGGGTTGATCTCTTTATAGAGCTCGCGCGAGACGTCGTAAGAGACGTTGAGCAGGCTCGTCTCGGCCCGCGCCGGGCCGGCCGCGACCAGTGTCAGCAAGGCCGCCAGGGCGGCAAGAAAACGCCAGGAACGCATCATCCATCCTCCGGTGAGATGAAGAAGATGGTAGCGAAGGGGTATAGGCGGTTCAACGGGGTGGGGGTTGGTAGGTTATTCTTCGAAAGAATAAATTCGATTAACCGTATCCATTTGGCTAAAGTACTGCAGGGTTTCCCCTTGCCTCGATATACAATGGAAAAAACAGGGGGCCCTTCGACCTTGCACCATCGCCGGCTCGTCATGCTCATGATCTGCGCTCTCCTCCTCAAGGGACTGTGGGCAGGGCCGATTCTGGCCGCAGAACATGCAGCCCCTCCCCTGCCGACGCATGGCTCGTTTGTTGCCGATCACCCGACCTGCCACACGGAACACCCGCTCGCTGCCAAAGCCAGCGCCCCATGCCAGCTGCACTGCGCGGTCGCGTTTTCGCCCTGCCTACCCATCCAACCTGTTGTCTTCCACCACATGGGACGACCGGTCTTACTGGCACACAGCCGTTCGCTTAAACCGGGCGAGACCCCGCAGCCTGACCATCCCCCACCCCGAGCCTGATTCTCCCTGCACACCCTCGATCCAAGCCGGACATCCTGCCCGGCCGAATGTCGCACGCCCTTTACATGGCAAGGAGAATCTCATGCCCATGACGCATTACATGGAACTGCTGGCCCAAAACCAGCCTTGGAATCTGATCCTTTTCATGGCGATCCCCGTCATCCTCGCGGAGACGGTGGCCATCACCGAATTGTTCATCCTCTTGCTTCGCTCTCGAGGCGGTTGGCTGCGCGCCCTCAACCGCTTGGCCAGTATCCTCGCCGGTGTGTATTTCCTGGGGGTATTCGCCTACCTCCTGCCCAACGTCGTCGTGCCGCTCACCCTCACCGGCCAGTGGCGCGGCATGATCGACATGATCGCCGTCGGTTTCTATCTCTCTGGTGCGATCCCCTTGGCAGGGCTCGCGCTCCTTGATCTCGGCGTACTCGCCCGTTCAAGCCCTGAAGAGCGCAAGCTCTTCCTCCATGCCCTGCTGGTGGCGGCATTCCTGGTACTCTCCCATGTAGCCATGATTTTCGGCATGATGAATCCTTATCTCATCGACCAAGACGCTGCACACATGCCAACAGAGCATATGATAAACCACTGAAGTTGAGAGAAAAGCATGCCGACGGCCAGACGGGAATGACGCGGACGGATCGTCGGCGTGCTGGTTCAACGCAATCGTCCGGGACCCAACAGGCGCAAGGTCCTGGATGATTCCGTGGTCTTTTTTATGAAGCGTTCCGCTTTTTGACTTCGTCGAAACTTGCGCCGATCACTTTCCGCGAACCATCTTTTCATGGCTTCGATGGGTGTAACATGCACCATGGCTTTGACCTCGCTGATGCGGCCGTTGCATTGGTCAGCCGATGCTCGATCTCGAGCGCCTGGTACAGGACATCGAAGGTATGCGCTTCCGTAGGGGTATGTTCTTGCGCGGGTAATGAATCGGTGAATTCCTTGCCGTTGTAGGAGAGGATCATACTCAGGCGCAAGAGGCTGCCTCGAGGAGTGCTTGCAGGAAGCTCCGGGTCTTCAGCATCGGTGCTTGTTGCCAGGTCGAATGTTCTCCGCCGACACTCCAGTTCTCGGGCAAGGCGGCGCACCGGCAGGTTCGAGCTTTGAATGGTGCGCCGGGTCGCAGGGGTCGTGGTGGCGTTCTCGTACAGTCGGACCCTCACGACCCAATAATGATGCACGACGTCGCGGGTCGATGCGATCGTCCGGGACCTGACGCATTAGAGGCACTCCACACGGCGTTCGCTCGAAGCCTAGACCAAGCCCTCACCCCCTGTTTCTCGCTTCCGAGCAGTCCCTGAAGCGAGCGCATGGGCCGCGCGGGTCGTCTCGGGCAGGCGGTAGCGGGTGGTGCAGGCCATCACCCAGTCTACGGCGCGCTCGAGGCTCACGCGATGGCCGATGGAGACGTAGACGGGGTGCACGCCCACGCGGGTGCGCAGCACGGCGCCGATGATTTCCTCTCCGTCGCGCAGTGGCACCCAGGCGCCGCGCTCTTGCGGCACCGGGTCGTGCGTGCCGACGAGGCGCGACTTGGCCACGCCGATGCTGGGCAGATCGGTGAGCACGCCTAGGTGGCAGGCGATGCCACAGCGGCGCGGGTGCGCCCGGCCTTGACCGTCCACCAGGAGCAGATCGGGCGGGGCCGAGAGCCGCTCCAGCGCATTCAGCACTACCGGCAGCTCACGAAAGGAAAGCAGACCCGGCACATAGGGGAAGTCCACCTCGTCCTCCGCGACAGCCGTCTCGCTCGAGGCGAGCGAGGGGAAATCGAGCACGGCGACGGCGGCCCGTCCCCGTGTGCCACCGCCGGGAAAGCCGACGTCGACGCCGGCCACGCGACGTACCGGGCCGTTCGCGTCCTCGCACACGACCCGCCGGGCGATCTCGCGCTGCAGGGCGATCGCCTCGTCCACTGTGCGGGGGTGCAGCAGGGAGAGATCCGTCATCCACCCTCCCCTGCCGCCGTGGCCGCGGAAACGGGGCGGGGCCGCCGGCTCATCATCACCACCCCGCCGATCACCAGTCCGCAGCCGGCGAGCTGGGTGAAAGCGAGCGGTTCGTCGAGCAGCCAGGCGCCAAGCAGCAGGGTGAGCACGGGGCCGAGGGTGGCGCTCATCGAGACGGGTCCGGATCCGAGGCGGCGGATCGCTTCGGAGACAAGCCATACGGGGGCGACGGTGGAGACGAGCGCCATGGCGAGGCCGAGCCACAGCACCGGCGCCGGTTGCTGCCACAGCGATGGCAGGGGACGCATGACAGCGAACTGGCTGAGCACGAGCAGGCAGGCGAAAGTCGTCGCCCAGGCGCTCAGGCGGGAAGCGCCGATTTGCGCCACCACCTGGCCGGTGCCGAGAAGGTAGAGTGCGTAGGCCACGGCCGAGGCGAAGACGAGCCCGCCGCCCAGCCAGACGTCGTGCGCGCTGCCGGGATTCTGGCCAAGGTCGTGCACTAGCGCGAGCGCGAGCCCGGCGTAGCAGACGACCAGTGAAGCGAGGGTTCGACGGTCGAGCCGCGTGCCGAGGAAGGCCGCCGACATCAGCACGACCAGTGTCGGGTAGCAGAAGAGGATCATGCGCTCCAGGCCGGCGCTGATGTAGCGCAACCCGAGGAAGTCGAGGTAGCTCGAGCCGTAATAGCCGAGGAAACCGAGCACGAAGAGAATACCCCACTGCCGCACGCTGAGGCGGTGTGCCGCCCTTTGCTCCGCCGCCCAGCCGAGCAGCAGGAAGAACGGCAAGGCGAAGCCCATGCGCAGGGCGAGGATGGTCTCGGCGTCGACGCCGTAGCGGTAGGCGAGCTTGACGAGCACCGCCTTGAAGGAGAAGCCGAACGCGCCGGCAAAAGCCATCCACCAGCCGAGCGCAGGGTGTTCCCGGATCGTCATCGTCTTTCTTTCACTCCATGGAAAACCGTCCCACCGGACGGCAGGCGACACCCAGGGCCATCGCACTCGAAAGTCATAACGGATGAATCCCCAGCATTTTCATACGGATATCGTCATCCCAGGCCGCCCGCTTGCGCTTGAGTCGCAGGCTCGTCTTGGCGGTGTCGGTTTTGTCCGCACGAATCAGGTTCATCACGATCTTCTTGAGCAGCGAGAGGTTCTGCGGTGCGTTGTCCTTGCGGATCATGCAGTCGTCCTCGCCGAAGCAGACATCGAGCATCCAGTGAAGCTTGTTCTCGATGGCCCAGTGCGCACGCACGGTATCGGCCAACTCCTCGGCGGTGAGTTTGCGCGAACTGATGTAGTAGCGCTCTTCCAGCTCAGCCACCTTGTCGCCGACCACGCGTTGCGAGACGACACAGCCGACCGTCTTGCAGCCGGGCCAGAGCGCGGAGTCAATCTCCTTGCCACTGGCGGCGACCCAACTAAGCTGCATCACCGTCCTGCCATGGGACTTGTCCACGTGCTTGAAGCCGTCGGTGGCGACCTGCGCATCGCTGATCAGATCACGCACCTGCTGATGCAGCGTGGGCTGGTTGCCCTTGACTGCGAGCAGGTAGTCCGCCCCTTTCTCGGTGATCTTGGCGGCAATCTCACGCTGGCAGCCCATGGCATCGATGCTCACGAGCAAACCCTTGATGTGCAAGGCTTCAAGCAACTCAGGGATGGCGGTGATCTCGTTGCTCTTGCCCGCCACCTTCTCCTGACCGAGCACCAGACCGAGCTCGGTCGAGAACGCACTGACCATGTGCACCGGCGGCGCATCGCCATCGGCCGAGCGGCGCAGCGTCTTGCCGTCGACGGCCATCACGCCATCGAGTGCGCCAACGATCCCGCCCACCCAACGCCGGAACACCGATTCGAACTGCTTCGGGTCGAGCACCCGGAACACACGCAGAAACGTGTCCTGCGAAGGGATCCCGTTCTTGAGTACCAGAAAACGCCGCAGCCAGTCGGCCTTGAGCCGACCCCACAGCGCGATGTCCTCGAAACTATCGGCGTCCGAGAGCATGGCGCACACAGCGATCACCAGGATCTCCCGGAAGTCGTGGCGGGTGCCGTTACTCGGCTGGCGAGGATCTTCAAGCTCACTGAGTTTCTCCATCAGACTGACTCCCGCTCCGCGCATTTCCATCGCCCAAAAGACGAGAGTAGACGCGTTTTCGAGAGGGTTCACAAGATGGCTGCATAACCTATTGAACGTGAACGACTTTTCTGAAAATTTTCAGGAAATGCATGTCATTCGAGTGCGATGGCCCTG
>NZ_LIPU01000011.1:0-69977 GCF_001418245.1 Tepidiphilus thermophilus
CACGACCGTGACCTCAACGCGGCGATCAACCTTCAACGGCTGGCCACCGCAACGGCCCTACCCGTGGCGAGTCCGTCCGGTAACGGCGGCGCTACTTCAGGAGGGGTTCCTGAAGTAGTCGGGAAAGTCACGCCTGTCAGGCACGAGCACGGTCATCAAGACGGCTCGGGGCAGGAAGAGAACCGTGCGCACTTTTGCGTGCGTTTTTGAGAGCAGTTCCGAACGACGAGCGACAGGGGTGAAACGATGGTTGAAACGAACGGCGCAATGCGCCAGAAGATGGAGTTCCAGGCCGAGGTGCAGCAGCTTCTGCACCTGGTGGTGCATTCGCTCTACTCGAACAAAGAAATCTTCCTGCGCGAGCTCGTCTCGAACGCCTCGGATGCCTGCGACAAGCTGCGCTTCGAGGCGGCGCAGCATCCCGAGCTCTTCGAGGGCGACGGCGAGCTCAAGATCTGGATCGACTACGACCGCGACGCGCGCACCGTGACGATACGCGACAACGGCATCGGCATGAGCCGCGAGGAGGCGGTGGCGCATCTGGGTACCATCGCCAAGTCGGGCACGCGCGAGTTCCTGCAAAGGCTCGGCGCCGAGGGGCAGGCCGATGCGCGCCTGATCGGGCAGTTCGGCGTCGGTTTCTACTCCGCCTTCATCGTGGCCGATCGCGTCACCGTGCGCTCGCGCCGCGCCGGGCTGCCAGCGAGCGCCGGCGTGCTGTGGGAATGCGCCATGACGGGGGATGCCGCCGGCACCTTCGAAGTGACCGAGATCGAACGTCCCGAGCGGGGCACCGAGGTGGTGCTGCACCTGCGCGAGGGCGAAGACGAGTTCCTCTCGGGGGTGAGGCTGCGCGAGCTCATCCGCAAGTATTCCGATCACATCCTCTGGCCCATCCTGATGCGCAAGGAGCGCTGGGACGAGGGCCGCGGCGAGCTCGTCAAGGAAGAGGAATGGGAGCAGGTCAATCGCGCCTCCGCCCTGTGGGCCCGCCCCAAGCAGGAGATCGCGGAGGAGGAATACGTCGAATTCTACAAACACGTGGCGCACGACTTCGAGGCGCCGCTTTCCTGGGTGCATGCCAAGGTGGAGGGGCGGCACGAATACACGATGCTCCTCTACCTGCCGCAGCGCGCGCCGTTCGACCTCTTCGAGCGCACGCCGCGCCATGGGCTCAAGCTCTACGTGCGGCGCGTCTTCGTGCTGGAGGATGCCGAGCGGCTGCTGCCGCGCTACCTGCGCTTCGTGCGCGGGGTGGTCGACGCGGCCGACCTGCCGCTCAACGTCTCGCGCGAGATGCTGCAGGATTCGCGCGAGATCGAGGCGATCCGCGCCGGCGTCACCAAGCGGGTGCTGGGGCTACTCGAGCAGCTCGCCAAGAACGAGCCGGAGAAATACGCCCGCTTCTGGCGCGAATTCGGCCGCGTGCTCAAGGAAGGCATCATCGAGGATCCGGCCAACCGCGAGCGCATCGCCGCGCTCCTGCGCTTCGCGTCTACCCACAGCGACTCGCCCGAAGAGACGGTCTCGCTCGACGACTATCTGGGGCGCATGAAGCCGGGTCAGGAGCGCATCTACTACCTCACGGCCGAATCCTTCGCCGCGGCGCGCCACAGTCCGCACCTCGAGGCTTTCCGCAAAAAGGGGGTCGAGGTGCTGCTGCTCACCGACCGCATCGACGAATGGTGGGTGGCCTATCTGCCCGAGTACAAGGGCAAGCCCCTGGCGTCGGTGGCCAAGGGCGAGATGGACGCGGCGCTGCTCTCGGAAGAGGAGAAAAAAGCGCGCGAGGAGGCCGACGAGCGGCTCAAGCCGCTCCTCGAGCGGCTGCAGGCGGCCTTGGGCGAGCGCGTCAAGGCGGTGCGGGTTTCCTCGCGGCTCACCGAGGCGCCCGCCTGCCTGGTGGTCGAGGAGCACGAGCCGGGGATGCAGCTTGCGCGGCTGCTGCGTGAGCTCGGGCAGGACGCGCCGGCGCACAAGCCCATCCTCGAGCTCAATCCGACGCACCCGGTGATCGCAAAGCTGCAGGCGGCCTCCGACGAAGACTTTGCCGAGTGGGCGCTGCTCCTCTATGAAGAAGCGCTCCTCGCCGAGGGCGGCAAGCTGGAAGATCCGGCGGCCTTCGTGCAGCGCATGAACCGGCTGCTTCTTACGGCGTGACGCCACCATGGCGAGGCGCCATGCCTCGCCGCTTCAGCCGTGCTGGCGCAGCTTGCGCATCCGTTCGGCCGGCGTGATGATGTCGGTGAGGCGGATGCCGAACTTTTCGTTGACCACGACCACTTCGCCCTGGGCGATGAGCGTGCCATTGACGAGCACGTCCATCGGCTCGCCGGCAAGCCCTTCGAGCTCGATCACCGAGCCGTGCGCCAGTTGCAGCACGTCGCGGATCGCGAGTTTCGTGCGCCCCAGCTCCACGGTGACGCGCACCGGGATGTCGAGGATCAGCTTGAAGTCGTTGAGCTTGTCGGTCTCGCTGCCGCCGGTGCCGAATTCGGGGAAGAGATCCTTGGCCGGCTTGGCCTGGTAGGGGTCGCTCGCCTGCTTGAGCTCTTGGGCCACGCGCGCCATCTCGGCGTCGTGCTGCGCCTGCTCGGCGAGCGCCGCCGCCCATTCGTCTTCAGGGGTGGCGGCGCCGCCTTCGCCGGTCTGGGCCTGTTGCTGCTGCATGGCCGCAGCCCAGTCTTCAGCGCTGACCTTGTCTTCTTCCTGCGGGGTGTCGTTTTCGGCCATGGGGAGAATCCTCGCACGGGGATCAGGAGGGGGTTGAGGAAGCCGTTCCCGTCAGGGTCGGTGGCGGGGCGGAGGCTTCTTCCTCTTCCGGTTCTTCTTCGGCGACGAAGTGGTCGACCTCGAGCGCGTAATGCCCTTCGCGTGTGCCGTAGCGGCCACGCAACACCGGGATGTTCTCGCAGAAGAGGGTGGTGAGCTCGGGAATGTCGAGCGGGATGACATCGCCCACACGCAGCTCGACCAGATCGCCCAAGGTCATGTCGGCGTAGCCCAGCTCGGCGCGTAATTCGACTTCGGCCTCCATCAGACGCCGCCCGAGGTTGCGCGTCCAGCGCGTGTCCTGCGTCATCTGGTCGCTCTGCATGGTCGAGTAGAGGAGATCGCGTACCGGTTCGAGCATGGAGTAGGGCCAGCACAGCAGCAGGTTCGCCTGGCCGATGCCGAAATCCAGGGCGAACTGGGAAGTGACGACGATCTCGGAGGGCGTGGCGATGTTGGCAAACTGCGGGTTCATCTCCGAGCGCACGTAGTTGAGCTCGATCTTATAGACCGGCGCCCAGGATTTCTGGTATTCCTCGAAAACGACGTTGAGCAGCCCCAGGATGATGCGCTGCTCGGTGGGGCTGAAGTCGCGCCCTTCGATGCGGGTGCGAAAGCGCCCGTCGCCGCCGAAGAGGAGGTCGACCACGAGGAAGATGAGGTTGGGCTCCATCACGATCAACCCCGTGCCGCGGAAGGGTTTCATCTGCACCAGATTGAGGTTGGAGGGGATGACGAGGTTGCGCAGGAACTCGGCGTATTTCTGCACGTGCAGCGCGCCCACGGCCACTTCGACGTTGCGCCGGATGTAGTTGAAGAGTCCGATGCGCAGGTTGCGGGCGAAACGCTCGTTGATGAGCTCGAGCGTGGGCATGCGCCCGCGTACGATGCGCTCCTGCGTGGCGAGGTTGTAGGGGCGGATGCCGCCTTCTTCCTGCGGAGCAGTCTCCGGTTCTTCGCTCTCCCCGGTGACATCCCTCAGAAGTTCATCGACTTCTTTCTGGGTGAGGAACTCGCCGCCGCCGACCATGGTATGCGTCCGTCACGGTTACTGGATGATGAAGGAGCGGAAGAGCACGGCTTGCACCGGGCCGGTCGGCCCCAGCGCTTGCTGGCCGGGAGGCGGAGGGGGATAGCCGAGCACGCGGTTGATCTCGTCGGTGAGCTCGCGCGCGAGCTGCTCGCGCCCTTGCGGGGTGACGAGCTCCGAAGGGAGTTTGCTCGATAGCAACAGGTTGATGCGATGCTGCACTTCCGGGAGATATTGCTTGAGGACGGGGTCGAACTTCGCATCGGCCAGCCGCAGGACGATGATGGTCTGCAGGTAGCGTTCGCCTTCGCCGGGCGCGAGGTTGACGACGAAAGGATCGAGGGTGACGAAGACGGGCGGGGCCCCGGGGGTGACCATGACGGGGGGTGGGCTGCCGGGTTGGGCGGTGGCGGTCGCATGTGCGGTGTCGTTTTCACTCGATGCGGCCGCGCGCTGCTTGATGAGGAGCAGCGTAAGGGCGCCTGCTGCCGCCAAGGAAAGAGCGAGAAGGACGACGAGCACGAGGATGAGCAGCTTGGCCTTCTTGCTCATGCCTGCAGTCGGCTCGGCTGAGGTTTCGGTGGCGGGTTTTTCTTCCGGTTTGGCCATGGGTTTTCTCGCTTGCCCTCGTCAAGAGACAGGATAGCGAAACATTATCCCCCACCGAAGGCGGAAAAGCGCCCCTTCCCCGGCGCAATTCCCGTTCAGGCGTAGTGATCGATCAGGCTGGAGCCGGCGCGCGTGCCCTGCAAGGAAAGAGGAGCGGGATTGGCCCCCGCGCGTGGCGTCGTGCCGGGCAGTGGGCGGCCAGATGCGGGATCTTCCTGCGATTGCGCGTTCGAGCCTTCCCCTCCCGTACTCACGCTCGTCTGGCCCAGCGACAGACCGGATTGGGCGAGCTGTTCGCGCAGTTGCGGCAGGGCGTGTTCGAGGGCGTCGCGCGCGGCCTGGCTGGCGGCGACGAAATGGGCGGTGAGCTGGTCGTGGTTGAGCTGCAAGGTCACTTCGAGCTTGCCCAGCGAGGGCGGGGTGAGCTGCAGTTCGGCCTTGGTCTCGCCGCGGCCGGCCACCCAGACGAGGCGTTGCGTGGTTTCGCTCGCCCAGCGATCCGCGTCCGCGGGCGGGGTATGGACGGTGAGTACGGTCGGCGCCGAAGCATCGGCGCGGGACGAAAGGTGAGGATTGGGCGTGAATCCGTCGCTGCGTACGGTCGGGGAGGGGGTTTGCGTCGAATCGGCATGTTCCGCGCGGACGGAGGACGGCGTTTCACTGGTCAGCGTTTTCTCGGGTTTGAGGGCATCGGCTGGCGATTTTTCGCTGGGAGCGGCGGATGCGGCCGCATCGAGCAAGGGAGAGGGGTCATGTTTCCCGCTGGGGGAATTTTTTAGGGTGGCGCCGGCCTCGGCGGGGGATTCGGCGGACGCCGCTTCGCCGCTTTGACCTACTTCAGGAGTCTGGGCGCCTTCCTTGGGCGCGTTGGATAGTTTCTCGAGCGCCGCGCGCAGCAGCGCCAGAGGCGAGCCCGGCACGGCGTTGCTATCGCTAGCCGTCGGTGCGGCCGCAGCGTCGTCGTTCGGTGGTGTCGGCGAAGAGGTGCTGGGCAGTGCCAAATTCGCGTCGGGGGCGGCGCCCGAGGAAGGGGGGAATGCGGCGGCATCCGTGGCCGTAGAGCTCGTCTGCTGCTGGGCGCTGCCGTTCGTGGCGGCAAGAGTGGAAACGACGGGAGCGCGCGCTGCAGAGAGGGGCTTTCCGTCACCGTCCGCGGAGGGAAGCGCCTCGGAATGCCCCGCGCTCGCTGCCGTCGGCATGGCGGCTGCGGCAAGAGCTGCCGCTGCCGCGTCGGCAGGCGCGGCAACTTCTGCCGCCGTTCCAGGTTCTTCCGCCGACTTCTCTTTCTTGGAATCGGACTTGTCCGACGTGGCAGAAGGAGAGGCTTTCTCCTTCGCTGTCTCGGCCTTCGCGGGGGGCGTCGGTGCAGGATCGTCGTCTTGGGACGACTGCGGGGATTTTGCCGTCCCGCTCGCCTCGGCCGGCGCGGTTTGCGCCGTCTCGGCGGGAGCCGGCGCTGCCGCAGGGGCGGAGGATGAAGTTCCTTGCGACTCATGGACACGCCGCTCGAGGAGCCGGGCGAAGGTGTCGGAGGAGCCCGCGGCGGAGGAGCTCGGTATGCTGCCCGGGGGGTTCACCCCTAAAACCGGGTCGAGGCGGGCAGAGACGGCGGTTTGCAGGTTCATGACGGCCTCGCGAAAGGAATGGTCACCTTGCAGATAGCAATAAAGATGCCAGATTGAGGGTCAGCGCTCGTCAGCCCCTTCTTCACGGGCGCGACGGAGGTGTTTCTGGGACGCATGTTCGTCCAGCATCTTCTGCGCCAGTCGCTGGGCTTGGGCGAGCGCTTCGGCGTCGGCGCGCGCTTCCAGCACCTCGAAGGCGCGTCGCCGCGTGCGCACGGCCTGCCAGGCGCGGTGCGCCTCTTCCAGCCGTTGCGCACAGCGCGCAAGCTCCTCGCGCTGCAGGATCAGGGCGTCGTCGAGGCGGGCGAGGAAGCGGCGATGGTTGAGGATCAGCTCGGGCGAGGCGTCATCGCGCAGGGCCTGGCGCAGCCTTTCTTCGTATTCGTCGCGGAAACGTTCGAGCAGGGCGAGCTTTTCCTGCGCTTCGCGCTGGCGTCGGCTGCAGGCGCCCATGCGTTCGGCCGCCTCGTCCTCCTCGCGCTGGACCAGCTCTTTCAACAGGCGAAAACGGTTCTCGGCCATGATCTCGAAGCTCAGGAGAGCACGCGGCGCAGCCCGTCGAGCGCCTCGGCAAAGGGCACGGATTCGTTCATGCCCTGCTGCAGGAAAGCGGCCATCGCCGGCTGGCGCCGTACCGCTTCGTCGAGTTCCGGGTCGGCGCCGGGCTGGTAGGCCCCCACGGCGATGAGATCGCGTGCGCGCTGGTAGCGCGACCAGAGTTTCTTGAAGCGGCGTGCGAGTGCGAGGTGCTCTTCGCTCACCACTTGCGGCATCACGCGCGAGATGGATTGTTCGATGTCGATGGCGGGGTAGTGACCGCTGTCGGCGAGCGCGCGCGAGAGCACGAAGTGGCCGTCGAGGATGGCGCGGGCGGCGTCGGCGATTGGGTCCTGCTGGTCGTCGCCTTCCGTGAGCACGGTGTAGAAGGCGGTGATCGATCCCTGATCGTCGGCGCCGTTGCCGGTCCGTTCGACGAGCGCGGGTAGCCGGGCGAACACCGAGGGAGGATAACCCTTGGTCACTGGCGGCTCGCCCACGGCGAGCGCGATCTCGCGCTGGGCCATGGCGTAGCGGGTGAGGGAGTCCATGATGAGGAGCACGTGGCGCCCCTCGTCGCGAAACTGCTCGGCGATCGCCGTGGCGTAAGCCGCCCCTTGTAGCCGCAGCAGGGGGCTCACGTCGGCCGGCGCGGCCACCACCACGGCCCGCGCCAAGCCCTCGGGGCCGAGGTTCTGTTCGATGAATTCCTTCACTTCCCGGCCGCGCTCGCCGATGAGCCCCACGACGATCACCTCGGCCACGGTGAAGCGCGCCATCATGCCGATGAGCACCGATTTCCCTACCCCCGAGCCGGCGAAAAGCCCCAGCCGCTGACCGCGGCCGACGGTGAGCAGCGCATTGATCGCGCGGATGCCGACGTCGAGCGGCGTGTCGATGGGCGTGCGCGCGAGCGGATTGATCGGCGGGGCGAAGAGCGGACGCAACGCGGCGCCGGCAAGCGGCCCCTTGCCATCGAGCGGACGGCCCGCCGCATCGACCACGCGCCCCAGCAACGCTTCGCCTGCGGGGAGGTGCTTGGCACGGTCGGGCGAAGGGGCTTCGGGGACCTCGTCGGCGTGCAGCGCAATGGGCGGCGGTTCGGGCGGCAGGACCCGCGCCCCGGGCGCGAGGCCATAGACCTCCTCGGTGGGCATGAGAAAGAGCTTGTCCCCCTGAAAACCCACCACTTCCGCTTCCACGGTGCCGCCGGTGGGCGTTTCGATGCGGCAGCTCGCGCCCAGCGGCAGCTTGAGGCCCATGGCCTCCATCACCAGCCCGTTGATGCGCACCAGCCGCCCGGCCGGGGTGAGCACCGGCGTGCGGCGCAGCGCCTCGCGCCAGGTGCGCAGGCGCCGGCGCAAAGGGTCGAGGACGAGCGTTTCGGCCTCACTCATGGGGTACCTTCCCCGCCATCATCCGGCACGTCGGTTTCTTCTTCCCAGTTGGCGCTCTCGGGCCAGAGGCGGGCGACGAGGCGGCGCCAGCGGGTGGGCACGGTGGCATCGACGACGTGGGAATCCGATTCGACGAGGCAGCCGCCGCGCCCGATCGCGGCATCGGCAACGAGCCGGTGCCCGCCTTTGGCAAGTTCCGCTTCGAGCGCTTCGCGGACCAAAGGGAGATCTTCGGGGTGGAGGCGGATCGTGAGATGCGGCGCCCCGTCTTCTTCGAGCAGGCGGCGCACGAGGGAGACGATGCGCTCGGGGGAGGTGCGCAGCTCGTCCTGCAGCACGCGTCGCGCGATTTCCACGGCCAGTGCGGCGATCTCCTCGGCGAGCGTCTCGCGCGTGCGTTCCGCCAGATGTTCCAGCCCTTCGATCAGGGAGGCGGCCAGCGCCAGGCGCTGCTGCCATTGCGCTTCGTACTGCGCCCGAGCCCGGGCTTCCCCTTGGGTTCGCCCTTCGGCCTCGCCCTTGGCGTAGCCCTCCTGATGGCCCTGGCGCCGACCTTCTTCCTGCCCCTGGGCAAGCCCTTCGGCGCGGCCGGCGGCAAATCCTTCCTCGTGGCCGGCGGCGAATCCTTCGCGGCGGCTCTGCTCATAGAGGGCTTCGAGTTCCTCGACCGTGGGCAGCTGCACCCCTTGGCGCGCCGCTTCTGCGCCGGCTGGTGGCTGGTCGCGGCGGTTTTCCGCCTCGTCGAAGGAAGGCGGCTGCCAGGGACGGTAGAGGCCGGTGGCCTGATGGCGGTCGATCGGCATTCAGCGCGCGCTCCGGCTCACACGAACCCCTCTTCGCCGCCCTTGCCGGGCAGGACGATCTGCCCTTCTTCGGCCAGACGGCGCACGATCTTGAGAATCTCTTTCTGCGCCGCCTCCACTTCGGAGACGCGCACCGGCCCTTTCGCTTCCAGATCCTCGCGCAGCATCTCGGCGGCGCGCTGGGACATGTTCTTGAAGACTTTCTCGCGCAGCTGCTGGGAGGCTCCCTTGAGGGCGATGACCAGCTGGTCGTTCTGCACCTCGCGCAGCACCGTCTGCAGGCTGCGATCGTCCATGTCGATGAGGTTCTCGAAGACGAACATCTCGTCAAGAATCTTCTGCGCCAGGTCGGGATCGTATTCGCGCACGGCCTCGATGACCTCGTTCTCGAGCTGTGCGCCGGCGAAGTTGAGGATCTCGGCCACGTGTCGCACCCCGCCCATGGCCTTGCTTTTGGTGCTGGAGGCAGCGTTGGCGAGCAGGTTGCCCAGCGCCTCGTTGAGCTCCTTGAGCGCCAGCGGCTGCACGCCTTCGAGGGTGGCGATGCGCAGGATCACCTCGTTGCGCAGCCGCTCCGGGAAGTGCTTGAGGATCTCCGCCGCCTGGTCGAATTCCAGGTGCACCAGGATGGTGGCGATGATCTGCGGGTGCTCGTTCTTGATGAGATCGGCGGCGGTGGCCGGATCGAGCCACTTCAGGCTCTCGATCGCGGCGGTGTCCGAGCCCTGCATGATGCGGGCGATGATGTGGCTTGCCTTGTCGTCGCCCAGCGCCTGGGTGAGCATCTCGCGGATCTGCTCCGGATCGGGTTCGATCGGAGCGCCGCGCTGCACGTATTCGATGGCCTCGTCCAGCACCGGTTCTACTTCCTCGCGCGGTTTGGCCGGCAGCGCGGCCATGACGGTGCCCAGTTTCTGCACTTCCTTGGGACCGAGGTTCTTGAGCACCTCGGCGGCCTCGGCCGGCCCCAGGGTGAGCAGCAGCAAGGCGGCGCGTTCGACGGCATCTTCACTCATCTCAGCGTCTCTCCGCGGTACCGAGCCACTCTTTGATCATGTTGGCGAGCAGCTTGGGATTGTTCTGGGCGATGCGCCGCAGCTCGGCCACCTTGCGCTCGAACGGATCGCCGGGCCTGACCGTGCCCAGCTGCACGATCGCGCCTTCCTCTTCTTCCTCCGCGCCGGCCGGCGGCACCGCGGTGGGAGCGCCGGGCGCCGGCGTTTCGGCCTTGGTGGCGACCGTGCGCACCAGCGGCCGGATCACGCCGAAATAGACGATCACCAAGGCCACGGCCAGCAGCAGGTAGCGCAGCACCTCGCGCACGATCTCGACCATGACCGGGTCGTTCCACAGGCGTTTCCACCACGGCACGGGCGGCTCTTCGATCTTGCCGGCGAAGAGCGCCCCGGAGACGGTGATGCTGTCGCCGCGCGTCGGGTTGAGCCCCACTGCATTCTGCACCAATTTCTCCAGCTGGGCGAGCTCTTCGTCCGAAGGGATGGTCTTGACGCCTTCGCGCGTGGTCTCGGTCTTCTGGTTGATGACCACGGCCACGGTGAGGCGGCGCACGTCGCCGAGCGCCTTTTTCGTGTGCTGGATGGTGCGGTCGAGCTCATAGTTGATGGTCGCCGTGCGTTCGCGCTTGCCCGTGGGCGCCGCCGTCGCCGTACCGGTACCGCCTTGGCCGACTTCCGGCGTGGTGATGGGCGCAGTGGCGGGCACCGGTGGCTGGTTGGTGAGCGCGCCCGGCACGCCTTGCGGCGCCTGGTCGCCGCCGTAGCGCTCCTCGATGTGCTGGCTGCGGATCGCCTGATCCGGCGCCGGATTGGGACGGTAGGATTCGCTGGTGAGTTCCGTCTGGTTGAAATCGACCTCGACGGCCACCTGCGCCTTGAAGTTACCCGCCCCGACGATGGGTTCGAGGATGGATTCGACGCGCCGTACGTAGGCCGATTCCAGCTCCTGGATGAAGGCGAGCTGCTTGGCGTCCAGATCCCCCTTGTTCTGGTCGGGCGAGCGGGTCAGGAGATTGCCCGACTGATCCACCACCGTGACGCGATCGGGCGTGAGCTCTGGCACGCTCGAACTCACCAGATGCACGATGCCGGCAATCTGCGCTTCATCCAGCACCCGGCCCGGACGCAGCGTGACCATCACGGAAGCCGAGGGCTTTTCCTTGTCGCGCAGAAAACCCGTTTTCTTGGGAATGGCCAGATGCACGCGCGCGGCC
The DNA here is from genome assembly GCF_001418245.1 of Tepidiphilus thermophilus. Classification (NCBI taxonomy): domain Bacteria; kingdom Pseudomonadati; phylum Pseudomonadota; class Hydrogenophilia; order Hydrogenophilales; family Hydrogenophilaceae; genus Tepidiphilus; species Tepidiphilus thermophilus. Next base: position 11,004 of record NZ_LIPU01000011.1, read on the forward strand.
GACACCGCGCCGATGTTCTGGATAGTGCGCGCGAGCTCTCCTTCCACCGCGCGCTGGTAGTTGATCTGCTCGGCGAACTGGGTGATGCCCAGTTTCTGATTGTCCATCAGCTCGAAACCGACGTTGCCGCCGCGCGGCAGCCCCTGCGCCGCCAGCCGCAGGCGCAGGTCGTGCACCTGGGAAGAGGGCACCAGGATGGCGCTGCCGTTGTCGGAAAAACGATACGGCACGTTCATCTGCTGCAGGGTGGTGACGATCGCCCCGCCGTCGCGCTCGTCCAGATTGGAGAAGAGCACGGCGTAGTCGGCGGGCTTGGACCACAGCAATAGCCCCACGATGAGGGCGATCGCCAGCGCGAGCGCCGCGCCGGCGGCAAGTTTCTGCTGCAGGGAAAGCGCCTTGACGCGCTCGAGCAGGTTCGCCAGCGCCGGCGGCAGGCGGGTTGCCGCGGGGGCTTGGGCGGTCAGCGTCGTGTCGGCCTCGGCCATGATGTCGTCTCCTGCCGCGAGGGCAACGGTCTCAGGCTGCATTATCGCGCCTCGGGCGGCAAGCCGTCGTGGAAATAACGGCAAAAATCGCCGGCAATTCCTGCCGCCGCCGCTTTGTCGTATAGTAGGAAAACCATGACCGCCGATTCCGCCGCCTCGCTCACGCCCGAACAGCTCGCGCGCGCCTTCGAACAGTTCGCCCGCGCCTCCGACGCGCTCACGCGCTCCTACGAGGCGCTGCAGGCGCGCGCCCAGATGCTCTCCGAGCGCCTCGAAGTGCTGCTGCAGGCGCTGCCGGCCGGCGTGCTGGTGCTCGATGCCCAAGACCGCGTCGTGCAGGCGAACCGGGCGGCCAAGGCGCTGTGGCCCGGCCTCGAGCCGGAAGGGCGCGCGTGGGCAGAGCTCGCCGCCACGCTCCGGCCGACCGACACGCCGCAGGAAGTGGAGTTACCCATGCCCGGGGGCACGGCCCGCCGGCTCAATCTTTCCTGGGCCGATCTCGCCGCCCACGGCGGGCGGCTGCTGCTGCTGCACGACGTCACCGAAGCGCACCGCCTGCGCCAGGCGATGGAGCGCAACCTGCGGCTCGCCGCCATGGGCGAGATGGTGGCGGCGCTCGCGCACCAGCTGCGCACGCCGCTTGCCGCCTCCATGCTCTACGTCGGCAACCTCGCCGCCGGCGAACTGCCGCCCGAGCGCCGCGCCCAGCTCGCCGAGCGGGCGCAGGAGCGGCTGCGTCACCTCGAACGGCTCATCGGCGACATGCTGCTCTTTGCCCGCGGCGAAGGCGGGGCGCGCGGTCCGGTGGCGCTGGAGACGCTCGCCCGCGACGCGCTGCACGCACTCGAACCGCTCGCCGCGGCCAAACGCGCCCGGCTCGAAGGGCGGCTCGAACCGCTCGCCGGCGCCTGGGTCCAGGGGGACGCCAAGGCGCTCGCCGGCGCCCTCACCAATCTGCTGGAAAACGCCCTGCAGGCCATCCCCGAAGGCGGCACGGTACGCCTCGAAGGGGAACGTGAAGGAGCGCGCGCGCGTCTTGGCGTGAGCGACGAGGGCCCCGGCATCCCCGCCGACAAGCTCGAGCGCATCTTCGAGCCGTTCTTCACCACCCGCAGCGAAGGCACGGGCCTGGGGCTGGCGATCGCCCGCGGCGTGGCCCGCGCGCACGGCGGCGACATCGAAGCCTACTCCCGCCCCGGCGAGGGCAGCCGCTTCGTGCTCTCGTTGCCGCTTTCCCCACCGCCAATGGAGCCAGACGCATGAGCGAACCGCTGCCGATCCTCATCGTCGAGGACGACGCGAACCTGCGCGACGCCGTCGCGCTCACCCTGGAAGTGGGCGGCTACCGGCCGATCGCCGTCGGTTCCGGCCCCGAGGCGCTCGCCGCCCTCGAGCGCGAGCCGGTGGCCATGGTGCTCACCGACCTCAAAATGTCCCCCATGAATGGGCTCGAAGTGCTCGAAGCGGTGCGCCGGCGCCTGCCGCAGCTGCCGGTCGCCCTCATGACCGCCTATGGCGACGTCGCCAGCGCCGTGGCCGCCATGCGCGGCGGCGCCTGCGAATTCCTCCTCAAGCCCTTCGAGCCGGCGGCGCTGCTCTCCCTCGTGCGCAAGTACGCCCAGCCGGGAGGCGACGACGAACTCGTCGCCGCCGACCCCGCCAGCCGCCAGCTGCTGCAACTGGCCGAACGCGTGGCCCAGACCGACGCCACGGTGCTCCTCGAAGGCGAATCGGGCGTAGGCAAGGAAGTCTATGCCCGATTCATTCACCGCCACTCCCCGCGGCACGACGGGCCGTTCGTGGCCATCAACTGCGCCGCCATCCCCGAGCACCTGCTCGAAGCCACCCTCTTCGGCCACGAGAAAGGCGCCTTCACCGGCGCGAGCACCGCCCAGCCCGGCAAGTTCGAGCAGGCGCAGCACGGCACGCTGCTGCTCGACGAAATCTCCGAGATGCCGCTCGCGCTGCAGGCCAAGCTCCTGCGCGTGCTGCAGGAAAAGGAAGTCGAGCGCCTCGGCGGCCGCAAACCGATTCCCCTCGACGTGCGCATCCTCGCCACCACCAACCGCGACCTGCCCGCGGAAGTCGCCGCCGGGCGCTTTCGCCAGGACCTCTACTACCGCCTCGCCGTCTTCCCCTTGCGCATTTCGCCGCTGCGCGAACGCCCCGGCGACATCCTGCCGCTCGCGCAGCGCTTTCTCGCCGTGCACGGCGCGCGCTTCGGCAAGAACGGCGCCACGCTCACCGACGAAGCGGCACGGATCTTGCTTCAATACGGCTGGCCCGGCAACGTCCGCGAACTGGAGAACACCTTGCAGCGCGCCCTCATCCTCGCCCCCGGCAGCGTGATCGACGACGCGGCGCTTGCCGCCTGCCTGCCGCTGCGTGCGCCGTCGCCCGCCGCTGCACCACCGGAACCGGCAGGCACTGCGGCAACTCCTGCCCCGACGGCAGCAGAAGGGGAGGGCAGCGCCCAGACGGTGCGCGAGCGCGAACGCGAGCACATCCTGCGCGTGCTGCGCGAAGTGGGCGGCTCGCGCAAGCGCGCGGTCGAGCGGCTCGGCATCTCCGAGCGCACGCTGCGCTACAAGCTGCAGCGCTACCGCGCCGAAGGCTACGCCATTCCGGGCGACGAACAATGCTAGAATGAACGAAGGGCCGGTGAAGGACAGGAGGCACGACCATGGACACCAACGGCATCAACCAACTGCTCGCCGAGATGCAGCGCGCCCAGGCGCTCGCGCAAGGCAAGCCTGCGGCCGCCGAAGCGCCGCAGGAAGCCGGTCAGGTCGATTTCGCCTCCGTGCTCGACTCCGCCCTCAAGGACGTGAGCCAGGCGCAGGGCCAGGCGCAGGAGCAGGCCAACCGCTTCAGCGCGGGCGACCCCAGCGTCGACCTGCAAAACGTCATGATCGACCTCGAAAAGGCGTCGCTCGCCTTCAACCAGATGGTGCAAGTACGCAACCGCCTGGTGAGCGCCTACCAGGACATCATGAACATGCCGGTGTGACTCACTCCACCCCCAGCCCCGCTTTTCGCGCGGCCAGCTGTTCCCGCTGCAGCTCGAAGAGGTAGCGATAGAGACGGTTCGCTACCGCCATGGGTATGCCGACGAAGCGAAAACCCACCCGCATGGGAATGGCCTTTGCCGGACCGGGAATATCGAGCGGCAGGACGTTGCGCACTTCCATCGCGGTTTCCAGCGAATCCATCGGCGGCAGGATCAAGCGCGCGCTGGCCAACTGCGTGCCGTGCGCTGGAGTGGGCACGTCCGGCGGAAAAAGCAGGGAAACGCCACCCACGCTCAGATCGAGGATGCGCAATTTCAGCTTGGCGTGCTCCGCCTCTTGGGGCGAAAGGGGAACGATGGCCGAGCGCGGCAGCTCGCACCACCAGGTGGGCGTGGGCGGCTTCAGACGGAAAAATTCCCGCCGCTGCAGGCGAAGCATGGTACGGGGCAGAGGAGCCGCCAGGGCGAGCACGCCCTGATGTTCCACCCGCTGCAGCCGTTCGGCGGCAAACTGCAGCGTGATTCCCTCCAGTTTCCCTTGGCAGACCACGCCGCGCTCCAGCGCCAGGGCGTTGAGCCGCTCGTCGCCGCACGGGTCGAGGAAAAAATGCTCCTCGGTCACCTGCAGCACCATGGAGGGGAAAAGATAGCGTCCGCCGCCGAAGACGGCGATCGGCGTGCGCCGCGCGGCCAGCGAACGCAAGAGCACGGCGATCTCGCGCGGCATGCGCAGCACGTAGTCGGGATAGCGTTCCGGATCGTAGAGCTCGAAACGGTCGGGGGCGAGGGACATGATGACGGCGAAGGACGCGGATACGGGGCTTTATAGCACGTTTCGTGCCGGCGTGAACGGCCCCGGCGGCGGGCCGCCGCGCTTGGCCTGCTCCAGACGGTAGACCCAGGCAAGGAGCTCCGCCACCGCCACGTACAGTTGCGGCGGAATGCGCTCGTCCAGATCGAGCTGCATCAGCAGCGCGAGGAGCTCGGGCGACTCATGCACATACACGCCGGCCTCGCGCGCCCGCGCCAGGATCTGCTCGGCGAGCACGCCCTTCCCCTTGGCCACCACCTTCGGGGCGGGTTCTCCTGCCTCGTAGCGCAGCGCCACCGCGGCGCGCCGGGAGGGCGAAGGGGGAAGCTCATCCTCCGGTGCTGCGTCCATCGCCGTTTTCCCCGCGGGTCACGTCGAGCCTCGTCAGACGAATGCCGTCCGCTTCCATTCTTGCGGCCAGCGCCGGCGCCGCGGCGCGCAGCAGGGCCGAGGTGTCCTCGGAAGGGGAGGAGACGCGCACCGCCAACGTCCCCGCCTGCCATTGCAGCTCCGCCTCCACTTCGCCCAGCGCCGGCAGGCTCAAGCGCAGGCGCGAGCGCCAGATCGGCGCCTCGCCCTCGTCCGGCGACGAGCGCGCCTCGCGCTCCTGCGGCGCTTCCAGGTCCCAGAACACCGTCCACCCCGGCCAGGGAGCAAACTGCACGTGGAGCTGCTGCGTCGCCAGGGCATCGAGCTGGTGCTGCACGATCGGCACGAGCCGCGCGGGAATCTGCGTGCCGGCGGGCGTCGTCTCGTCGGCCAAGGCCGCGGCGGCAAACCCGGATCGACTCGGCTCGGTGTCCGCTGACGCCGGCATCGCCCCGGCGAAGAAGGTGGCGAGCAGGCGCTCGGCGCCGGAGGAGGTGAGCGCCACCGGCGCCTGCTGCGCGAGCGCCGCCAAGAGGGCGGGGGGAAGAAGCGCCGCCGCGGGCGTGCCGGCTGCCGGCTCCTGGGCACCTGCCGGGATCGACGCCGCCGCGGCAAGGCGCGCCCCCTCCGCCTGCTGCGCCGTTCCGGCGGCGGTCGGTGTTTCGAGCCCCTCCGGGCGCGAGGGCGCTGCCCGCAGCGCGGCGCTTTGCGTAGCGGCGGACGAGGTCTCGCCCTCCTGCAGCGGGGGTGCCGGAGCGCCTTCGGCCGGGAAGGCGGCAGAAGGGGCCGTCTGCCCGGCTGCGGGGGCGCTTGGCGGAAGCGGCGCGCCCGCCAGATTTCCCTCCGTCGGCACGTTCTGCGGCTCGGCGCGCAGCGCCTCCAGGGGATAGCGTCCCTGTGCCCACTGTGCCAGATGCGATTCGTAGAAGAGGCCCGAGCGCTGCAGCGTTCCTTGCAAGGCCGCCGCCAGCTGCGGGACGTCGGCTTCGGAGCGCGGCGCCGCGGGCAGCAGCGGCGCCGCCTGCGCACTGCCCGCGGGTAAAGGCAGGCGCTCCGGCGCCGGCTGGGTCAGCACCTGGCGCAGCAATTCGCCGGTGGGCGAGAGCTGGGTGCGCACGGAGGCCGCGCCTGCGCCCGTCGCCGCTGCGGCCGCGCCCTCGTTCAGGCGGGCGTAGATCGTACCGCCCACCTGCCGCTCGACCACCAGCTCCAGCGTGTCGCCGCTCTTCACCGGCCGATCGAGCGCGAGCGTCATGTCGCGCCCCCCCACCAGCGCCTGGAAAGTGCCGTCGGGCAGCGGCCGCTGGATGGTGGCGCGCAGCACCTGCCCCGGCAGCACCTCCGGCAGGCGCTCGGGGATGGGGCGGATGCGCTCGACGCCCCCCACCTGCGGCTCGGGGCGCAGCAGATCCGCCTCCACCATCATGCGCAGGCGGGCGACGACGTCGGGCGGGATCATGAGGCCGCCTCGAACGCCCTACGGCGCGCTCGTTGCACGCGACGGCGCTGCGGGCTCCTCATGACGGTTGCGCCTCAGCCCGGCGGCGCGCCCCAGGCGCGCAGGAGCTTCGCCAGGCTCGCATGCGCCGGCAGCAGGTGTGCGCCGGCCGCCTCCAGCGCCGTGCGCGCCGCCGCGATCGCTGCCCGCCGCTCGGGCGAAGCCGGATCGTGCGCCGCGCACCAGGCGCGGTCGGCCTCGGCGAGCCGCGAGAGTTCTCCCATGATCGCCGCCGCGCGCCCCCAGTCGTTCGCCTCGGCGGCCGCGGCAAACGCCGCGCAGCCGCGCGCGAGCTCCGCCCACGGCGCCTCTTCGGCAAGCGTCGTCATCGGTTCACCCCGCCGTGGCCGCGGCCTGCTGGCGCGGCATCTCGGCCCAGGCCTCACGTAGGGTGCGCAGCAGCCCGCTCACCTCCTGCACCGCCGCGGCGTTGTTGGTGGCGTTCGCCTGCGTCAGGCGCTCCACCATGTAGTCGTACAGGGCGGCGAGGCGCTCGCCCAGCTCGCCGCCGCTCTCCACGTCCAGCGAGGCGTGCAGCCCGTCATGGATGATGGCGATGGCCCGGCTGATGGACTGAGCGCGCTTGGGGATGTCTTTTTGCTCCATGGCGACCACGGCCTGCGCGAGCGCCATCAGCGCACCGTCGTAGAGCATCAGGATGAGCTGGTGCGGATCGGCGCTTTGCACGGCGGTCTCCAGGCTGACTTGCGAATAGGCGTTGGCGCCTCGCATCCGGTTGAACATGCCTTCTCTCCTCGGCATCAATTCTTCGTACTCGCCAGCAGGGCGTCGAACTGCTGTTGCAGGTAGCTGCCCAGGCTGGTGTACTGCCCCACGATGCTGTCCATGGCGCTGAACTGGCGCTGGTAGTTCTGCTGGATGCGCTCGAGCTGCGCTTCCAGCCGTTCTTTTTGCTGGTCGATGAGGCTCACCTTGGCGTTGAGCCCCTGCACGCGCGTCTCGAGCAGCCCCCCTGTCTGCAGGTCGGCGGTCAGCAGCGTATCGAGCCGGCTCGCCAGCCCCGGCTGGGTGTCGGTGCCCACCAGCATCTGGTTCACCGCCTGCGGCTGGTCGCGCAGCGCCTGCGCGAAGGTGGCCGCGTCGAACGAGAGCGCGCCTTTGTCGTCGAAGCTCAGCCCCAGGTCGGTGAAGCTGCGCAAGCCCCCGCTGCCGCCGAGCGAATTGAGCGTGTTGCGCAGCTGGCTCTGGATGGTGCGCAGGGCCGAGTCACCGGAGAGCGGCCCGGCGGTCTTGCTCTCCGGGTCGTAGTAGGTGAGGGTGTAGAGGGTGTTGTTCACCGCATTGTAGGCATCCACGAACTCCTGCATCGCCTGGGTGAGCGCCGAATCGTCGCGCTGCACGCTGAGCGTGGACGTCTGCCCTGGCGTGGCCGACTGCAGGCTGAGCGTCACCCCCGGGATCAGGTCCTCGATCGTGTTCGAGGAGCGGGTGACCTCGAGGCCGTTGAACTTGAGCTTGGCATCCTGCGCCGCCTGCACCTGATAGACGGAATTTCCCGGTTCGGTCAAGGGGTTGGTCGGATCGAACGTCAGCCCTGCGAGCTCGCCCGTTCCCGTGAGCGAGAACGCTTGCCCCGTGCCGGTCTGCCGGCTGGTGAGGACGAGCTGCTGGGCCGTGCCGTTGTCGACGATGCTCGCGCTCACCAGCGAACCGGCCTGGTCGTTGATGGCGTTGCGCAGGTCTGCGAGCGAGCCGCCGCCGGAAAAATCGACCTCCACGCTCTGCCCGCCGGCGCTGATGGTGAGCCTGCCCGCGCCGGGAGTGAAAGGCTGCGTGGCGCTGGTGGCCACGCGCTGCGCCTGGGCGAGCTGCTGCACGCCGATCTCGTAGGTGCCGGTGCTCGCCCCGGCGCTCGCGCTGGCGGTGAAGCCGGCCCCTTCGCTCACGCTGGCGGTAGTGGCGTAGCGCACGCTCGGGTCGTCCAGCCGCTTGACGGCCGACTGCAGGGTGGAGAGCGCCGACTTCACCTGCCCGAAGGCCGAAATCTGCGTCTGCACCGTGCTCTTGCGCTGCTCGAGCGCATCGATCGGCTTGCGCTCCACCGCCATCAGCTTGTCGATGATGCCGTTGATGTCCAGCCCCGAACCGATGCCGGAAGAAGTGATGGTGGCCATGGTGCGCTCCTCGAATCAGGCTTTCTGGTGGACGAGCAGGCCCTGGAGCTTGTCGAGCGCCTGGGCGATCTCCAGCATCTCCTTGGGCGGAATCTGCCGGATCACTTCCTTGGTGGAGGTATCGATCACCTGCACCACCATGCGCTCGAAATCCTGGTCGAGGGTGAACTGGATGCCGGCGCTGGAGAGCGTCTGCACCGCCTGCTGCACCCGCTCGACCGCGCCCTGCAACGTGTCGCGGTCGACCGGCGCCGAAGAAGCCGCGGCACCTGCCGCCGTTGCCGCAGCGGCCTCGGTCGCGCGCGGTGTGGCCGTTGGGGAGGGTGCCGTGTCCGCCGCGGCAGCAGAAGGCGCCGGCGCGCGCGGCGGCTCGGTGAGCACCGCGCTCGCCGCGCCTTGCGGTAACGACACGGAAGAAATCGGGACGTTCATGACAATTCCCCTCAAAGCAAAGCGGGCGGCGTCAGGATCATCGTAGACCCTGCGCCGCCCGTGTCAAGCCCCGATCAGCGCAGGAGCGTCAGCACGTTCTGCGTCGAGGCGTTCGCCTGCGCCAGCATCGCCGTGCCCGCCTGCTGCAGGATCTGCGCCCGGGAGAGGTTCGCCGTTTCGGCGGCGAAGTCCGCATCCAGCACCCGCGACCGGGCGGCGGCCACGTTCTCGCTCGTCACCGAGTTGCTCGAGACCACCGAGCTGAAGCGGTTCTGGATCGCCCCGAGGTCCGCGCGCAGGTCATCGACGTAGGCCAGCGCCCCATCGACGATCTTGAGCGCGTCGTTGGCGCCTTGCTGCGTACCGATGTCGATGTCCGCAACCGATTTAAGCTCCCCGTAGTTAGCCGTGCCAGCTGTATCGAACAAATCTCCTGCCACGGAGACGCTGACACTGAAAGGTCCGGACGAATTGAAGGTGACTTCGCCACCGACGCGGGTGCTATTAGCTCCTCCGCTCGTCAAATTGACCGCATTACCCTCACTTCCGGCGACCGAGATCGTGCCCCCGGCGCTATTGTTGAACCCTTCGATCCCGATATCGTACCCTTCAGCCTGAACCAGCGTCAATTTGCCCGTTTCTTTATCAAAGGAGGCGGATACGCCGGTGGTGCCGGTCGTCTGGTTGATCGCATTGGCCAGTGCAGACAAATCATTGGGGTCGGTGATGTCGGCTGTGACCTGCGCGGTTTTGTCGTTAGCTCCATGCAGAGTAAAGCTGACCGTTCCTGCGGAAGCCAAGGAGCTCATCGTTACGGTTGTGCGTGCGGTGGCGGTTACGCCCGTTTTCTCGCTTTGACTATTGACCGCATCAGCGATTTGTTTGGCCGTTACGCCAGCGGTGATGGTGGTTGCCGAGGAGAGCGTGGCTTCGCCGCGCGGGCCTTGGATGGTAATGTCCTGAGCGGACATGTTGTTCGCTGTGGGATATCCGGCTGAGGCCGCAACCGCGGCTTCGATCCCTGCGGAGCCGGTGGTCGAAATTTGGTAGGTGCCGATTGATGCGGCCCGAGAGTCTCCGATGGAGAAACCGATGGTTTGGTTGGTGTAAGCCCCTACTTGGAACTGCTGGCCGGTGAAAGAGCCATCGAGCAGGTTCTTGCCGTTGAACGAAGTTTGGGTGGCGAGTCGCGTGATTTCCTGCTGCAGCTGGTTGACCTCCTTCTGCAGCGAGGCGCGGTCGGTGGCAGTGTTGGTATCGTTGGCCGACTGCACCGCGAGCACGCGGATGCGCTGCAGCGCGTTGGTGATTTCGCCCAGTGCGCCTTCGGCCACCTGGGCGATCGACATGGCGTCGTTGGCGTTGCGCGTGGCTTGGTTGAGGCCGTTGATCTGCGCCGTCATGCGGTCGGAAATCGCCAGGCCCGCCGCGTCGTCCTTGGCCGAGTTGATGCGCAGGCCCGACGAGAGCCGCTGCATGGCGGTCTGCATGTCGTTCTGGCTCTTCAGAAGGTTCCTCTGCGCGTTGAGCGAGGCGATGTTGGTGTTGATGACGGATGCCATGATGGTTCTCCTTGCGTGAGTGGATTGCCGGGTTTGGTAGGAGTGTTTACGGCATCATGCGGCGGGACTTGAGGAATTTTTCCCGTTGGGGGGCATGGCGCCCGCGCGCGGGGGCTTGGGCGTTTTGCCCTCACGCCGCCACAGTTCGTCGGGCACGCCAGCGCGGCGGTTATAGACGCGGGCGAGCACGAAGAGGAGGTCGGAGAGGCGGTTGAGGTAGCGCCGCGGGGCGGCGTGCAGGGGTTCTTCCTGCGCGAGCGCCACCACCGAGCGCTCGGCCCGGCGGCAGACGGTGCGGGCGAGGTGCGCCAGCGCAGCCGCGCGGCAGCCGCCGGGCAGGATGAATTCCTTGAGCGGGGGAAGGTCGGCGTTGTAGGCTTCGACGAGCGCTTCGAGGCGCGCCACCTGCGCCTCGCCGAGCACGGCCGCGCCGGGCAGGCACAGTTCCCCGCCCAGGTCGAACAGGGCGTGCTGGATCTCGGCGAGCACCGCGCGCAGGTCTTCATCGGCGGTTTCGCTCGCGAGCAGCCCGAGCACGGCGTTCAATTCGTCTACTTCGCCCAGCGCTTCGATGCGCCGGCTGCTCTTGGCCACGCGCGAGCCGTCCCCGAGGCCGGTGGTGCCGTCGTCGCCCGTGCGGGTGGTGATCTTGGAGAGGCGGTGTCCCATGGGTGACTCCTTCGTCGAGAGAGCGGCCCGCCAGGCTGGGGCCTGGCGTTTCGTGCCGGACCTGGGTATAATACCGCGCTTGCCGGAGAGGTGGATGAGCGGTTTAAATCGCACGCCTGGAAAGCGTGTTCAGGGGAATACCCTGACGCGGGTTCGAATCCCGCCCTCTCCGCCAGTTTGCCCGCGCTCCGGGAGGCCGGGATGCAACGATTCTTCTTCCTGCTCGGCATCCTCTTCCTGCTCGCGGCCCTGCTCTGGCCGTGGCTGTCGCGCTTTCCCTTCGGCCGCCTGCCCGGCGACATCGTCATCGAGCGCGAAAACTTCACCTTCTACTTTCCCCTCACCACGAGCATCCTCGTCTCGGTGCTGCTCTCGCTGCTTTTCTGGCTGTGGCGCAAGTAGCGCCCAGGCGCTCGACCGGCGCGAACTTGATTTTCGGGCGGGGAGAGGATAGAATTCCATTTCTTCCAGGCCGCAAGGCCGCGCACCACGCCGTTGTAGCTCAGCTGGTAGAGCAACTGATTCGTAATCAGTAGGTCGGAGGTTCGAGTCCTCTCAACGGCACCAAAGGCACCGCTCAGGTGCTTTTTTCATCCCGCTGAAACGCGCACGTTCTCGTTGTAGATCGAGAACCAAGCGCTGCCATCCGAGGCTTACTTGCCCGACTCCTCCATCGGAGCGAGCTCCAGCACCACCGGGGCGTGATCCGAGGGGCGTTCCCATCGCCGGGGCTCGACGTCGATCGTGCAGGCGCGCAGCCGCGGCAGCACAGCGGGTGAGACGAGGATGTGGTCGATGCGCAAGCCCAGGTTGCGCCGGAATGCTCCTTGGCGGTAGTCCCACCAGGAGTACGACTGCGGCGGCTGGGGAAAGCGGCGGAAGGCGTCGACGAGCCCGAGCGAGAGGAGCCGGGCAAAGGCGGCGCGCTCGGGGGGCGAAGCGAGGATGCCGTCCTGCGGCCAGTCGGGGTGGGTGTCTTCGGGCGCCGGGGCGATGTTGAAGTCGCCCATCAGCACGAAAGGGCGCTCCGTGAGCCGCTCCCGTTCGATCCAGCGGGCGAGCGCCTCGATCCAGGCGAGCTTGTAGGCGAACTTGTCGCTGCCCACCGCCTGGCCGTTGGGGAAATAGGCGCTCGCGACCCAAAGCGGCGCCTCGCTGCCGGGTTCGTCGATCTCGGCCACGATGAGGCGCGCCTGCTCGTCGTCGAACTCGGGAACGCCGCGCACCACCTCGCGCCACGGCAACCCCTCGCGCACCAGCAGCGCCACGCCGTTGTAGGTTTTCTGCCCGTGCACCGCGGACGCGTAGCCGAGTTCGGCAATCGCTTGCGCGGGAAATTTCTCCGCCGGGCACTTGAGCTCCTGCAGCGCGAGCACGTCGGGCCGGGCGGCGGCGATCCAGCGCTGCAGGTGCGGCAGCCGGGCGGCGATGGAGTTGACGTTCCAGGTGGCGAGTTTCATGGGCGGGATTGTACCGCCGCACTGCTATGATGAAAGCGCTTGCCGGCACGAGAGGGGACTAGATCATGGTCGATGATGTTCGCTGGAAACGGCGGTTCGAGAATTTTCAGCGGGCGCTGAATCAGCTGAGCGCGGCCGTTCGCTTGTCCGAGACGCGACCGCTCACCGACCTCGAAAAGCAAGGATTGATCCAAGGATTCGAATTCACCCATGAACTCGCCTGGAACGTGCTGAAAGATTATCTGGAAATGGAGGGGATCCAAGGGCTCGTTGGTTCGCGAAGCACAGTGCGGGAAGCCTTCAAGCGCGGATTGGTGCGCGATGGCGACGTGTGGATGGACATGATCGAAAAGCGCAACCTGTCCAGCCATACCTACAACGAATCGGTGGCCGAAGCGATCGTCTCGGCGGTCGTCGAACGCTACCACGCCGCTTTTCTGGAACTGCGCGACCATCTGGCGCGCCTGGCGAGGGGATCGTGAGCGCGTCGCCGGATTTCGGCTTGCCGCAGCGCACGATCGACACCATCCGGCGCATCCTGGCCGAAGTTCCCGAAGTGGAGAAAGCGGTGATCTTCGGCTCGCGCGCCAAGGGAACGTACCGACCGGGGGCGGACATCGATCTGGCCTTGTTCGGCCCCAAGCTCGACCTCGATACGCTCGGCCGCATCGCGGGACAACTGGATGAATCGCCCATCCCTTATCAGGTCGATCTGTGCCTCTTCGACCTGATCGATCATCCCGGTCTGCGCGAGCACATCGAGCGTGTGGGCAAGGTGTTCTACGAGCGGGAGAGGCAGGATCGGACGCCGGGCTGCGACGGAGGCTAGCGCAGCCGCATGCTCGAACCCAAGAGATTTGGTTACAATGCCTCTGACACAAGCGCCGGATGCGGCGTTGGGGAGGGGGAATGAAGTGCGTGATCCTCGCCGGGTGTTATTTTTAAGCCATATTTTTTTATGTAAAATAAATTTTTCCTGATTTGGTGAAAAAATGATCCCTAAAATTTTTCATAGAATTTGGTTCGGTGAAAACAAGAAACCTGAAGAATACGATATGTGGTGGGAGGCATGGCAGAGACAATATCCAGATTGTGAGTTTAGGACATGGACTGATAATGACATTGGTGAATTATATCTTACATCAGAAATCATAAAATTAGCAAAAGGCTATGCCAGGAAATCTGATGTTGCGAGATATGAAATATTATATCGTTTTGGTGGGGTTTACTTAGACTGTGATTTTATGCCTTGGCATTGGTTTGATTTCTTTTCTTGTGATGATGATATTGTTGTTTGTAATGAAGATGAAAGTAATGATTACTGTAGCATAGGGATGATAGCAGCAAAAATTAAGCATCCAATTTTCTTGGAGATAATTGATGATATAAAAAATAATAAAGGTAAATTAAATGAAATTCCTCCAAATATTGGAACCGGGCCTTGGTTATTTGGAAAGCATTTGAAGGAATATAGAAATAAAAGACTTGATGCTAAAAGTTTTTATCCGTTTCATTATAATGAAACGTCCGCTAAGTTAATAATAAATAACCTGAGAAATTCTTATGGTATTCATTGGTGGGGTGGGTCTTGGCTAGGGGAAAATGAATTAATAAATAAAATTGAAAATGCATTAATAAATGAAGATTTTTTTGAGGCAAAAGCTCTTATAAAAAAAATATCTCCAAAAAGAGGGAAGGAATATGAAATTTACATAAATGAAAAAATAAAAAATAAAAAATACAAATGGGATCAAGTGAAAAGCGATTTTAAAGTTAGTAATGTTAATATTTTTGATTTTGAAAAAATATCTATATATTTTATTGATGCTAATCCTGATGGTATTATTTGGCAAATTGGTTCGGCGGATGGAATTTTTGTTGACCAATTACGTCCTGTTTTAGTTAACAAAGATCCGAAAACAGTTCTTTTTGAAGCAAATCCTTATTTATTTGAAAAATTGAAAAGGAATTATGCTAAAAATAAAAATGCAATATTTATTAATTTTGTTTTTGGATCCAGTAATGGATTTGTTGAATTTAATGCAATTAATCCATATAAAATATATGAGTATAAGTTGCCAGATTGGGTTTTAGGGATTTCTTCTTTATATAATGATAAAAATGCGCTTGGAGGATTTACAATAAATGAAGATTTAAAAAATAAAATATGGAAATGCGTTGAAAAAATTAAAGTAAGGCAAATAAATTTTGAAAAATCTAAGTCAATGACTTACGGAGTTGGTCCAGATATATTATTAATAGATGCAGAGGGAATGGATGCTGAAATTATTGATTTGATAGTAATTAAAAATAACCATAAACCAAAAATTATTCAATTTGAACATCAATGTTTGTCCAATGCTGAAAAAGAATTTATTGAAAAATTTCTTTCTCATGATTATAAACTTATTTTTGCTGGTAATGATTTAATTGCGATTAAAAAAGATTTTTTTATTGATTACTGTTCTTATTTATATATTTATCGAGGTTTATCTTATTTATTCGAAGAGCCTTTATGCTGCGGGGTATTAAAAAATAGTTCGCCCATCGTTTCTGTAATTATTCCCTGCTACGATCAAGCCTATTTTCTTGAAGAATCCGTATCAAGCGTTCTTGCCCAAACATTCGAAAACTGGGAGTGTATTATTGTCAATGACGGCAGTCCTGACGATACGTCTGACGTTGCACGCAATCTTATGAAAAAGGATCCAAATGGGAGAATTCGCCTTCTTGAACAAGAAAATAAAGGTTTGGCTGGTGCCCGAAATTTTGGAATTGAGGCTGCCCGTGGTCGATATATACTCCCTCTTGATGCGGATGATAAGCTTGATCCAAATTTTTTGAAAGAAACAGTCGCAATACTGGATAATAACCCGGAATTTTCTACCATTTATACCGATGAACAGAATTTTGGTGATGCGAGCCACATTCACGTCAAAGGTGAATCTCGACTTGATATTCTCAAATTAGTCAATGTGCATGACTACTGTTCTCTTTACCGGAGAGAAGTGTGGGAAAAAGTTGGTGGTTATTCTCCTGCAATGTATCTTGGGGGTGAGGATTGGAATTTCTGGGTGGCGGCGGCAAAACTTGGGTTTAGATCATTTCATCTGCGAAAGCCTCTGTTCTTGTATCGCAACCGACCCAATACCATGGTATCAGGTACGCTTGCGAGCCTTGATGAAGTTTGGGCGCACATAGTTTTTCATCACCCAGAAATATATTCGTCAAGCGAAATAGAAAAAGCAAATATTATTCTTGCCAATTCAAAAAAAGCAAATATTGAAAAATTAAAGATTGCATTGAAAAAACATACTGATAATAAATATCTTCAAAAAATTGCTGAAGCTGTTTTTGGCAGAAAAGATGACTTGCTGGTTTCTGTAATTGTTCCGACTTATAATCGCCCTGATCTGTTGATTCGCGCAATTAGAAGTGTAAAAGAGCAAACATATAAAAACATAGAAATTGTTGTTGTCAACGATGCCGGAAAGGAAGTTTCTGAGATTGTCAATTTCTTTTCGGAAGATTTGAATATTGTCTATATCCGTTATGGACAAAACAGAAAACACGCCGGGGCGCGAAATGTTGCTCTGCGCGTTGCCAGAGGCGACATTATATGCTATCTTGATGATGATGACGTTTTTTTGCCGGAACATGTTGAAAGAGTTGTGGATGAACTCCTTCGTGCTCCAGAGGCAAAATTTGTTTATACCAAGGCTGTATATGTCATTGAATCCTATGGACGTGGTCAGCCTCATGAAGTGGATCGGACGGATCCCCATGGCGAGTCTTTTTATTCCAAAGAGCGCCTCCATGTTTGCAATTATATTCCTATCAATACCTGGGGTCATTGGAAACATGTGATTGATGAAGTGGGTTTTTTTGATGAATCTCTCGATACTTTCGAGGATTGGGATTTTCTTCTTCGCTGTTCCAGATCGTTTGATCTGGTTCATATTCCGGTGGTTACCGTTGAGGTTCACCAGCGTCTTGATCCTGACAATGTATTGCGCCGCGAACGCCCCAAATTCCTTGACACGTATCGTTTGCTTTATTCCCGATACGATGATATGGGTAATCTGGAAATCCGGCAGGGTAGGGAGCGGATGTTGCAAAGTTTCGTGGAGGGTGAGCAAGCTCTTGAAGTGCGGCAGATAGACCCTTACCGTGTGTATCTGCAACGCCACCACCCCCCCTTCCACCCCGACGATCCCCTTCCCGCCGACAGCCCCACCGTCACCTTCGTCGTGCCTTGCCCGGCGTCCGAGCTGCCGCTACTGGCCGATACGCTCGACAGCCTGGGCGTGCAGTCGGCGCCCTTGTGGCGGCTGGTGGTGGTGGCGGATACGCCAGCGCCGGATGCGATGTGGACGGAGTTGCCGATGCTGCGCTGGCGTGAGGTGGAGTCGGCGGAGGGGTTGGAGGCGGCGATCGCGGAGGAGCTGGCGGCGGAGTCGGGTTGGGTGTCGGTGCTTGCGCCAGGGGTGCGGCTGTCTGGCGATGCGGTGGAGCAGCTTGTGCGCCATGCGCTGGCGTTTCCGCAGTGGCGCTTGATGTATGGCGACTCGGACACGGTGGAGGCGGACGGGGCGCGGCGCGATCCGCTCTTCCGGCCGGACGTCAACCTCGATCTGCTGCGCTCGATGCCGTATCTGGGCCCGTGCCTATGGGTGGAGCGCGAGGCGTTTGCGGCGGTGGGCGGACTGGGGGAGGGTGCGTCGGCGTGGCGCTACGATCTGGCGCTGCGCGTGCTCGATGCGTTTGGCGAGGAGGCGATCGGGCACGTGGACGAGGTGCTCTATTCGGTGCCGGCGGGGCGCGAAGAGGCGGTGGACGAGCCGGCGCACCAGCAGGCGCTCGCGGCGCATCTGGCGCGCCGGGGGCTGGAGGCGGAGGTGGCGGAGGGTTACGTACCGGGCACCTGGCGTGTGGTGTATCACTGGCCGCGGCAGCCGCGCGTGTCGATCATCATTCCCACCAAAGACCAGGCGGATTATCTGCAGTCCTGCGTCGAGAGCATCCGGGCGAAGACGGCCTATCCTGACCATGAGATTCTGGTGGTGGATAACGGCAGCACGCAGCCGGAGGCGCTCGCCTATCTGGAGCGCCTGAAAGCGGAGGGGGTGCGGGTGTTGCCCTATCCCAAACCGTTCAATTTCTCGGCGATGTGCAATCTGGCCGCGCGCGAGGCGAGCGGTGAGTATCTGCTCTTGCTCAACAACGACACCGCGGTGCTGCAGGAGCATTGGCTGGAGCGCATGGTGGCCTATGGCCAGCGGCCGGACGTGGGCATCGTGGGAGTGAAGCTGATGTTCCCGCACCCGCAGACGGTGCAGCACGTTGGAATGCTATTGGGATTGGGCGGTATCGCGGATTTTCCTTATATGGGGCTATTGGGACTGACCGATGGCGGGTACATGAACCGTGCCTTGGTGGATCAGGATCTCTCGGCCGTGACGGCGGCGTGTCTCTTGATCCGCAAGTCGGTGTGGGAGGAGGTGAAGGGGCTGGACGAGCAGGCGTTTCGCGTCTCCTACAACGACGTGGATCTGTGTCTAAAGGTGCGCGAGCGCGGCTACAAGATTCTGTGGACGCCCTTCGTGGTGCTGGTGCATCACGGCAGCGTGAGCCAGCAGCAGGAGGCGGCGGAGCCTGCCAAGGCGCGCAAGGCGCAGCAGCGCTTTGGCAAGGAGCAGGAGGCGATGTTGCGCAAGTGGCTGCCGCAGCTCGCGCGCGATCCGGCCTATAACCGGCACTTGAGCCTGACGCACCGCGATTACCGGGTGGAGTCGGAGATCGTGGTGAATTGGGATCCGCGCTTGCCTTCGGAGAAGGTGCGGGTGTTGGGCTGGGAGCAGCTGAGCGGGGTGATCGAGTACCGCATCAAGCAGCCGCTGGAGGGGTTGTGGCAGGCTAGGGCGGCGGAGCGCAGTTTCATCCATGCGCCGGGGGTGCGGCAGACGCGCATTCCCTTGCTGGTGGAGGTGGAGCGGGCGAAGCCGGACGTCTTCACCGCGAGCGCCTTTCTGGAGTTGAGCGACCATCTGGAGACGGTGCGCCAGGTGCAGGAGGTCGCCAGAATTCCTTTCCTGTTGCATCTGGACGATCTCATCAGCGAGATTCCGCGCCAGAGCGAGGTCTATGAGCACCGCAACACGCCGGGCGAGATGAAGCGGGTGGTGCGCACCGCCGACCGGGTGGTGGTGACGACTGAGCCGATCCGCTCGGCGATCGAGAAGTATGCCCGCGAGGTGCGCCTGATTCCGAACTATCTGCCGGGATGGGTGTGGAATGGGTTGAAATCCGAGCGGAGGGTAGGGCCCAAGCCGCGCGTGGGCTGGGCCGGGGCGATGCAGCACGCCGGGGATCTGGCCCTGATCCGCGAGGTGGTGGAGGCGACGAGCGAGGAGTGCGACTGGGTCTTCTTCGGCATGTGCCCGGAGGAGCTGCGCCCCTTCGTGAAGGAGTTCCACCCCTTCGTGCCGTTCGAGCAGTATCCGGCCAAACTCGCGAGCCTCGACCTGGACCTGGCGGTGGCGCCGCTGGAGGTGAATCGCTTCAACGAGTGCAAGTCGAACCTGCGCCTGCTGGAGTACGGCATCCTTGGCTGGCCAGTGGTGTGCTCGGACGTGCTGCCCTATCGCGGCGCGCCGGTGACGCGGGTGCCAAATCGGCCGGAGGCCTGGCTCGAGGCGATCCGCGCCCGCATCCACGACCTGGACGAGGCGCAGAAGGAGGGCGAGGCGCTGCAGCGGTGGGTGCGCGAGGGCTGGATGCTGGAGGATCACCTCGGCGAGTGGATCGAGGCGTATCGGTTCGGGGGGTGATGAGTTGCCCATGGGTCTGGGGCGCAGCATGCCCCAGGGGATAGGGCAATAAGTGGGTGTTTTGGTTTACTTGGTTACTGGTAGTGGTAACGACAAGCAATCACTACCAGGGCCTGCGCATCCACGCAGTAGACCAGCCGGTGGGTATCGTCAATGCGCCGCGACCAGAAGCCCGAAAGGGTTTCCTTGAGAGGTTCGGGTTTGCCGATGCCTTCGAATGGGTGGCGCAGGCAGTCCTTGATCAGGGCATTGATGCGCTTGAGCGTCTTGCGGTCCTGGCTTTGCCAGTATTCGTAATCCTCCCAGGCGGCCAGGGTCCAGGTGAGCTTCAGTAGCTTGTCTTCACTGGGCATCGACCAGGTCCTGCTGCTTCACCTGTCCCTGGCGGTACTGCTCGATCGAGCGGGCCAGGTGTGCCGCATTGGCAGGCGATTTCAGCAGATGGACAGTTTCCATCAGGCCGTTGAATGTGTCCAGCGACATCACCACCGCATCGGGGGCATCCCGGCGTGTGATGACCGTGTAGTCGGCATCGTCGATGACCTGATCGATCACCTTTTTAAGGTTGTTTCGTGCCTCAGAGAAATTCACTACGCGCATGACGAGAGCCCTGCTTCTATTGTGCGATTTACTGTACAACTATAACGCATTGCGTGCATGCGTGCAAGAGGGTGGGCTCATAACGGGAGGATGGTGCGGTACGAGGTGGCAGCGGGTGTGATCGAAGCGAACCATGGGTTCAACCGTCCTCTCCCTACCCGAGAGGTACACTGCACGTACGCGGCAGATTTTCGAGTATGACGACGAAGCAGTAACTTATTGATTTTCTTGATGGGCCCAGCTGGATTCGAACCAGCAACCAACGGATTATGAGTCCGCTGCTCTAACCGTTGAGCTATGGGCCCAGCAGCGAAGATTATCGCATGAAAAAGCCCCGCCCAGAGGGCGGGGCCGAGGCGGTGAGAGGCTTCAGACTTCGTTGTCGAGGAAGCTGCGCAGGCGCTCGGAGCGGGTGGGGTGGCGCAGTTTGCGCAGGGCTTTGGCTTCGATCTGGCGGATGCGCTCGCGGGTGACGTCGAATTGCCGCCCGACTTCTTCGAGGGTGTGGTCGGTGTTCATCTCGATGCCGAAGCGCATGCGCAGCACCTTGGCTTCGCGCGGGTTGAGCGTTTCGAGCACTTCGCGCGTGGCTTCGCGCAGGTCGGCGATGAGCGCGGCATCGACCGGGGCGAGCACGGAGGTGTCCTCGATGAATTCGCCCAGATGCGAATCCTCGTCGTCGCCGATGGGCGTCTCCATGGAGATCGGTTCCTTGGCGATCTTGCGGATCTTGCGGATCTTTTCTTCGGGCATCTCCATGCGGCGCGCGAGTTCGGCGGCGTCGGGCTCTTCGCCCGTCTCCTGCAGGATCTGGCGGCTGATGCGGTTCATCTTGTTGATGGTCTCGATCATGTGCACCGGGATGCGGATGGTGCGGGCCTGATCGGCGATCGAGCGGGTGATGGCCTGCCGGATCCACCAGGTGGCGTAGGTGGAGAATTTGTAGCCACGGCGGTATTCGAATTTGTCGACGGCTTTCATCAGGCCGATGTTGCCTTCCTGGATGAGGTCGAGGAACTGCAGGCCGCGGTTGGTGTATTTCTTGGCGATCGAGATGACGAGGCGCAGGTTGGCTTCGATCATCTCGCGCTTGGCGGCGCGCATCTTGGCTTCGCCCATGGACATGCGTTTGTTGATGTCCTTGAGTTCCTTGAGCGGAATGCGGGCGCGTTGTTCGATCTCGCGGATGCGGTTCTGCTCTTCGAGTACGGAAGGGTAGATTTTGACCATCGACTCGGACCAGGGTTTGCCGGCTTCGATCTCGCGGGTGATCCAGTCGAGGTCGGTTTCGTGCTCGGGGAAGACCTTGATGAAGTAGTCCCGCGGCATGGTGCCGATCTCGGTGCACAGCTTCGAGACCGCCCGTTCGTGCTGGCGCACCTGTTCGATCATGCTACGGATGACGTCGCACAGTTGTTCGATGTAGCGGGCGGTGAAGCGGATGTGCAGCAGTTCGCCGGCGATCTGGTCGCGCAGCGCGGTGTAGCGCGGATCTTCGCTGCCGTAGGCTTCGAGCGCGCGGTCGAGCTCGGCGTAGAGGCTGCGCATGCGCTCGAAGTGCTGCATGGCGCCGCGTTTGAGCTCGGCGAGGTTGGCGGCCTGGATGCGGGCGGCGCGGTCTTCGTCGCTTTCGTCGTCCAGATCCCCTTGGGCTTCGGTTTCGCCGTCTTCGGCGGCTTCTTCGTCGACTTCCGCTTCGTCTTCTGCGAGGGCATCGAGGTCGACGTCGGTCGCGGCCGCTTCGGCTTCGCTGTCTTCTTCGGCAAGCGGCGCGAGATCTTCATGGTCGATGAGGCCGTCGACGACTTCGTCGATGCGGATTTCGTCGCGCTCGATCTTGCCGATGGTCTCGATCATGTGCGCGATGGTGAGGGGGCAGGCGGCGATGGCCTGCACCATGTTCTTCAGGCCTTCTTCGATGCGTTTGGCGATCTCGATCTCGCCTTCGCGCGTGAGCAGCTCGACCGAGCCCATTTCGCGCATGTACATGCGCACGGGGTCGGTGGTGCGGCCGAATTCGGAGTCGACCGAGGAGAGCGCCTGCTCGGCTTCTTCTTCGATGTCGTCATCCGCACCGCCCACGGCAGGGGCTTCGGCCATGAGCAGCTCTTCGGGCGCGGGGGCTTCTTCGAAGACCTGGATGCCGAGGTTGTTGAAGGTGGTGATGATGCCTTCGATCTGCTCGGAGTCGACGATGTCGTCGGGCAGATGGTCGTTGATCTCGGCGTAGGTAAGGTAGCCGCGTTCCTTGCCCAGCGCGATGAGCGCTTTGATCTGGGTGCGGCGCTTTTCGGCGTCGGCCGGAGAATGATTGGCGGCCACCGCTTCGATGAAGGCGCTCTCGGCCTTGGGATTGGCGCGCTTGGAGGATTTGCGCTTGAGGGAATTCTTGGGAGTTTGAGCCATGGCAGCAGCGTGTTTTTCCCGGAAAAACCAACGATTATAAACGACTCGCCGCACATCGGGCGGCTTGCTTTTTTGTTATAGCAGCTTCGACACCCGGCGTCGCTTCTAGGGAGGTTGGGGAGCGGGAAGCGTACCCAAGGTGCCGACGGGGGTGAGACGGGCTTTCTCGCGCAAAAGTTCGCCGATGCGCAGGGTTTCCTCTGGCGTGAGCTTGCGCTGGCGGCCGAGGGCGATGAGGGAATCGATCTCGCGCTCGAGGCGGCGGCGGCGCAGGGTGTGTACGACGTCGTTCAGGGTGGATTCGGCGTCTTCCCAGGAGTGCGTTTCTTCGAGGAGCGCCGCGGCGTGGCGGGAGAATGCTTCGCCATGCTCGCTGCTGCGGAAGTGCTCGACGAGGATGGCGGGGGTGGCGCTCGCATCGAGCGTGCCGACTTCGATGGCGTCGATGAGCGCGGCGCAGGCGCGCCATTCGGGTTCGGGCTCGTCGAGTGGCAGGAGTTCGACCGGGAGCCGGGCGGCGAGCAGCGGATGGGCGATGAGTAGCCGCAGCAGCAGCGCGGCGAGCGGCAGAGGGGCGCGGCGGGCGGGCGGGCGGGCGCGGCGCGGCGGTGCCGCCCGGGGCGAGGAAGGGGGGGCGGCTTCTGCGGGCGGAATCCACTCGTGCAGGGTTTCGATGGCGAGCCCGGTGCGATCGGCAAGTTCCTTTTCTAGCTGCAGACGCAGCATGGGGGCGCGGATTTTGGCGATCAGCGGCTTGGCGAGGTGGGCGAGCCGGGCGCGTCCTTCGGCGGTGTGCAGGTCTTCGTCCCGCGTGAGTTCGTCGAAGAGGTACGTGGTGAGCGGTTTGGCCGCGTCGGCGATGAGGGCACGGAAGGCGTCGGCGCCGTTCGCGCGCACGAAGCTGTCGGGGTCGTGTTCGGGAGGGAGGAAGACGAAACGCAGGCGGCTGTCGTCCTTGAGCGCTTCGAGGGAGTTTTCCAGGGCGCGCCAGGCGGCGCGGCGGCCGGCTTCGTCGCCATCGAAACAGAAGACGACGTGGTCGGTGAGTGCGAGCAGCGTGCGCACGTGCTCGCCGGTGGTGGCGGTGCCCAGCGCCGCGACGGCGTTGGTGAGGCCGTGCTGGGCGAGCATGATGACGTCGACGTAGCCTTCGGTGACCAGGGCAAAGCCCGCCTCGCGGATCCCGTCGCGTGCGAGCGCCAGGCCGTAGAGCGTGCGGCCTTTCTCGAAGAGGGGGGTCTCGGGGGAGTTGAGGTACTTCGGTTCGCCGCCGTCGAGGCTGCGCCCGCCGAAGGCGATGATCTTCCCCTGTCGGTCGTGAATGGGAAAGATGAGCCGGTCGCGGAATCGGTCGTAGCGTTTGCCGCTGTCGGGGTTGGCGATGACGAGGCCGGCTTTTTCGAGCAGCGGCTCGCCGTAGTGGGGGAAGACGGCAGAGAGCGCCTGCCATTCGGGCGGGGCGTAGCCCAGGCCGAAACGCTCGGCGGTGGCGGGAAGGATGCCACGCTGTTCGAGGTAGGCGCGGGCTTTGGGGCTGCGCTCGAGGCTGCGGCGGTAGAAGTCGGCCGCTTTGGCGTGCGCTTCCAGCAGGAGCTGGCGCTCGCTTTTTTGCTGTGCGGCTTCGGCGGCGGAGAGTGTGCCTTGGGCGCGCGGCACCTGCATTCCCGTTTCGGCAGCGAGTGCTTCCACCGCCTCGACGAAGCCCAGCCCTTCGTATTCCATGAGGAAGGTGATGGCGGTGCCGTGCGCGCCGCAGCCGAAGCAGTGGTAGAACTGCCGGGCGGGCGAGACGGAGAAGGAGGGCGTTTTTTCGCCGTGGAAGGGGCAGCAGGCGAAGTAGTTGGCGCCGGATTTCTTGAGCTTGAGGCGCTTGCCGACGACGTCGACCAGGTCGACGCGGGCGAGCAGCTCGTCGATGAAGTCGCGCGGGATCATGGCCGGACGACCAACGTCAGACGTCGGGCGATCGGCGTTCTTGGATGAGGACGGTGCCGGACGAGGGAGCGGGTCACGGCAGCAGAGGCGAAACAGGGGCTGACGCGCAGCGCCGCCCCAGCCTGAATTCCATCAATACATCTTGGGCGGCAACATTTGGCTGCGCAGGCGCTTTTGGTAGCGCTTGATCGCGGCGGCACGCTTGCGCTTGCGTTCGGCGGTGGGCTTTTCATAGAACTCGCGCTTGCGCAGCTCGGTGAGGAT
The DNA here is from genome assembly GCF_001418245.1 of Tepidiphilus thermophilus. Taxonomy (NCBI): domain Bacteria; kingdom Pseudomonadati; phylum Pseudomonadota; class Hydrogenophilia; order Hydrogenophilales; family Hydrogenophilaceae; genus Tepidiphilus; species Tepidiphilus thermophilus. The sequence continues at coordinate 35,473 of NZ_LIPU01000011.1, forward strand.
ACCGGCTTTCTCGACCGTGCGCTTGAAGCGGCGCACGGCGACTTCGACGGGTTCGTTTTCTTTGACGCGGATACCGGGCATCTCGATCCTCGATTCGAATGGATGATACGAAAACTCGCATTATAAAGGTTGAGAAAATGGCTGGCAAGGCGATTTTCGCGCACGAGGCGAACGACGGTACAATTTTTGCTTTTGCGTGAGGACGGGGCGTGCGTATTCTCGGGATCGAGTCTTCGTGCGACGAGACGGGCGTGGCGCTCTACGACACGTCGCGCGGCTTGCTCGCGCATCGCCTGCATACGCAGGCACAGATGCATGCGACGTACGGGGGGGTGGTGCCGGAATTGGCGTCGCGGGATCACGTGCGGCGCTTGCCGGCGCTGGTGCGCGAGGTGATGGCCGATGGGCGCATGGATTGGACGGAGCTCGACGTGATCGCCTATACGGCCGGGCCAGGATTGGCGGGGGCCCTGCTGGTGGGGGCGAGTTTCGCAGAGAGCCTGGCATTGGCCCTGAACAAGCCGACGTTGCCGGTGCACCATCTCGAAGGGCATCTGCTCTCGCCGCTTCTGACCGAGCCGCGGCCGGAGTTCCCGTTTCTCGCCTTGCTCGTCTCGGGCGGGCATACGCAGTTGATGGCCGTCGAGGCGGTGGGGGATTACCGCCTGCTGGGCGAGACAATCGACGATGCGGCCGGAGAGGCGTTCGACAAGACGGCGAAGCTGTTGGGTCTGGGCTATCCGGGCGGGCCGGCGTTGGCGGCGCTCGCCGAACGGGGAGATCCCACGCGCTTTGCCTTGCCGCGCCCCTTGCTGCATGCGCCGACGCTGGACTTCAGCTTCAGCGGCCTGAAGACCGCAGTGGCGCTGAAAGTGGGTTCGCCCGACTGGCGAGCGGAGTATGCGGCGGATCTGGCGGCTGCTTTCCAGGAGGCGGTGGTGGAGGTGCTGGTGACGAAGACGGTGGCGGCCGTGCGCGCGGCGGGTTTGAGGCGCGTGGTCGTGGCCGGCGGGGTCGGGGCGAATCGCCGTCTGCGCGAAATGCTGGCCGAGGCCGGCGCGAAACAGGGGTTTGCGGTGTTCTATCCGGACGTGGCGCTATGCACCGACAACGGGGCGATGATCGCTTTTGCGGCGGCGCTGCGGCTGGAAGCGGGGGCAGAGGTGAAATGGGACCGTCGCATCGAGGTGCGTCCGCGCTGGGCGCTGGAGGGGCTTCGTCAGGGGTGATCGGCCGGGGGCTTGCGTTGGGGCCGTCCGCGGCCGAATTTGGGTTCGGTGCCGTTGAGCAGCTGGCGGATGTTGCGTCGGTGTCGCCAGAAGAGGACGGCCGACATGGCAGCGATGACGAGGATGACTTCACGGGGTAGGTCGAGCAGCAGGGCGAGGAAAGGGGCCCCGGCAGCGGCAGTGAGGGCGGCGAGCGACGAGTAGCGGGTGACGAAGGCGACGACGAGCCAGATGCCGGCCACGGCAAGCGCGAGTGCCGGCTGCAGGCCGGCGAGGACGCCCAGCGCCGTGGCGACGCCCTTGCCGCCGCGAAAGCGCAGGAAGAGGCTGTAGACGTGCCCGAGGAAGGCGGCGAGCCCGGCGAGCGCGGCGACCGTGACGTCCGCGCCCAGCCGATGCACGAGCCAGACGGCGAACCAGCCTTTGGCGGCGTCGCCTGCGAGCGTGAAGAGCGCCGCGGCCTTGTGGCCGCTGCGCAGCACGTTGGTGGCGCCGGGGTTGCCCGAGCCGTAGGAGCGCGGATCGGGCAGGCGAAAGAGGCGGCTTGCGAGGATGGCGAAGGGAATCGAGCCGATCGCGTAGCCCATCAGGACGAGAAGCAGGATCTTGGGCATCGTGCGATGATCCGGAGGAAAGTATCTTAGTTTACCCCAGCTTTGACGGGGGCGTTGCAACGGCGAAGAAGGAAGGAAAGATGGACAGTATCTTCATCGAGGGGCTGCGGGTAGAGGCGCGGGTGGGGGTGTATGCGCGCGAGCAGGTGGCGCCGCAGTCCTTGACGATCGACTTGAGTCTGGGCATTCCGCCCGAGGCCGGGCGAGGCGATGAGTTGGCGACGACGATCGATTACGCCCGCGTGATCGACCGGGTGAAGGAGGAGCTTGCCGGACGGCATTTCCGTTTGCTCGAGCGGCTGGGGGAGCATCTGGTTGGGATGCTTTTTGCCGAATTCGACGCTTCCTGGGTACGCGTGAAGATCGCCAAGATTGGCGTGCGCCCGGAGGTGAAGAACGTGGGAATCCTCTTGGAACGGAGGCGGGATGTGGGGTGAAAAGCAGAAAGAAAAACCGCCGGCGGGAGCCGGCGGATCGAGCGCTTCAGGCGATCATTTGATTTCGAGTTCTTCGGCGGAACGACCGGAATTTGTCCACTCGGTGAACCATTTGGGCGCGCGGCCGTGGCCGTTCCAGGTGATGTTGGGATTTTCGGGGTGGCGGTATTTGGGCGGTTTTTTGCCGGAATCCCGTTCCTTTTTTTCTCCTTTCAGAAGCCCCAGGGCTTCGTCCAGCGAGATGCCCATTTCTTTGGCGAGCTGGGTGACTCGGGCTTTGAATTGGGCCCGGGCTTCGCGGCGGCGCCGTTCGAATTCGTGGTCGATGTCTTTCTTGAGCTGTTCGAGTTCTTCGATCGTGAGCGAGGTGAGATCCATGATGTTTTTCAAATGGAGTGGATGAAGCCGCTATTATAGCCAATATTTCGTTCTTGGAAAGGGCTCTTTTCATGCTCTGGGATGATGCTGGCGATAAAGGGCTTCCAGACGGGCTCGGGCGATGTGGGTATAGATTTGGGTGGTGGAAATATCGGCGTGCCCCAGGAGCAATTGCACGGCGCGAAGGTCGGCGCCGTGATCGAGCAAATGGGTGGCAAAGGCGTGGCGCAGGGTATGGGGGGAGAGGCGTTCTGGGGCAATGCCGCAGCGAAGCGCATGTTCCTTGATGATCTGCCAGCAGCGTTGCCGCGTCATGGCTTGGCCGTGGCGGTTGAGGAAAAGGGTCTCTTCCCGCTTTCCATTGAGAAGCACGGGGCGCGCTTCCTGCCAATAGCGTTCGAGCCAGGAGGCGGCTTCTTCACCCAGAGGAACGAGCCGCTCTTTGTTGCCTTTGCCGAGCACGCGCAGCCAGCCTTCGTTGCGCTCGATCTGGTGCGTCTGCAAGCCCACGAGTTCGCTCACGCGCAGTCCCGTGGCGTAGAGCACTTCGAGCATGGCTTTGTCGCGAAGCCCGAGCGGCGTGGTGACGTCGGGGGCGGCAAGCAGGCGCTCCACGTCTATTTCGGTGAGCGTCTTGGGGCGACGCGGCGGCAGCAGCGGCGGCTGCAGGGTGGCGGTGGGGTCGCGGGCGATGGCGCCTTCACGCAGCAGCCAGTGGTAGTAGCGCCGCCAGCTCGCGAGCAGCCGCCGCTGGCTGGTGGCCTTGTTGCGGCGGCTGAAGTCGGCGAGATAGGAGAGGAGCTCGGCGCTGCCCGCGGCGCGCGGGTCGAGCCCGGCGCGCTGGGCCCAGAGGAAAAACTGGCTGAGGTCGCTGCGGTAGGCGGCGAGGGTGGCCGGCGCGAGCCCTTCTTCGAGCCAAAGAGTCTGCACGAAGGCGTCGAGCGAGGCTTCCAGCGCCGGCGCGAGGGGCTCGGCCGTCTCGTTCAGCGCCGGATCTCGCCTTGGCCGAGCACGATCCATTTCTGGCTGGTGAGCCCCTCGAGCCCGACCGGGCCGCGGGCGTGGATCTTGTCGGTGGAGATGCCGATCTCGGCGCCGAGCCCGTATTCGAAACCGTCGGCGAAGCGCGTGGAGGCGTTGACCATCACCGAGGCGGAGTCGACTTCGCGCAGGAAGCGCATCGCGGCGGCGTAGTCTTCGGTGAGGATGGCGTCGGTGTGATGCGAACCGTAGCGTTCGATGTGCTCGATCGCCTCGTCGAGGTCGGCAACGACGCGGATGGCGATGATGGGGGCGAGGTATTCTTCGCGCCAGTCTTCCTCGGTGGCGGCTTTGAGGAGCGCCGCGGGCAGGCCGTGGCGCTGCAGCAGGGTGAGCGCGCGCGGGCAGCAGCGCATTTCGACGCCGTGCCCGGTGAACATGCGTCCGATCTCGGGGAGATGGCGCTCGGCCACCGCTTCGTCGATCAGCAGCGTCTCGGCGGCGTTGCACACGCCGTAGCGGTGCGTCTTGGCGTTTTCGACGATGGGGAGCACCTTGGCCGGGTCGGCGGCGGCGTGTACGTAGACGTGGCAGTTGCCGTCGAGGTGCTTGATGACCGGCACGCGGGCGTCTTTCATCACCGCTTCGATCAACCCCTTGCCGCCGCGCGGGACGATGACGTCGACCACTTCGGGTGAGGCGACGAGCCGGGGGACGAGCGCGCGTTCGGTGGTCTGGACGAGCTGCACCGCGGCAAGCGGCAGTCCGGCGGCTTCGAGCCCGGCGCGGATGCAGCGGGCGATCGCCTGGTTGCTCTGCAGGGCTTCCTTGCCGCCGCGCAGGATGGCGGCGTTACCGGACTTGAGGCACAAGGCGGCGGCATCGGCCGTGACGTTGGGGCGCGCTTCGTAGATGATGCCGATCACGCCCAGGGGCACGCGCATCTTGCCGACCTGGATGCCGCTGGGGCGGCGCTTGACTTCGTCGATCTCGCCCACGGGATCGGGCAGCGCCGCGACCTGGGCCACGCCTTTGGCCATCGTCTCCAGCCCTTTCTCGCTCAGGGTGAGGCGGTCGATGAGCGCGGGGGAGAGTCCCGCCTCGCGGGCGGCGGCGAGATCGGCGGCGTTGGCGGCGAGCACGTCGTCGCGCTGGCGCCGCAGCGTTTCGGCCGCGGCAAGGAGGGCGGCGTTCTTCGCCTGAGTCGAGGCTTTGGCCATGGCGCGCGCGGCCTGGCGGGCGGCGCGGCCGAGGTCGGCGAGGTAGCGGTCGAGTTCCGTCATGGCGTACTCCGGTGGTCGAATGGGATCAGGCAGCGCGGCCGCGGGGCGGGGCCGCGCTCAGGGAGAGGAGGAGTCGCTCGGCTTCCAGGGCGAAGTCACCGGTCTCGGCGCCCTTGGCGATGCGGTCGAGCCGGGCGCAGACGATGAGCGCGGTGCGCAAGGGCGGGAGCCTGCGGGCGCTGTGTTCGATGGTACGTTTTTCTTCGGGGCGGAAGACGCGTTCCTGGCGAAAGAAGGCTTCGAGCGGCGCGCCGCGTGCGAGCGCTTCCTGGGCGAGGGCGATGAGGCGCAGGGCCGAAGCGATCGCCCAGACGATGAGCGGGGCGGCGCAGCCCTCTGCCATGAGGGTGCGCAGCAGGCGCAGGGCGCGCAGCGCGTCGCCTTCGAGCACGGCCTGGCGCAGTGCCTCGGGGTCGTAGCGGGCGAGGTCGAAGACGACGGCGCGCACTTCTGCTTCCGGCAGCGGCCCCTCGGGGAAGAGCAGGGCGAGTTTTTCCAGCTCCTGACGCGCGGCGAGGAGATTGCCTTCCGTGCGTTCGGCGAGCAGGTGCAGCAGTTCGGGCGAGGCGCTCTGTTCCTGGCGGGCGAGGCGCTCGCGCCACCACTGGGGAAGTTGCTCGCGCGGCGGGGTGTTTGCCTCCACGACCACGGCGTGTTGCTCGAGGGCGGCGAACCAGGAACTTTTGCGTGCCTGCCAGTCGAGCGCACCGAGTGTGATGAGGAGGATCGTCTCGGGCAACGGAGCCTTTGCCCGTTCGGCGAGCCAGGAGGAACCTTCCGTGCCGGGCTTGCCTTGCGGCAGGCGCAGTTCGAGGAGGCGGCGAGCGGCAAAGAGCGAGAGGCTGTCGGCTTCCTGGCTGAGTCGTTCCCAGGAGAAATTGGCCTCGGCGACGAAGACGAGCCGCTCTTCGAAACCGAGCGCACGGGCGCGGGCGCGGATGGCGTCGGCGGCTTCCAGCACGAGCAGCGGCTCGTCGCCGTAGACCGCCCACACGGGCTCCAGCGTTTGGCGTTCGAGGTGGCGGGCAAGTCGCGCGAGGGGCAGCTTCATTTACGGCTGGCGATCGTGCGGCCGATCATGAGGAACATCTGGTCGACGAGCTGCTGGCGCATGTCGTCGTAGAGGAGCATCTCCTCTTTTTCCCGTGCAGTGATCAGATTGTCGTCGTAGCTGTAGTCGCGCTCGGCGCTGAGCTCGGTAGCGGGGAGGAGCTCCTGCCCTTCCTTGTCGAGCACGCGGAAACGCAGGGACGCCCGGATCAGGTATTCCCGCACCTTGCCGTCGGGAGTGAGCGAGAGGATGTCGCGCTCTTCGCGGTAGGAGAGGATGTCGAGGCGCAGCTCGGCTGCTTCGGGCGGCTCGACCCAGCGCGTTTCGCTGCCGGCAAGGCGCCGGGCGATCGCCCGCCCCAGCGGACTGGTGCGCGGGACGTTGTTGATCTGCACCGTGGGCGCGCCGAGCCCGGCCATGCCACGAGGCCGAAAGCCGCAGCCGGCGAGCGTCAATCCTGCGGCGGCGAGCAGCAGGCGGCGCCGGGAGACGGAACGAAGCGAAGGCTCGGGCATCGGGATTTCCTCACACCACGAGATTGACGAGGCGACCGGGGACGACGACGACGCGCTTGGGCGTGCGTCCTTCGAGGTGATGCGCTGCTGCCTGCAGCGCCGCCGCTTCGATCGCCGCTTGGTCGGCTTCGGCCGGCACCACGATCTTGCCGCGGGTCTTGCCATTCACCTGCAGCACGAGCTCGACTTCGCTGCGCTGCAACGCCGTCGGATCCGGTTCGGGCCAGGGGGCGTCGAGCACGTCTTCGCCGAAGCCGCATTCGCGCCACAGCACGTGCACGAGGTGCGGTGCGATGGGGGCGAGCACGCGCAGCAGGAGGGAGAGCCCTTCTTCGGCGAGTCGCGCTCGAGCAGCCGGTTCGGCCTCGGGCAGGCGTTCGAGGACGTTGAGCATCTTCATCGTGGCCGAGGCGACGGTATTGAGCTGCTGTTTGCCCATGTCGTGGTTGGCCTGCTGCAGGATGGTGTGCAGCTCGCAGCGGGCGGCAGCCAAGGAGGCGGGAAGCGCGCTCACGGCGGGGGCCGAGGGAAGCAGCGGCTGCAGCTCACGGCGGTACTTGTGGCCGAAGGCCCAGACGCGGCGCAGGAAGCGGTGGGCACCCTCGACGCCGGAGTCGGACCATTCGAGCTGCGCTTCGGGCGGCGCGGCGAAGATGATGAAGAAGCGCGCCGTGTCGGCGCCGTAGCGGTCGATGAGCGCTTGCGGATCGACACCGTTGTTCTTGGACTTCGACATCTTTTCGATGCCACCGATGTGCACCGGCTGGCCGTCGGTCTTGAGCCGGGCGGCGACGATGCGCCCTTTGGGGTCGCGCTCGACGAGCACGTCGGCCGGGTTGATCCACTCTTTCCTGCCCTCGACCGTGAGGCGGTAGTAGGTCTCGGCCACCACCATCCCTTGGGTGAGGAGTCGCGTGAAGGGTTCGGAGAAGCCGACGAGGCCCAGGTCGCGCAGCGCCCGGGTGAAGAAGCGGGAATAGAGCAGGTGCAGGATGGCGTGCTCGATGCCGCCGATGTACTGATCGACCGGCATCCAGTATTGGACCCGCTCATCGAGCATGGCCTGGTGGTTGTCGGCGCAGCAAAAGCGCAGGAAGTACCAGCTCGACTCGACGAAGGTGTCCATCGTGTCGGTTTCGCGCCGGGCGGGCTTGCCGCAGCGCGGACAGGTGGTCTCGTAGAATTCGGGCATCTGCGCGAGCGGCGAGCCGCGGCCGGTGAGGGCGACGTGCTCTGGCAGCACCACCGGCAGCTGTTCGTCGGGCACCGGCACGTCGCCGCAATCGTCGCAGTGCACGATGGGGATGGGGCAGCCCCAGTAGCGCTGGCGCGAGATGCCCCAGTCGCGCAGGCGGTACTGCACGCGTTTGGCGCCGAGCCCTTTTTCGGCGAGCGCCGCGGTGATCGCTTCCTTGGCTTCTTCCGAGCGCATGCCGGTGTAGGGGCCGGAGGCGACGAGGAGGCCGAGCTCGGCGTAGTCTTCACGCCAGGGGCCCTGCGGGTCGACGTCGAGGTCTTTCCCCGCCGGACGGATTACCTGCTTGATCGGCAGGCCGTACTTCTGGGCGAAGGCGAAGTCACGCTCGTCGTGGGCCGGCACGGCCATCACCGCGCCCTCGCCGTAGCCCATCAGCACGTAGTTGGCCACCCACACGGGGAGTTTTTCCCCGGTGAGGGGGTGCAGCACGTAGAAGCCGGTGGGGCGGCCTTTCTTCTCCATCGTGGCGATCTCGGCCTCGGCCACGGCCCCGCGCCGGCACTCTTCGATGAAGGCGGCCAATTCGGGGTCGCGCTGGGCGGCGGTGAGCGCCAGCGGATGTTCGGCGGCCACGGCCACGTAGGTGGCGCCATAGAGGGTGTCGACGCGGGTGGTGAAGACGCGCAGGCTTCCTGCCTGGCCGACGCTCGCTTCATCGTAGGGGAAGACGACCTCGGCGCCTTCCGAGCGCCCGATCCAGTTGGCCTGCATGCGCTTGACCTGCTCGGGCCAGCCGGGAAGGTCGTTCAGGGCGTCGAGCAGCTCGTCGGCGTAGGCGGTGATGCGCATGTAGTACATGGGGATCTCGCGCTTCTCCACCAGCGCCCCGGAGCGCCAGCCGCGCCCGTCGATCACCTGCTCGTTGGCGAGCACCGTCTGATCGACCGGATCCCAGTTCACCAGCCCGAGCTTGCGGTAGATGAGCCCCTTTTCATACAGGCGGCGGAAGACCCACTGCTCCCAGCGGTAGTACTCGGGCCGGCAGGTGGCGAATTCGCGCGACCAGTCGATGCCGAAACCCAACCGCTGCAGCTGGCGCTTCATGTAGGCGATGTTGCTGTAGGTCCACTGCGCCGGGGGAATGCCGTTCTGGATGGCGGCATTTTCGGCCGGCATGCCGAAGGCGTCCCAACCCATGGGCTGGAGCACGTTGTAGCCACGCATGCGGTGGTAACGGGCGAGCACGTCGCCGATGGAGTAGTTGCGCACGTGCCCCATGTGCAGTTTCCCTGAGGGGTAGGGGAACATGGACAGACAGTAGTACTTTGGACGTGAGGAGTCTTCGACCGCCTTGAAGCTCTGGCGTTCGTCCCAGTAGTGCTGAGCGGCACGCTCGACGGCCAGCGGATCGTATTTTTCTTGCATGATGGGATGGTGGATGGCGCGAACGAAAAAGAAAGTATAGCCGGTTTGGCGGGGTCGGGGCAAAAGCACCGTGAGCCGCAGGGGAGGGCAGGGCTTGCGGACGTCGTTCTTTGTGTATAATCGAAAAGATATTAATTATCATTTGAACTATGTACTCACGGAGGACGTATGAAAAAAACGCTCACGACGATGGCGGTGCTGACGGCGATGCTCTTCGCCCCGGGGCTGCGGGCCGAAGAATCGGTGGTCAACGTCTATTCGACGCGCCACTATCCCACCGACACCCGCCTCTACGAGAATTTCACCGCCGCCACCGGCATCAAGGTGAATCTGGTCGAGGGGCAGGAAGACCCGCTCATCGAGCGCATCCGCGCCGAGGGGGAGAACAGCCCGGCCGACGTGCTCATCACGGTCGATGCCGGGCGGCTGTGGCGCGCCGAGCAGATGGGGCTGTTCGCGCCCGTGCGCTCGGAGCAGCTGGAAGCGCGTATCCCGGCGCATTTCCGCCATCCGGAAGGGAAGTGGTTCGGGTTCTCCTATCGTGCGCGCGTCATCGTCTACAACAAGGCGGCCACCTCGCGCGACGAGATTAAGAACTACGCCGATCTGGCCGATCCCAAATGGAAAGGGCGCGTGTGCGTGCGCTCTTCGGGCAACGTCTATAACCTCTCGCTGCTCGCGGCGCTCATCGAGCACTGGGGGGAGGAGAAGGCGCGCGCCTGGGCGCAGGGCGTGAAGGACAACATGGCCCGCCCGCCGCAGGGTTCCGACACCGACCAGATCAAGGCGGTGGCCGCTGGCGAGTGCGACGTGGCGCTGGTCAATCATTACTATTACGCGCGCTTGCTTGCCTCCGACAAGCCCGAGGACATGAACCTCGTGCGCAAAGTGGGGCTGGTGTGGCCCGACCAGGACGGCAACGGTACCCACGTGAACGTTTCCGGAGCTGGGGTGGTACGCACCGCGCCGCACAAGGAGGCCGCGATCCGCTTCCTCGAGTATCTGGCGAGCGACGAGGCGCAGGGCTATTTCGCGGTGGGTAACAACGAATGGCCCACGGTACCCGGGGTGGCCTATCGCAACCGCGTGCTCGCCTCGCTGGGCGAATTCAAGATCGATCCCCTGCCGGTGGCGGTGCTGGGCAAGAACCAGCCGCTGGCGCAGAAGATCTTCGACGAGGTAGGCTGGCGCTGAGGCGGCGGTCGGCCCGGCCGTGCCGGGCGATCTGGCGCGCGAGCAGCAGCACGGGCCCGAGCGCGACGAGCACGAGGGTGAGCGCCGGCAGCCCCAGCTCGGCCAGCCGCTCGTCGGCCGCGAGCGTATGGACCCGGGTGGCGAGCGTGTCGAAATTGAAAGGGCGCATCACCAGCGTGGCCGGCAGCTCCTTCATCACGTCGACGAACACGAGCAGGGCGGCGGTGAGCAGGCTTTTCGTCAGAAGTGGCGCGTGGATGTGCGCGAGGGTGCGCCAGGGGCCGCTGCCCAGCGTGCGGGCGGCCTCGTCCAGCGCCGGGCGGATCTTCGCGAGACCCGCTTCCACCGTGTGCAGCGCCGTGGCGAGAAAACGCACGAGATAGGCATAGACGAGGCCGGCGATGCTGCCGGTGATGAGCAAACCCACTGACCAGCCGAAGAGCGCGCGCAGCTGGGCGGCGAGCAGGTTGTCGAGCGCAGCCGCGGGCAGCAGCACGCCCACGGCGATGACCACGCCCGGCAGGGCGTAGCCCAGCCCCACGAGCCGGTTGAGTAGCCGCGCGAGCGCTGATGGATTGAGCCGCGCGTGGTAGGCGAAAAGAAGCGCCAGGGCAACGGCGAGCAGCGCCGTTAGGCCAGCAAGCAGCAGGCTGTTGCCGGCGGCACGCCAGAACCGCGGATCGACGGCCGCCAAGGGCTCGCGCAGGCTCATCGTCAGCAGCAGCACGGCCGGCAGCAGGAAGCCCAGTATCGCCGGCAGGGCGCACACGCAGGTGGCCAGCGCCGCGCGCCAGCCGGCAAGCCGCGTGCGCGGCGCAGCGGCGTGATGCCTGCCGCCGTCGAACTTCGCCCGCCGCCGGCTGGTCTGTTCCAGCCACAGCAAGACCAGCACGAAACCCACGAGCATCGCGGCAAGCTGGGCCGCCGCCACCCGGTCTCCCAGGGAATACCAGGTGCGAAAAATGCCCGTGGTGAAGGTCGGAATGCCGAAATAGGCCACGGTGCCGTAGTCGGCGAGCGCCTCCATGAGCGCAAGCGCCGTGCCGGCGGCGATCGCTGGACGGGCGAGCGGCAGGCTCACCCGCCAAAAAGTGCGCCAGGGAGAGGCCCCGAGGGTACGGGCGGCTTCGTGCATGGCGGCGCTTCGCTCGAGGAATGCCGTGCGCGTGAGCAGGTAAACGTAAGGGTAGAGCGCGAGCACGAGGATGGCCACGGCGCCGCCCAGCGAGCGGATGGGCGGAAACCAGTACTCCCGCACGCCCCAGCCGGTGAGCTCGCGCAGCGCGCTTTGCAGCGCACCGCTCACCTGCAAAAAATCGGTGTAGGCGTAGGCCATCACGTAGGCCGGCATGGCGAACGGCAGGATCAGCGCCCACTCCAGCAGGCGTCGCCCGGGAAACTCGTGCGCGGCGGTAAGCCAGGCGCAGCTCACGCCCACGGCCACCGTGCCCAGCGCCACGCCCAGCGCGATCCAGCCGGTGTTGGCGAGGTATTCGGGCAAGACGGTGCGCAGGAGATGGGCCCAGATCTCGCCCGTGCTCGGCTGCAGCAGCTGCGCGAGCACGCTCGCCAGCGGCACCACCGCGAGCAGGGCCAAGAGGGTGGCGAGCAGAGTCAGGAAAGAGAAGGACCGGCGCATGATCGTCCCATACATCGAATCATACATTATAATGAGAATCGATCTATTTTAAGCGAGGAAGGTTGAAGGTGTCGGCGGCTCTGGAAATTCGCGGCTTGCATCACGCCTACGGCGCGCACCCCGTGGTGCGTGATTTGTCGCTGTCTTTGCCGGCAGGCACGATTGGGGTGCTGCTCGGCGCCAGCGGCTGCGGCAAGACGACGGTGCTGCGCTGCGTGGCCGGGTTCGAAGCGCCCCAGCGCGGCGACATTTTCCTCGATGGCCGGCCCGTGACCCGTCCGGGCCTGGTGGTGCCACCGCAGCGACGCCGCATCGGCATGGTGTTCCAGGATCACGCCCTCTTTCCGCACCTCACCATCGCCCAGAACGTCGCTTTCGGCCTGCAGGGGCTGGACCGGCGCGAGCGGGCGCGGCGGGTGGCGGAGATGCTGGAGGTGGTGGGCTTGAGCGCCTGGGCCAATGCCTGGCCGCATCAGCTCTCGGGCGGGCAGCAACAGCGGGCGGCGCTTGCCCGGGCGCTGGCGCCGCAGCCGGCGCTGCTGTTGCTCGACGAACCTTTCTCCAGCCTCGACGAGGCGCTGCGCGCGCGCCTGGCGCACGAGGTGCGGGCGTTGTTGCGCGAGCGCGGCATGACGGCGCTGGTGGTGACCCACGACCAGCACGAGGCCTTCGCCATGGCCGACGCCGTCGGCCTGATGCACGAAGGGCGCATCGAGCAGTGGGGCAGCCCCGAGGCGCTCTATCGTACGCCGGCCACGCGCCACGCCGCGCAGTTCGTCGGCGAGGGGGTTTTCCTGCGCGGGCGCCTCGCGGGGGAAGGGGAGGTCGAGACCGCCCTGGGTCGCCTGCCGGTGCGCTTCGCCGGCGAAGGAGAGGCCACGGCGGGGCAGGGCAACGTGGAAGTGCTGCTGCGGCCGGAAGACGTGCGGCTGGAGGCCGCTTCACCGGTGCGCGCGCGCGTGGTGGATGTCCTTTTTCGCGGGGCGCAGTGCCGCCTCACGCTGCGGCTGTCTTCCGGCGAAGACGTCTTCGCTTTGGCAGAGGAGGCTCCGCTTCCGAGCGAGACGGTGGGGGTGGCGGTGCGTCGGGGGAATTTCCGCGCCTTCGCCGGATAAAAAAACGCCCGCACGGGGCGGGCGTGAACTCCATCGAGATGGAGAGGGAGGGAGACAAGATTCGGTCAGGCGGCGCGGCTGCGCTCGAGTATTTTTTCGCTGGCGCGCAGCAGATCGCTGGCCGCGCGCAGGGGCATGGTCATGAGGCGATGCTGCAAGCGCAGCCAGCTGGTGATCGGGTGCAGGCGCTGCGACTCGGCTTCGGCGAGTCGATGGAATTCGTTCCAGGCGGTTTGCCAGTAGAGAGAGGAGCCGATCCAGCCGGTGGCCAGCGTGGCGCGGCGCACGGCTTCAGCCCACAGCGCCTGGGCGCGCTCTTCGGGCAGGCCATATTGCTTGGCAAACCAGGGCAGGAGTTTGGGTGCTTTCATCGCTCGTTCCTTGCCGCTTCGTGGGCGGCGATTCCGTTTCGCAGCATGTTGTGCCGCAACACACGCTCGCATTATCGTGATCCGGGCGGGGAAATGCAAGTCCGACTTACTTTTTGTTGCACCCGCGCAACGTCTTGCATCCATGGCCGCCCAAATTTCAATCGGGTTTTTTTACGAGACGTCTCGTTCGATGTTGCGATGCAACAAAAGTTCCCTGCCGCCGTCCTTCGTCGAGGAAGGTTACAATCGGGGCCGGGAGAAAACGCCGGCACGGAGCCGGAGGACGCACGATGCACGAGGTCTTGCAGGGACTCAATCCAGAACAGCGCGCGGCGGTGACCCTGCCGCCGCAGCACGCCCTCATCCTGGCCGGTGCTGGCTCGGGAAAAACCCGGGTGCTCACGAGCCGCATCGCCTGGCTGCTGGAGACGGGCGAGGCGGGGCCGCACGAGATCATGGCGGTGACCTTCACCAACAAAGCGGCGCGCGAGATGGCCTCGCGCCTGGCGGGGCTCTTGCCCGAAGCGCTGCGCCCGGGCTTGCGCCGCATGTGGGTGGGGACCTTCCATGCGCTGGCGAACCGCCTGCTGCGCATCCATCACCAGGCCGCGGGCCTGCCGCAGATGTTCCAGATCCTGGATACGGCCGACCAGCTCTCGGCCATCAAGCGCCTGCTCAAGCGGCTCAACGTCTCCGAGCAGAGCGCTCCGCCACGCGAGCTGCTTTCCTTCATCAACGCGCACAAGGAGCAGGGGCTGCGCCCGGACAAGGTGGCGGCCGAGTCGCGCCGCGCCGAGCGGTTTCTGCCGCTGTGGCAGGAGTACGTGGCGCAGTGCCAGCGCGAGGGGGTGGTGGATTTCGCCGAGTTGCTCCTGCGCAGCGACGAGCTGCTCGCGCGCGACGAGGCGCTGCGGGCGCATTACCGCGCGCGCTTCCGGCACGTGCTGGTCGACGAATTCCAGGACACGAACGCGCTGCAATACCGCTGGCTGCAGCGCTTCGCCGCCGATCCGGTCACGGGCGAAGCCGGGGCCTTTCTCTTTTGCGTGGGCGACGACGACCAGTCTATCTACGGCTTTCGCGGGGCGCTCGCGCGCAACCTGATGCGCTTCGAGCAGGAATTCCGCGTGCAGGCGGTGATCCGCCTGGAGCGCAACTACCGCTCGCACGGCAACATCCTTGCGGCGGCCAACGCCATCATCGCCCACAACCGCGAGCGTCTGGGCAAGAACCTGTGGACCGAGGCGGACGAGGGCGAGCCGATCCGCGTGTTTCAGGCACCCGAGGACGGCGCCGAGGCCCGTTTCGTGGCCGAGGAGATCGGCAATCTGCTGCGCGAGGGCGTCTCGGCGGATGAAATCGCCGTGCTCTACCGGGCGAACGCCCAGTCGCGCGCGCTGGAGCATGCCCTGCTCGCGGCCGGCATTCCCTATCGAGTTCATGGTGGGCAGCGCTTCTTCGACCGCGCCGAAATCAAGCACGCGCTCGCCTACCTGCGGCTGCTCTTGCTGCCCGACGACGAGACGGCCTTCCTGCGGGTGGTGAATTTTCCGCCACGCGGCATCGGGGCGCGCACGCTGGAGGCTCTGGCGGCGCAGCGTGACGGGCAGACCGACATCAGCGCGGCGGCCACGCGCCTCGCCGGCCGGCCGGGTGCGGCCTTGCAAGGATTCCTGCAACTCATCGAACGCCTGCGCGAGCAGACGCGCGAGGTGCCACTGCCGGAACTCGTCGAGCGGGTGATCGCCGGTTCGGGGCTGCGCACGCACTACGCCGCCGAGCGCGACGGGGGCGACCGGCTGGAGAACCTCGACGAACTGGTGAGCGCGGCAAGCGACTTCGTCGCCCAGATGGCGAGCGAGGGGATCGAGGCGCAGGGACACGAGATGCTCGCCCTCTTCCTGCAGCATGCCGCGCTCGAATCCGGCGAACAGCAGGCCGAGGCGGGGCAGACGGCGGTGCAGCTGATGACGGTGCACGCCTCCAAGGGGCTGGAATTCGACGTCGTCTTCCTCACCGGGCTGGAGGAAGGGCTCTTCCCGCACCAGAACAGCCTCTACGCCGACGGCGGGGTGGAAGAAGAGCGGCGCTTGATGTACGTGGCGGTCACCCGCGCGAAGAAGCGACTCTATCTCTCCTGGTCCGACATTCGCATGCTGCACGGGCAGACCGAATACCATCAGCCTTCGCGCTTCCTCGAAGAGATTCCGCCGGAGCTGCTGCTGTGGCTCAACGCCAAGCGACGGGAACGGAAAGGAGGCGATTTGGCGCCCTCGCGCGTGACCGCCGTGCCGCAGTCCTCGAGCGGGGCAGCCAACGGCTGGCGCAGCGGCGAGCGCGTGCGCCATCCCAAGTTCGGCGAAGGGGTGATTCTGGCGGTGGAAGGGGCCGGGGCGCACGCGCAGGCGAGCGTGAAGTTTGGCCCCGAAGTAGGCGTCAAGCAGCTGCTGCTGTCGGTGGCGCCGCTCGAACGGCTCTAGCCGGCGGTGCGCGCCTCGATCGCCTCGAAGAGGGCGGCGAATTCCTGCGCCAGGCGGTGCCCCGGTTCGAGCGCGGCGAGCGGCAGGCTCTTCTGATGTGATTCCTTCACCTTGACCGAGCTCGACAGATACGGTTCGAGCACCGGCAGCCCCTGGTCGATGAGCGCTTCCACTGCCTGGCGCGGCAAGGTGGCGCGGCTCTGGAACTGGTTGACCACGATGCCCGCCAGTTGCAGCTCCGGGTTGTGGTCGGCGCGGACTTCTTCGAGCGTGTCGAGGAGCTGCAGGAGCGCCCGGCGGGCGAATTCGTCGCAGTCGTAGGGGATGAGGCACCAGCGCGCGGCGATGAGCGCCGAGCGGGTGTAGAAGTTGAGCGCCGGGGGCGTGTCGATATAGATGCGGTCGAACTGCGCCGCGAGCTCGCGCAGGGCCTCGCGCAGCTTGAAGATCTTGTAGCGCGATTCGAGTTTGCCCTGCAGCTCTTCGAGCGCCCCGTGCCCCGCCAGCAGGGCGAGGTTCTCGTGCGCCGTGGGTAGGACGAATTCCTCGGTGCGCCGCGGGTTGAGCTTGAAGTTGAGCGTCTGGTCGAAAAACTCGGCGAGCGTCGGTTCGGCGCTCTCGGCCGCCTCGCCCAGCAGGTAGCGCGTGGTGTTGGCCTGCGGGTCGAGATCGACCACCAAGGTGCGCAGCCCGCGCCGGGCGGCGATGGCGGCAAGATTGACGGTGATGGTGGATTTCCCCACCCCGCCTTTCTGGTTGAAGACGACGGTGATCATGACGCAAGGCTCCGAAGGTCGGCCGACGGCTGCATTGTGGCAGAAAATGCCCGTTTCGACGACGGGGCGCTCAGGCCGAACCGAGCGGACGGCGGGTGGCGGTGCGCAAGTGGGTGGTGCCGAGCGCGTCGTAGGTGGTGAGGCGCTCTTGGGCGCCGAGGAGCACGTCGAGCGCCTGCTGATTGACTGCCAGCCGCTCGCGGATGAAGGTGCCGTTTTCGAGGTTGGCGCGGCGGCAGCGCTCGGCAAGCGCCCGGATGCGTTCCCACGCCGGGGCGAGCGAAGGCTCCTGCATCCATTCCTGCAGCACGAGGGCGGCTTCCTCGTCCGTCTTGCCGGTGCTTTTTGCCGCGAGCAGCAGTTTTTGCCGGCTGCAGTTCTGCAGTGTTTCCGCCACGCGGTTCTTCTCTTCGACGGCGGCGGCGATCGCTTCGGCCTCGCCGGCGAGCAGCGCCCGACGCTCTTCCTCGAGCACCGCAAGGAAGCGTTCGAGCGCGCGCTCTTCCTGCGCGAGCAGCTGCGACAGCAAGGCGAGGACGGCGGGCGGCAGGTGCATCATCCCTCACGCGAGAGCAGGTCGCGCATTTCGGAGAGCAGCCCCTCGGCGATGCGCTCGGCGTCGACGCGGAAACGCCCGTCGCGGATCGCCTGCGAGAGTTCCTGCACCCGGGCCGAATCGATCTCCGGCGTGCTTTCCATGGCGCTTTCCCCTTGCGCGAGCAGGTTGGCCAGGCGCGAGACGGCGACCGTTTCGTTGCCGGCGGCCGATTCCTCCGCCGTGGCATCGGGCAGCTTTTTTCCGCCCGGAGCCGGCGGCCGCAAGAGCTCGGCGCTGCCCGTTGCCGGCGGGGTTGGAGTACCGATTTTCATGGCCAATCCTCATTCGTCCAATGGCATCTTGAATGGGATTACGGCAGGTATGAGCGGAAACTTTAGCATTTTTCAGGGGTTGATGAGGACCGAGCCGTCGGCCTGCGCCTGCCCCGAGACGACGCGGCCGCCTTCGAGCCGCACCCGCACCGTTTCGCCCGGCGCGGCGCGATTGAGCGCCTTGCCGCGATTCTCCACCACGAAGCCCGGCCCAGCGACGCGCACTGCCACCTCCATGCCCGGCGAGACGACGTCGGGCAGCACCAACTGGCTCTGACGCAGGGGTTGGCCAGCTGCCATGCTGCCGCGCAGACGCGCCCCGACCACGCGGGAGGCATCGAGTACCACGTCTTCCGGCAGCGCTGTGAGTTCCCCCTCTTCGCGGCGCAGATCGTCGGGCGAGAGGATCTGCCCCGCGCGCAGCGGCCGCGCGCTTTGGTAATAGGCGCCGAACACCGCCACCCGGGCGGTGAGGTAGGCCGTCCAGGCCGTGGGCTCGGTGCAGCGTACGCCCACGGCCACGCGCCCCCACAGCCGCACGTTCTCCGGTACGAAGGCTTCCAGCCTGCGGCAGGAAGGAAGCTGGTTGTAGGGATCGAACGGATCGACCTCGATCTGCACCCGCCCCGGCAGCCCCGCCGTGGCCTGCTGCAGGAAGGCGCGCACGGTCTGTTCCACCGCCAGCGGCTCTTGGCGCGCCTGGGCCATACCAGGGCCCAGGGCGAGCGCGACGGGGAAGAGAAAGAGGAAGAGACGGGCGGCGTTCATGGGCCGCAGTTCTAGCACGGATCGGCAAGCCCGGCAATCCTTGCCGGAGGGAAAGCGCGGATTTGCCGGGAGGAACCCCCGATGTTCCGCCCTTTGCCTTGCGGGGAAGGGACTTATCCTGACAGGCATGGAACGTGCTTATGCCTCGTCGTCCCAAACCGGAGGATGACCATGTTGGAAAAACTCGAACAAGCGCTCGCCTTTCAACGCCAAGCCCTCGAGGTGCAGGCCCGGCGGCAGCAGCTCATCGCCTCGAACATCGCCAATGCCGACACGCCCAATTACAAGGCGCGCGACCTCGACTTTCGCGCCGCGCTCTCCAAGGCCCAGTCGAGCCGCAGCGCGCCGGGGCTCAAGAAAACCGATTCCGAGCACCTCTCGGCCGGCGGAGACGAGCCGCTCGCGGAGTACGAAGGCTACCGCAGCGAAGTGCAGTCGGCCGTGGATGGCAACACCGTCGACATGGACCAGGAGCGCACGGCCTTTGCCGAGACGGCGTTCCACTACGAGGCGAGCCTGAACTTCATCAACCGGCTGCTCAAGGGCATGCGCACCGCCATCACCGGGCAGTGAGTGAATTCGCAGGGAGATCGTCATGGCAATGCTCGACGTGTTCAAGGTCGCCGGCTCGGCGCTCACGGCGCAGTCGGTGCGGCTCAACACCACCGCCTCCAACCTCGCCAACGCCGAGAGCGTGGTCGGTCCCGACGGTCAGCCCTACCGGGGCAAGCAGGTGGTCTTTCGCACCACGCCCATGGGCGAAGGCCCCGCCCAGGGCGTGCGCGTGCAGGAAGTGGTGGAGAGCGCCGCCCCGCCGCGCCTCGTCTACGAGCCCAACAACCCGGCCGCCGACGAGAACGGCTACGTGGCCATGCCCAACGTGAACGTGGTCGAGGAGATGGTCAACATGATCTCCGCCTCGCGCTCCTACCAGAACAACGTGGAAGTCATCAACACGGCACGAAGTTTGCTTCAGAAGACTTTGACGATCGGACAGTGAGGAAGGCGCCGGTAGCGACGCTTTCGCCGATCGGTGATCTATCCAGCGGAGACTTTCCATGAGCACCACCACCAATCCCACCACGACCACCGCCAGTTCCATCCTGGCGCAGTACGGCCCGCGCACGACGAGCAGCTCGAGCGTGACGGCCGGGGCCGTGGAGGACATGCAGAACCGCTTCCTGACGCTCTTGACCACCCAGCTCAAGAACCAGGACCCCCTGAACCCGATGGACAACGCCGAGGTGACCTCGCAGCTGGCGCAGATGAGCACGGTGCAGGGCATCGAGAAGTTGAACCAGCTCGTCTCGGAGCTGGCTGGCACGGCGCAGATGACCGACATGGCTTCGCTCGTGGGGCGCGGGGTGCTGGTGGCGGGCAACCAGATCACGCTCACGAGCTCGGGCGGTATCGGCGGGGTCGACCTTCCGGCGGCCGCGAGCGAGGTGAAAGTGACCATCACCGACCAGTCGGGGGTGCTGGTGCGCACGCTTGATCTGGGCGCGCTCGATGCGGGCAGCCACAATTTCGTGTGGGACGGAAAGGCCGACGATGGTCAAACCGCCCAGCCGGGCATCTACAAAATGAAGATCGAGGCAAAAGACGGCAGCGAGCCGGTCACGGCCACTGCGCTGCAGCTCGGCCAGGTCACGGGCATCGTGAAAGGGCCGAAGAGCACCGACCTGCAGGTGGGCGACCTGGGCATCTTCACCCTCGACGAAGTCAAGCAGATCATGTGAGATAGGAGAGGATCATGGCATTCCAACAAGGTTTGAGCGGCCTATCCAGCTCCTCGCAGGCGCTCGACGTCATCAGCCACAACGTGGCCAACGCCAACACCACCGGCTTCAAGGCGAGCCAGACGGTGTTCGCCGACGTCTATTCAGCCACGCTGGGCGCCGACCCGTACAAGCAGGTGGGCAGCGGCTCACGCGTGGCGGCCATCCGGCAGAATTTCAGCCAGGGCAGCATCACCGAGACGGGCAATTCGCTCGACATGGCGATCAACGGCGACGGCTTCTTCATGGTGAAACGCCCGGTGCTGGGCGACAACCAGATGTATTACACCCGCGCCGGGGAATTCCAGCTCGACAAGGACGGCTACGTGACCACGGCCACCGGCTACCAGCTGCTCGGCTATCCCGGAACGGCAGGGGCGGGGGATGCGGTACCGATCAAGGTGCCGTACGACACCGGCACGCCGCGCGAGACCTCGACCGTCAGCATGACGTTCAATCTGGATGCCAATCAGCCGGTCATTACGACGGTCCCTCCTGATCCAGCCAAGCCTGAGACTTATAATTTCTCGACGACAGTGGTTACTTATGATTCCCTTGGTATTGCCCACAATTTGAACCTGTATTTCGTGCGAACCAGTAACACTGCCCCTTCTCAGTGGGATGTCTATTGGTCTCTTTCCGGCGACACGACTTCAGATCCTGCCGCAGGAGGAACTTTGCAGGGACCTCTGACAATGCAATTCGACGCTTCAGGCGCGATGACGACTCCTGCGCCGGGGACGGTTCCTACATTCTCCCTGCCGGGGATTAGTTTGGCTAGTGGCGCCACGATCGGAGGGCCTGTGGGGGCGAGCGACGGCACCATCGACATCAACTTCACCGCCACCCAATTCGCCCTCGCATCCTCCGTGAACACCATCAGCCAGGACGGCGTGCCGGCCGGGGAGCTGGCGGGGGTATCGGTCACGAAAGAAGGTCAGATCCAGGCGCGCTACACCAACGGCAACGTGGTCACGGTGGGGACGGTGGCAATTGCTTCGTTCCGCAACCCCAACGGCCTGGTGTCGATGGGGGACAACCTGTGGATCTCCTCGCTCGAGTCTGGTCCGGGGGTGGCGGGAACCCCCGGGGCGGGCACGCGCGGTTTCATCTCCGGCGGGTCGGTGGAAGCCTCCAACGTGGATCTCACCGCCGAGCTGGTCAACATGATCGTGCAGCAGCGCGCCTATCAGGCGAACGCCCAGTCGATCAAGACGCAGGACCAGATCCTGCAGACCGTCATCAACCTGCGCTGATAGCGGGCGCTGAAGGAGGATTGCGATGGACCGCGTCATTTATACCGCCATGACCGGCGCGAAATATACCTTGGAGCAGCAGGGGGCGGTGGCGAACAATCTCGCCAACGTGGATACCGCCGGTTTCAAGGAGGCGATGCACCGGCTGCGCGCCGTGCCGGTACAGACGCAGGCGCTGCCTTCGCGCGCGTTCACGGTGGATGCCACGGTGGCGACCAACTTCGAGGCCGGCCCGCTCGAGTACACCGGCCGGCCGCTCGACGCGGCGATCGAGGGGCAGGGGTGGTTTGCCGTGCAGACGCCCGACGGCGGCGAAGCTTATACGCGCGCCGGCAATTTCCAGCTGAGCGCCAACGGCATCCTGCAGCTGCCCAGCGGCCAGCCCGTGCTTGGGGAGGACAACCAACCGGTGGCGTTGCCGCCGGATCGGGAATTCACCATCGGCAAGGACGGTACGATCTCGGCGGTGGACCCCACCAACACCCAGGTCACGGAGGTGGTGGGGCGGCTCAAGCTGGTCAACCCGCCGGTGGAGAACCTGCAGCGCGGCGAGGACGGGCTCTTCCGCCTGCAGGGGGGCGGGGCTGCGCCCATGGACGAGACGGTGCAGGTCTCGAGCGGCTATCTGGAGAAGTCGAACGTGTCGCTGGTCGACCAGATGGTGCGCATGATTGCGCTCGCGCGCCAGTTCGAGATGAACACCAAGGCGATCACCACTGCCCAGGAGAACGACGCGCGCGCTTCCAGCATCCTCTCGCCCGCCCGCTGAGGGGAATGGCCGGCGGAAATGAGGCGGCAAAGCGCCGGTTTTCCGGCGACGGGGGAGACGGTGGTGGACGTAAGATGAGTCCATGGAACGAAGCAATCGCGCCGCCAGGGGGTTTTCGGATCCGGCGGCGCCCACAGGAGAACGACCATGATCCGTTCGCTTTCGATCAGCTGCACGGGGTTGAACGCGCAGCAAGTTCAGCTAGACGTCATTTCGAACAACCTGGCCAACGTCTCGACCAACGGCTTCAAGGCCCAGCGCGCGGTGTTCGAGGATCTGTTCTATCAGACCGTGCGCCAGCCCGGCGCACAGCAGACGCAGCAGAACCAGATCGGCAGCGGCCTGCAGATGGGCACCGGCGTGCGCCCCGTGGCCACCGAGCGCATCTTCACCCAGGGCACGCTGCAGCAGACGGGCAACCCGCTCGACGTCGCCATCCAGGGGCGGGGCTTCTTCCAGATCCAGATGCCCGACGGCACCACGGCCTACACCCGAGATGGATCCTTTCAGATCGACAACCAGGGCAACGTGGTCACCGCCTCGGGCTATCCGCTGGTCGACGCGATCAACATTCCACCCGATGCGCTCTCCGTGACCATCGGCAAGGACGGCGTGGTGAGCGTGCTGCAGCCGGGGGCGGTGGCGCCGGTGCAGGTGGGGCAGATCCAGCTCGTTATCTTCGTCAATGAGGGCGGCCTACAGGCGTTGGGGGAAAACCTCTTCGCCGAGACGCAATCGAGCGGCCCGCCGGCGGTGAACATCCCCGGCAACAACGGTTCCGGGGTGATCAACCAGGGGTACGTGGAAAACTCGAACGTGAACGTCGCCGAGCAGCTGGTCTGCATGATCGTTACCCAGCGCGCCTACGAGCTCAATTCTAAGGCTGTGTCCACGTCCGACCAGATGCTCGCCCGCCTGACGCAGATGTGAGGAGGCGCGAGATGACGGGTCGTGATCTTCCCCGAAGCGCATGCCGCAGCTGGCCGCTTCTCGCGCTGCTGGCGCTTGCCGGGTGCGCGGCGCTCGACACCACGCCGCCGGCGATCGTGCATCAGCCGATGACGGCACGTCCAGCGCCGCTGCCCTCGGCGCCCAACAATGGTTCCATCTACCAAGCGGGCGCCGTGCGTCCGCTCTTCGAGGATCGCAAGCCGCGCTACGTGGGCGACACACTCACGATCAACCTCGTCGAAGAGACGTCGGCAAAGAAGAAGACCGGGGCGAATGCGAGACGCGAGACCGCGTCTAACGCCAGTATTGGGTCGATGAGTCGGCTACCCCTTTCGGGGCTCGCCGGACTTGGTCTGGGCGCAAAGGACGACCAAAAGCTAGACGCAAGCGGTGGTGCTTCGGCTGACAATGAGTTCAAGGGCACGATCACCGTCACCGTCATCGACGTCTATCCCAACGGCAATCTGCTCGTCTCCGGCGAGAAGCAGCTCGCCATCAACCAGGGGCGCGAATACATCCGTTTCTCCGGCGTGGTCGATCCGATAAGCATCAACGGCAAGAATAATATGGTCGATTCCACCTCGGTGGCCGACGCGCGCATCGAATACGTCGGCAGCGGCTACATCGACGAGGCGCAGCGCATGGGCTGGCTACAGCGTTTCTTCCTCAACTTCCTGCCGTTCTGAGGAACTGGTCATGAATGGGACTTTACGCGTGCGCGAATTCCTCCTCGGGCGAACGCTCCTCGCCGTGGCGCTCGTCTGCACCTTGGGCTTCTTGGGGCTCGGTGCGGCATGGGCTGCCGGAGAGCGCATCAAGGACCTCGCCACGATCGGGGGGGTGCGCGACAACCAGCTCGTCGGCTACGGCCTGGTGGTGGGGCTGGACGGCAGTGGCGACCAGACCACGCAAACGCCGTTCACCGTGCAGAGCGTGGTCAACATGCTGCGCAGCATGGGGGTGAATCTGCCGCCGACCTCCAACATGCAGCTCAAGAACGTGGCCGCGGTCATGGTCACGGCCGACCTGCCGCCTTTTGCCCGCGCAGGCCAGCGCATCGACGTCACCGTCTCGGCCATGGGTAACGCCAAGAGCCTCAAGGGCGGCACCCTGGTGATGACTCCGCTCAAGGGGGCCGACGGGCAGATCTACGCCATCGCCCAGGGCAACGTGGTCGTCGGTGGGGCGGGGGCGCGCGCCGGCGGGGCGGCGCAGCAGATCAACCACCTCTCCGCCGGCCGCATCCCCGACGGGGCCACGGTGGAGCGCGAGGTAGGCACGAACTTCGCGCAATCCGAAGTGATCCGGCTCGAACTGGAAGAGATGGATTTCGGCACCGCCGCCAAGATCACGCGCGCCATCGAGAACGCGTTCGGTTTCGGTACGGCCCAGGCGATCGACGGGCGGACCATCGCCGTGCGCGCTCCGGCCGACCCTTCCGATCGCGTGGCCTTTCTCGCCCGCCTGCAGAACCTCACCGTGGAGCCGGACGTGCAGCGCGCCAAGGTGGTGGTCAATTCGCGTACCGGCTCGGTGGTGATGAACCAGGCCGTGACGCTGCAGCACGTGGCGGTGGCCCACGGCAGCCTCAAGGTGACCGTGGGCGAGGACGTGCTGGTGAGCCAACCAAACACGCCGTTTGCCGGCGGCGCCACGGTGGCCGCGCGGCAGGGGCAGGTGCAGATCGAGCAACCGGTGGCGGTGATCCAGGACGTCAAGGGCGGCGCCAACCTCTCCGACGTGGTCAAGGCGCTCAACGTGCTCGGTGCCACGCCCATGGATCTCATCAGCATCCTGCAGGCGCTCAAGTCTTCGGGCGCCCTGCGCGCCGATCTGGAAGTGATCTGAGGGAGCGCGCCGATGAGTGTCCCGAGCGTCCCCGCCTTCGATCCGCGCTCGCTGCGCTCGCTGCAGAATCTTGCCAAGCAGGGCGACTCGCCCGAGGCGCTGCGCGCTGCCGCCAAGCAGTTCGAGGCGGTGATGCTGCAGCAGATGCTCAAGGCCATGCGCGCCACCGTGCCGCGCAACGACTTCACTTCGAGCGATGCCGAGCGCATGTTCCAGGAGATGAGCGACCAGCAGCTCGCGCAGAACCTCGCCGCCGGCCATGGCCTCGGCCTGGGTGAGCTGCTCGCGCGTCAGCTGCAGCAGCGCCTGGGAAAGACCGCCGAGGCCGCCGCGACGGACACTTCGCCCGCGGCGGCAGGCGCAGTCGCGTCGGGGAGCGAATCGGCTGGCGCCGGGGCCGCGGCGGGCATCTCGCTTGCCGGGGTGCTGCGTCGGCCGGCAAACTTTGCCGCTGCCCGGCAAATGGCGGCCGAGGCCGGAGCGCCAGTCGAAGAAAAGGGCTTTTTCGCCGCCCTGGGCGGAGCCGACGACACGGCCGCGCCGCTCGTGCCGCTCGAAGAAGACGAGGCAAAGCCGCTCTTGGCGCCAGAGGGAGCGGGGGCAGGGCTTCTTCCTGCGCTGTCCTCGGCCGCCAGCGAAGTGCGCCGCGCTCAGGACGGCGCCGACGTGCCGGAGAAGATCCGCCGCTTCGTGCAGGATACCCTGCCGCAGGCCAAGCGTGCCGCGGCGCAGCTGGGCGTGCCGCCGGAATTCCTCGTCGCCCAGGCAGCGCTCGAGAGCGGCTGGGGAGAGGCCGTCATCACCCGCCCCGACGGACGCTCTAGCCACAACCTCTTCAACATCAAGGCAGGCAGCAGCTGGAGCGGCCCCACCGTCACCCTGCCGGTGACCGAATACGACGGCGGCCGCGCCGTGACCGAGAACGCCCGATTCCGCGTCTATCCTTCCTACGCCGCCGCCTTCGACGACTACGTGCGCCTCATCCGCGACAACGAGCGCTACGCCGGCGTGCCGGGCAGCCGTACCCCGCGCGAATTCGCCTTGGCGCTCGTGCGCGGCGGCTACGCCACCGACCCGCGCTACGCCGACAAGATCGTCTCCATCCTGCAGGACCGGCGCTTCCGGGCGGCGCTCCCGGGGTGACGGTGCATCATGGCATGAATTTTGCTACTTGATTGGCGACACCCCTACGCCGGGAGAGCATCATGGCCGATTTCCTCAACATCGGTTTGACCGGGCTGATGGCCTCGCAGGCCAAGCTCAACGTCGCCAGCCACAACATCGCCAATGCCGACACCCCCGGCTACAGCCGCCAGAGCGCGGTGCAGACCACCCAGCCTTCCCAGTACATGGGCTATGGCTACGTGGGCCAGGGCGCGCGGGTGGTGGACGTGGAGCGCGCCTACGACCAGTTCCTGCACAAGCAGCTGCTGCAGTCGCAGAGCCAGGCGAGCTACTACCAGAACTACAGCGATCTCGTCGCGCCCATCGACAACCTCATTGCCGACCCCGACGCGGGCCTCTCTTCGGCCATGTCGCAGTTCTTCGATGCGGTACAGGAAGTGGCGAACAACCCCTCCAATATTGCCGCGCGCCAGACGATGCTGTCGCAGAGCGAGGTGCTGGTCAACCGCTTCCAGCTTCTTTCCGGCCAGCTCGATGAGATCGACGCCAGCGTGGAGCAGAACATCGCCCTCGCCGCCCAGGACATCACCCAGTACGGCCAGCAGATCGCCCGGCTCAACCAGGAGATCTCGCGCGCGCTCGGCGTGGGCAACGGCGCTTCGCCCAACGACCTGCTCGACCAGCGCGACCAGGCGCTCGCCGAACTCGCCAAGCGCGTAAACGTCCAGGCGGTGGTCGACGACAAAGGGATGATGACCGTCTTCATCGGCAACGGCCAGGCCCTGGTGCAAGGCACGCAGAGCGCCACCATCGCCACCCGGCCCGACCCCGCCCAGCCCTCGCGCACCCAGGTCACTTACCAGATCGGCAACGGGGCGGCCTTGGCGCTGCCCGAATCGCAGTTGAGCGGTGGCGAACTGGGCGCGCTGCTCGCCTTCCGGCGCGAGGCGCTCGAACCGGTGCAGGACCAGCTCGGTTTCCTCGCCACGGCGCTCGCGGCGAAATTCAACGAAGTGCATGCGTCGGGCTATGGGCTGGACGGCAGCACCGGGAAGCCCTACTTCTCCGGCATCGATCTTGCCCAGCCGGTGGTGAGCGCCGGTTCGCAAGGCAGTACCGTCTCCGTTTCGTTCGCCACGAACGTCGACCTCTCCGCCCTGCGCCCCGACACCTACACGATCAGCAACGACAATGGCACGCTCAGCGTGACGCGGCAAAGCGATGGCGCGCGCTTCAATGATTTGACCCAACCGATCGACGGCCTCGACTTCTCCGGCGTGACCCTGCAAACCGGTGAGACCGCCGTCATCGCGCCCTACCGCGACGCCGCCTCCAGTATCGGCGTGGCGATCACCGATCCCCGGCAGATCGCCGCGGCGCAAGACGACCCGACCGGCGTGGTGGCTCTGGGCAGCGGCCCGGCCGACAACCGCAATGCGCTCATGCTCGCCGCGATCCAGACGGAGAAATTCCTCTACGACGATGGCGCCGGGCAGGCCACGGCCACGCTGCAGACGGCCTACGCCCGCACCGTGTCATCGCTCGGAGCCAAGGCGAGCGAAGTGAAGAACGGAGCTTCTTCCTCGCAGGCGCTCTACGAGCAGATCCAGGCGCAGCGTGACAGCCACGCCGGCGTCAACCTCGACGAAGAGGCCGCCAACCTGGTACGCTACCAGCAAGCCTATCTCGCGGCGAGCAAGGTCATGCAGATGGCCCAGAAACTCTTCGACTCCGTGCTCGCCATCGCCGGCTGACCGGGAGAACGATCATGCGCATCTCCACGTCCCAAATCTTCGACCGCAACATCGTGGCCCTGCAGAACAACCAGGCGCAGCTGACGCAGACGCAGCTTCAGGTTGCCAGCGGCAAGAAGATGCTCAAGCCCTCGGACGACCCTGTGCGCGCTGCGCGCAGCCTCGAACTGCAGCAATCCCAGAGCGTGAACCAGCAGTTCCTCGCCAACATCGGCTACGCCAAGGACCAGCTCGCGCTCACCGACACGCGCCTCTCCACGATGACCGACACGCTGCAGTACATGCGGCAGCAGTTCATCAAGGCCGGCAACGGCGGGCTCTCCGCCCAGGACAAGGCGGCGATCGCTTCCGACCTGCGCAGCCAGCTCGACAACCTCGTCGCACTCGCCAATAGTAAAGACGGGCAGGGGGAATACCTCTTCTCCGGCTACAAGAACGACACCGCGCCGATCGCTTTCGGCGACCACGACGGCGATGCGACTACGCCCGATGTCTATTACTACCAGGGCGACGCCGGCACCCGGCAGATGCAGGTCGGCCCCGAGCGGCGGATGGACATCGGCATTCCCGGCTCGGCGGCCGGGGGAGGGGGGCTCTTCGAGGCGGATCAGAGCGCTTATGTTCCGGCTGATCCAACCCTTGGAACGCCGGCGACCTATCCCTCCGCCGAGTTCTTCAACCGACTCAAAACGGCGATCGACGCCATCGATCCGGCCACTGCCGCAACGGTCACCTTGCCGCCGGGCTATACCGATCCCACGAGTTACGGCCTCGACATCGCCGATGCCTTCATGGAGCGCGTCGCCCTCTATCAATCCAAGGTCGGCTCCCAGCGCGCCGAGCTCGACTCGCTCGACTTCGCCGGTCAGGCAATCGACGAACAGTATGCCACCGCCCGTTCGCGCATCGAGGATCTGGACTACAACGAAGCTTTGAGCCGGCTCGCCCAGCAGCAGCTCGTTCTGCAGGCGGCGCAGCAGTCTTTTGCGCGCGTGGCCAACCTTTCCCTCTTTGAATATCTCTGAGGCTGCTCCATGCGCGCTCTGTGCTTTCTTACGCTCGCGGGGTTTGCCGCGCTCATGGGCGGATGTGCAGAAGCGCCCTGGAACGACCCTGAACGCCTGGTCGCGCCGGCGGCGGGCGCCGCGGGATCGGCGCTGGTGCTCTCGTCCTCGTCGATGAACGTCAATGGTTCGAGCTCGAGCAGTGCCGCTGGGGGAGCCAATTCCGTCACTCCTACCCCCGTGTCGCACGCCGCGCTGCTGCGCCAGCTCGGCGGCGCGGCGCTCATCGCCTATGCGCTCTACGACCCGTTCGATCCCAACTGGCGCATCGAGGTGGAGGAATCTCCCGCCAACGCGACCGCCCGCATCCGCATGAACATGCGCACCCTCACCACGGGCGGCCAGGGCGAGGCCTATACCGTGTTCCGTCGCGCCGCCAAGGAGATCGCCTTGCGCCGCGGCGCCCAAGGCTTCGAGATCCTCGAATATGAAGAGGGGGTGCACTCCACCCGGCCGCTCGCGCAGCGCTACGCGGTGGGCGACGTGCGGCTCGTGGGGCTACCCCCGGCGGAGGGGCGCTGAGGCGCTCGCACCGCGCACGGCGGTTTCTTCCCCGGCGCTCAGGCGGAGGAACGGGCGGGACGCCGCCCCAGCGTCTTCACCAGCACGCCGTGCCGCGGATGACGCAGGTGATGGGCGAGCGCGGCGCGCACCGTCTCGAAAGCGAGTTCGTCCCAGGGGATGTGGCGCAGAGGGAAAAGCCGCGTCTCCAGACTTTCTTCGCCGGGGGCGACGTCCAGGCTGAGCAGATTCGCCCGGTAGAAGAGGTGGACCTGCTGGATGACCGGAACGTCGATGAGCGCCTGCAGCGTGCCGATCTCGACGAGCGCGCCGGCTTCTTCCCAGGTCTCACGCATCGCCGCTTCCACCGTGGATTCGCCGTTTTCCATGAAGCCGGCCGGCAGCGTCCACCATCCCAGGCGGGGCTCGATTGCGCGGCGGCACAGCAGGACCTGGTTCTTCCAGCGCGGAATGGCCCCGACCACGAGCTTCGGGTTTTGATAGTGGATCTCGCCGCAATGGGAACACACGTGCCGAGGCCGGTTGTCGCCGGGCGGGACGAGGACCTGCAGCGGATGACCGCAGACGGTACAGTAGTTCATCGCTCGCTCACGAGCGCCTCGATGGCGATGGATATTTGCCGATTGTACCTTCCTTGTCCCGGTGCATGATTCCCACCTTGACGTTGCCCGCCCCGGCTCGCTAAGATGGGTTCCCCCAACTTCGCAATACAAGGATCTCCATGGACATCCAAGAAAAAATCCGCCAGCAGATCGACGCCGATCCGGTAGTGCTCTACATGAAAGGCACGCCCGATTTTCCCTTGTGCGGCTTCTCCGCAGCCGTGGTGCAGGTGCTGCGCCGCTGCGGCCTGAAAGACTTCGCCGCCTACAACGTGCTCGAAGACGAAGCGCTGCGCCAGGGAATCAAGGAATACGCCAACTGGCCGACGATTCCCCAGCTCTACGTCAAGGGGGAATTCATCGGCGGGGCGGACATCGTGCGCGAGATGTACGAGTCGGGCGAGCTGCAGGAACTGCTGAGGGAAGCCGGCGTGCTCGCCTGACCCTTCGTTCAGGCGCGCTTTAGCCGCGCCCGGGCCTGCGCGATCGCTTCGCGCACCGCCTCGGGCGCGGTGCCGCCGATGTGCCGCCGCTGCGCGAGCGACCCCTCGATCGTCAACACTTGATACACGTCCTCTTCGATCAGGGGGCTGAAACCGCGCAGCACTTCGAGCGGCAGTTCGGCCAGATCCACGCCGCGCGCCTCGGCTTCGCGCACGGCGCGCGCCACCGCTTCGTGCGCGTCGCGAAAGGGCACCCCTTTCTTCACCAGATAGTCGGCCAGATCGGTGGCCGTGGCGAATCCCTGGCGCAGCGCTTCGCGCATCGCCTCGGGGTGCACGCGGATGCCGCCCACCATCTCGGCATAGATGATGAGCGTGTCGAGCACGGTATCGACGGCGTCGAACAAGGGTTCCTTGTCTTCCTGGTTGTCCTTGTTGTAGGCGAGCGGCTGCGCCTTCATGAGGGTGAGGAGCCCCATGAGGTGCCCATAGACGCGCCCCGTCTTTCCGCGCACGAGTTCCGGCACGTCCGGGTTCTTCTTCTGCGGCATGATGGAAGAGCCGGTGCAGAAGCGGTCGGCCAGGGTGATGAAGCCAAAGCGCGGCGTCATCCACAGGATGAGCTCCTCGGAGAAACGCGACAGGTGCATCATCACGAGGGAGGCCGCCGAGAGGAATTCGATGGCGAAGTCGCGGTCGCTCACCGCGTCGAGCGAATTGCGGCACACGTCCTCGAAGCCGAGCTCGCGGGCGACGAACTCGCGGTCGATGGGAAAAGTGGTGCCGGCGAGGGCCGCCGCTCCCAGCGGCAGGCGGTTGACGCGCCGGCGGGCGTCGCGCAGCCGCTCGCGGTCGCGCTCGAGCATCTCCACATAGGCCATGAGGTGGTGGCCAAAGGTCACTGGCTGCGCCACCTGCAGATGGGTGAATCCGGGCATGGGCGTGGCCGCGTGGGTCTCGGCCAGGTCGAGGAGCGCGCCTTGCAGCGATTCGATCGCTTCCACGATGGCGTCGATCTGGTCGCGCAGCCACAGGCGCAGGTCGGTGGCGACCTGGTCGTTGCGGCTGCGCCCGGTGTGCAGGCGCTTGCCCGCATCGCCCACCAGGGCGGTGAGGCGCTTTTCGATATTGAGGTGCACGTCCTCGTCGTCCAGCGACCAGGGAAAATCCCCGCGCGCGATCTCTTCGCGGATCTGGGCCATGCCGCGCTCGATGTCGGCCAGGTCCTGGGCGCTCAGGATGCCTTGACGCGCAAGCATTTTCGCGTGGGCGAGCGAGCCGCGGATGTCGTGCTCGGCAAGCCGCCGGTCGAAGGGAATCGAAGCGGTGTAGCGCTTGACGCGCTCGGAGACGGGTTCGGCGAAGCGTCCCGACCAGGTCTTGGCGGGCGTATGGGGCGTGTCGGTCATGGTAAGGAGGAAGGGCTTGGCAACGAAAGGGGGAATTATAAGGCCGCGGGGCGCCATGCCGGCGATGATAGAATCGCCGCATCCGTTCGCCGCCGGCGCTCGTGCCCGTGCCGTCAGGGAGAAAGCATGACAGAAGAAAACCCGGCCTTTCCGCCTCCATCGCGCCTCGTCATCGCCACCCGCGAGAGCCGCCTCGCCCTGTGGCAGGCGCAGTTCGTCAAGGACCGGCTCGAGGCGCTCTATCCCGCTTGCCGCGTCGAACTCCTGGGGATGACCACGCGCGGCGACCGCATCCTCGACCGTCCCTTGGCGAAGGTGGGCGGCAAGGGGCTCTTCGTCAAGGAGCTGGAGGCGGCGCTGCTCGCGGGGGAAGCCGATCTGGCGGTGCACTCGATGAAAGACGTGCCGATGGTGCTCGACGAGGCGTTCGCGCTCGCCGCCACGCTCGCGCGCGAGGAGCCGGCCGACGCCTTCGTCTCGAACCGCTACGCGAGCCTCGACGATCTGCCGCCGGGGGCGGTGGTCGGCACTTCCTCGCTGCGGCGCCAGGCGCAACTCATCGCGCAGTATCCCTATCTGGCGGTGAGCCCCCTGCGCGGCAATCTCGACACGCGCCTGCGCAAGCTCGACGAGGGGCAGTTCGACGCCATCATCCTCGCCGCGGCCGGCTTGCGCCGCCTGGGGCTGGGTGAGCGCATCCAGTCGGTGCTGCCGGTCGAGGTCAGCCTGCCGGCGGCGGGGCAGGGGGCACTGGGCATCGAGTGCCTGGCCGAACGCGCGGACGTGCGCTCCTGGCTCGCACCGCTCGCCGATCCCGCTACCACCGCCTGCGTGGCCGCCGAGCGGGCCTTCGCGCGCGTGCTGGGCGGCAGCTGCGAAGTGCCGATCGCCGCCTATGCCGTGCTCGAGGGAGGGGAACTTTGGCTGCGCGGCCGGGTGGCCGAGCCCGACGGCAGCCGTATCTACGGCGGCGAGATCCGCGGCTCGCTCGCAGAGGCGGGCCGTTTGGGCGAAACCTTGGCGCAGCGCCTGCTCGACGAAGGGGCGGCGGCGCTCGTCGCGGCGCTCTCGGGCGGCGCGGCATGAACGGTTCGCCGCCCGCCGTCTGGGTGACCCGGCCGCGCGAACAGGCCCTGCGGCTCGAGGCGCTGCTGCGTGAGCACGGGTTCGAGCCGGTGGCGGCGCCGCTGCTCGCGATCGAACCGATCGAAGATGAAACGAAAGAGGCGCAGGTCGCTGCCGCGCTGGATGACTACGCCTGGGTCTTCTTCGTCAGCCGCAGCGCCGCCGAACTGGCCGTGCCGCGCCTGCGCCGTTACCGCGCCTGGCCGCCGGGTCCGCCGGTGATGACGGTGGGCGAGGGCAGCGCCGCCTCCTTGCGCGATCTGGGATTCGCAGAGGTCGTCTTTCCCCGGCAGGGGGCGGATTCAGAAGCGGTGCTCGCGCTGCCAGAATGTGCGCGTGCCGCCGTCTCCGGGCGACGGGTGCTGATCGTCAAAGGGGAGGGCGGGCGGGCGCTGCTCGCCCAGACGCTGACCGAGCGCGGCGCCTCGGTCGATACCTGGATATGTTATCGTCGCATCCGGCCGCAGTGGTCCGACGAGGTGCTCGCGCCGCTGCGCGAGCGGCGGCTCGCGGCGATGCTCCTCACGAGCAGCGAAGGGGCCGGGAACCTGCCGGAGCTGGTGCCGGCTGCCGATTGGCCGCGGCTTGCCGAAATCCCTGCCGTCGCGGCGCATCCGCGCATCGCTGCCGCGGCGCTCGCCCTGGGGCTGAAGCGGGTCGTCACCGCGCCGGCCCCGGGCGATGCCGGACTCGTCGCCGCCCTGGAATCCTTGCCCGTTTTTCAGGAGCTAACTCTCGTATTACAAAAAGTGCAAATTAGTCCATAATGGGTTTCATGGAAAACACCATGAGCACGGGCAAGGCGGCAAAACTTCTTGGCGTAACCGCCAAGACCTTGCAACGCTGGGAACGCGAAGGACGGTTGATTCCAGCGGCACGCACAGGCACCAACCGGCGTCTTTATACCGAGTCGCAGATTCGTGAGTTCATCGGACTGCGTCGATTGGGTGCCGTGCCCACCAGGCTGGTGGCCTACTGCCGGGTGTCAAGTGCCGCGCAGAAACCGGATTTGGCGAATCAGCGCAGGGTGCTGGAAGAATTCGTGGTGGCGAGAGGCTTGGCCAACGTCGAATTCATCGAGGAAGTGGGTGGCGGCCTGAACTTCAAGCGCAAACGGTTTCTGGCGCTGATGGATGAGATCGGCAGAGGGGAAATCAAGACACTGATCCTTGCTCACCGCGACCGGTTGACCCGTTTCGGTTTCGAGTGGTTCGAGCACTACGCCAAGACCCACGGATGCGAGATCCTGGTGCTCAACCAGGAACGGCTCTCTCCTGAACAAGAGATGGTGCAGGACTTGATGACCATCGTGCATTGTTTCTCGTCGCGCCTGCATGGGTTGAGAAACTACCGAAAAAAGCTGGACGAGCTCCTGAAGCAGGATGTGGCGCATGACGCGCAGAATCAAGACAGACATCCCTCTGCCGACGAGTAAATGATCATGCACCTCACCCACCGAATCGCCCTTCGTCCCACGCCCGAGCAGGCGGATTACTTCAAACGCGCCTGCGGCACGGCCCGGCGCGTGTGGAACT
>NZ_LIPU01000012.1:0-53081 GCF_001418245.1 Tepidiphilus thermophilus
CTGCGCAGCTCCACCACGACCGCCTCCTGAAACGGGGTCAGGTTCGTCTGCAGACGGTGCGCCGCGTGCGGACGATCTTCGACGTCGGTGCGTTTCTTCCAGCGTCGGATGGTGTCCTCCGACACCCCGAGTTCCCGGGCAAGACGCCTCACCGGCAGGTTCGAGCTTTGGATGTAGCGCCGGGTCGCAGGGGTCGTGGTGGCGTTCTTGTGCAGTCGAACCATCATGACTTTTGCCTCCGTAGTTCCTCGATCAGCTCACGCATCGTCTCGCGACCTATGAATAATGCACGACGTCGCGGATCAATGCAATCGTCCGGGACCTGACAATTACTCTTGCAGCGGTTTTTCAGTTCGTGCTAGACCCCGCGTTCCGGCAGCAGCAATTGATTACACAACCTGAAGTTGCTCAGCATTTGTAATACAGCCTTCCTCGGTTGCCAAGGTCAGGCTCCGGCGCCGCCGAGGGGCTTCGCTGGCAGTGGGTGGGAGGATGAGCCGGTGGAGGATAGCTACGACCGGTTCATCTCGCGAGGGCAGAGACCGTATTGATGTCAAGAGGGCAGATCGCTGTCTGACATCTTCGGACGCAGTCCGGATCTCTCCTGTCCGCGACTCCGCAGATCTCGCTTCACGGCCTCGGGGCTACGTTTGGTCAATTCGGCCAACCACTCGCAGGCCGCTTTCTCAAGTGCGATCCGAGCGCGCGCCTCCGATTCGAGCTGGTTGACTTTCTTTTCGAGTCGGGACAGGCGGCGGGCTTCACTCTGCATCCGATACCCGAACACCCAGCCGCCAACGGCTACCAGCAGGGTGACCACGTAACCAGCTGCTGCAATCAGAAGGGTTTCGCTCATCTCATCACCCCACCCACAGAACACTCATCCCCACCATCCCTGTATCCGGCACACCGATCACGGTGATGATGACTTCTTCCTCGTCCTGCTTGCACAGGTGCAGGTGCAGATAGGCGCCATCCGCCAGCGGCAGCCAGCCGATGGACTCGGCCGCTACCTCGGCCAGAAATTGCGCGTCTTCAGGGTTGATGTCCTTATCCATCGCCTTCTCAATGCAGCACGGCGCTGCCGGGCGGTGCTGCTCACCGAAACCGACTGGGCGCAGTTCGATGAATCCGTGCGCCGGCGGCTCTATGTCGCGCTCACCCGCGCCGAATGGCGCGCGGCCGTGGTGCTCAGCGAACGGGCAGAGCGCGATGTGAAAGCGCAGCTGGAAAAGTGTCAGGTTCCGAGTTTACCGGAAAACGGGGATGATCGAGATTTCCTTGTGATGCGTGGCCCCATCAGTGCAGGGCAGCGAGTGCGGCTTCCGGTGCCTTATCCAGCACTTTGAGCAATGCTTTGGCGGCACCCGTCGGGCAGCGCTTTCCTTGTTCCCAGTTGCGGATGGTGTCCAGCGGAACATTGATCCGCTCGGCAAATTCCGCTTGGCTTAGCCCCAAACGCAGGCGGATGCGGCGCACGAAACGGGCGACGTCTTGCACTGCTTCGGCTTCATCGGCAGCGGCCTGTCGGGCAATGTCGGTCTCCGTCGTGCTATCCACCCGCTCAGGATCGATTCGCCCTGCATCCAGCGATTCTGGAATTGCGGGGTCAATCTTCATGCGTACGATTTTCATAGTGCTTGACCTCCCGTTGGTTGGCCTTTCGGGCCGAGATGATGCGAATCGCGCCATTCCTTGGCGTATAGACCACGACGAAGAGCCGACCTTCGATCTTGCCCATCAATTGGTAACGCTCTTCTCCATAGCTGTATCGGGTGTCAGCCTGGATCAGGCGATTCGGATCGAAGAAGGCTCTGGCCGCATAGGCGAAATCAAACCCGCGCTCGACGAAGCACGTTTCGCTTTTTGCCTCATCCCATTCGAAGTCCATGGCTGAATTGTAGTTCAACGGACTACAAGCCACAAGGGAACCCGCTTCGGATTGGTGTGGCGTTGCAGATGAAAAGCGAAAAACGCCCGGCTCCTGGCCGGGCGTTTCGTTTTCCGCGACGGGGCAGAGGTCAGCCGCAGGTGCCGACCGCGCCGCAGGCGGTGCAGAAGTCGCAGCCGTCTTTGCGGATCACGGCGTAGTTGCCGCATTCGCTGCAGCGCGCGCCTTGCATGAGCTTGGGATCGCGCTCGTCACGCGGTGCTTCCAGCAGGCCCATTTCGCGGATGGGGAATCCCCGTTCATCCAGGATGCCGAGCATGGCGTAGCGGTGGATGATGAGGCGGGCGAGGTAGGCCACGGTGCTGGGGAAGTTCTGCTGGCGCCGGTCGCCGGGCACGAAGGCCATGAAGTCGCCCAGGGGCTCGGGGTAGTTGAGGAGCTTGCGCAGTTTCATGCCGATCCAGGCCGGGTCGATGACGCGCATGTCGAGCGACAGGATCCGGGTGAGGCCGTCGAGCGAGCGCGGATAGTGACCGGCAAGCCACATGGCGTAGGGTCGGGTCATGGGGCCGGCGCCGTCGGGCGAGGGCAGGGTGATCTCTTTCAGGCCCAGGATGAAGTCGTCGCCCGTGGTCGGGTTCTGGATGTCCACCGTCCAGGAGAGCGTGCCTTCCGTGCCGGTCTTGGGCTCGTGGCGGCTGAAGAGGCTGTCGAGCACGGGGGTGTCGCCGAGGTGCTCGAAGGCGCCGAGCCGTTCGCAGCGGTAGCGTACCACCTGACCGAAGGCGGAGACGACGCTGGGGAAGCGCTTGGGTTCGCCATGCGGCGGGAAGGGCATGTCGAAGGATTTCTCGCCCACGACTTTGGCGAGCTCTTCGAGTTTGAGCTGCAGCCAGCCGCGGTCGTTGGCGCGCATGTCCATGGAGAGCGTCTTGGCAACCGCGCCGAGGCCGCGGGGCTGGTCGGCGCCATTGACCCAGACTTCGAAGGGGAAGGCGCCGTGCCCGTTCTGGTCGATGTGGCCGACGAAGAGGGCGAATTCGCCTTCCGGCGTTTCGAGCATGTAGGTCCAGGCGGGGTTGCCGTCGGGCAGTTTCGGCCGCCCGGGCCAGCGCAGGCTGGAGAGGACCGGCGCGGGTAGTTTCTGGATGGACAGGCGCCGGTTAGCGTCGGTGAATTCGAGTTCGCTCGTCTCGGCCGTTTTTTCCTTGGGAGGCTCGACCGTGAGGATGGCGCCGACGACATTGTTGGGCCGGTAGGTGGCCAGCCCCTTGAGGCCGGATTTCCAGGCGAAGGTGTAGAGGTCTTGGAAGTCTTCGTAGGGGTAGTCTTCGGCGACGTTGACGGTCTTGGAGATGGAGGTGTCGATGTAGGGGGCGACCGCCGCGACCATGGCGGCGTGGGCCTTGGCCGAGATCTCGAGCGCGGTGACGAAGGCCGGCGGCAGGTGTTCCACGTCGCCGCCCAGGTGCTTGTAGAGGCGCCAGGCGTGGTCTTCGACGCTGTATTCCTTGAAAGTGCCGTCGGCCATGCGCTTGCGCCGGGTGTAGGTGTAGGAGAAGGGCGGCTCGATGCCGTTGCTCGCGTTGTCGGCGAAGGCGAGCGAGATGGTGCCGGTAGGCGCGATGGATAGCAGGTGCGAGTTGCGCAGGCCGTGCTTGCGAATGAGCGCCTTGAGTTCGGCGGGCAGGCGCGAGGCGAAGTTGCCGCCGGTGAGGTAGAGGTCGGGGTTGAAGAGGGGGAAGGGGCCGCGTTCCTTGGCGAGTTCCACCGAGGCGGCGTAGGCCCGGTCGCGCATGTAGCGCGAGATCTCGGAGGCGGTGAGGCGCGCTTCTTCGGCGTCGTAGCGCTTGCCGAGCATGATGAGCGCGTCGCCCAGGCCGGTGAAGCCAAGGCCGATGCGCCGCTTGCTCATGGCCTCGCGCTGCTGCTCGGGCAGGGGCCAGTGGGTGACGTCGAGCACGTTGTCGAGCATGCGCACGGCCACGTCGATCACTTTGCCGAAGGCCTCGAAATCGAAGCGTGCTTCGTCGGTGAAGGGGTCACGCACGAAGCGCGTCAGGTTGATCGAACCGAGATCGCAGCAACCGTAGGGGGGAAGGGGTTGCTCAGCACAAGGGTTGGTGGCTTCGATCGTTTCGCAGTAATAGAGGTTGTTGTCCTGGTTGATGCGGTCGATGAAGAGCACGCCTGGTTCGGCGTGGTCGTAGGTCGAGCGCATGATCTGGTCCCAGAGCTCGCGCGCGCGCACCTTGCGATAGACCCAGAGTTTGTCTTCGCGCTGGTAGGCGCCGGCCGCCTTGATCTCGGGGCCGGGCTCGGCTTTGTGCACGAGTTCGACCATCTCGTCGGCTTCGACCGCACGCATGAAGGCGTCGGTGACCGCCACGGAGATGTTGAAGTTCGACAGATCGCCCTGGTCCTTGGCGTGGATGAAGGTTTCGATGTCGGGGTGGTCGCAGCGCAGCACGCCCATTTGTGCGCCGCGCCGCGCGCCGGCCGATTCCACCGTTTCACAGGAGCGATCGAAGACGCGCATGTAGGAGACGGGCCCGGAGGCGTTCGACTGGGTGCCGCGCACGAGCGCGCCGTGCGGGCGGATGCGGGAGAAGTCGTAGCCGACGCCGCCGCCGCGGCGCATGGTTTCGGCCGATTGGGCGAGCGCCGTGTAGATGCCGGGGTAGCCGTCGACCGATTCGGTGACGGAGTCGCCCACTGGTTGGACGAAACAGTTGATCAGCGTGGCCTGCAGCTGGGTGCCGGCGGCGCTGTTGATGCGCCCGGCGGGGATGAAGCCGTGCTCCTGCGCCCAGAGGAATTTCTTCTCCCAGGCGGGGCGTTCTTCTTCCTTCTCGACCGCGGCGAGCGCCCGGGCGACGCGCCGGCGCACGTCGGCGACGGTGCGTTCGTCGCCTTTGGCATATTTTTCCAATAGGACCTCGGTGGAGATCTCCTGCGGCGGGAGGTTGTCGACGGTGGGTTTGGCGGGAGTCTGGGTGGTGTTTTTCTGGCTCATCTCGATGCTCCTGGGCGTTGCGCTGAAGCGAACTATAGCCCAGAAATCGGGTAAACGCAAAAAATTAAAGTATTTTAAAATCAATAACTTATAAAAAATGTAGTTGTTTCAAGGCGTTGTACATACGACATTTAGTATGACAAAAGTATCGGATTTTGGCGAAAACCGGCGCCGCGACAGGGGGTGCGGCACGACGAAGCGTCGAAAAATCAACTGCGCAGCAGATCGAGGCGAAAATGCAGTTTGAGAAATTTCTGGAAACGCCGCACCGTCTCGAGCGCGCTGCGCAGTTCGGCGCGCTGCAGGCGGCCGAGGCGGCGTAAGGGGAGGGCATTGCGCGCGGGCTCTCCGGCGGCGAGGCGTTCGAGCTGGGCGTCGAGCCGCAGCCGGGTGAGGAAGGCGAAGGCGGCGGCGAGCTCGGCCGCTTCGGCTTGCGGCAGCACGCCGAGCGCGGCGAGCCGTTCGATGCGCTTGAACGTATTCCCCTCTAGTGCCCGGTGTTGGATGGAGAGGATGCGCACGCCGTCGGTGATGGCGAAGATGCCGGCTTTCTTGAGATCGAGCAGGTCCTCTTCGCCGGTGTTGGGCTGGATGCGGCCGAACCAGCCCAGAGGGACGGCAAAGCGCAGGGTGTTCTGCGCCATGCGGGCGAGTACCAGAGGGTCGCTCTGCGCGTGTTCGTAATAGGCTTCGCGCAGCGGCTCGGCGAGCGCGGCGTTGCCCGCGAGGGGTTTGAGGTCGGCCAGCATGCTGGCGTTCATGAGGTGGGCGGAAGTAGGCTTTTGCAGCCATTCCCAGAGGAGGATGCGCCATTCATGTACCGAGCGGCGCCAGTCGGGGTTGCGCGTCATGATGCCGCCTGGGCAGGGGGGGATGCCGATGTCGATGAGGCGTTGGGTGAGCGTCTCGCCAAATGCATCGAGCGCGGCGAGTTCTTCCAGGGTGCAGTCGTCGGCGTAGACGAAGGCGTTGTCCTGATCGGTGGCCAGCGTCTGCTCACCGCGCCCCTGGCTGCCCAGGGCGAGGAAGGCGAGCTTGTCTTGGAGGGCCGGATCGGGCAGGGTGAGTTCGAAGACGCGGCGGGCGAGCGCGTCGTCGAGGAAGGCGATCACTTCGACGAGCTCGCGAATGGGGGTCCCGGCACGGGCGAGGACACCGACGAGCCGCTGCAGGTCGCGCTGCAGGGCGGCGAGGGTGGCGAAATCCTCGGCGTGTTCGATGTCGAGCGCGAGCTGGTGCGGCGAGTGGCGCTGCAACCGGAGCAGATCGGTTTGGCTGAGAATGCCGACGAGGCGCCCCTCGGCGTCGACGACACCGAGCCGGTGGATGCGGTGGCGCGCCATGAGGTAGAGGGCGCGGTGCAGGGGTTCGGCTGCGCCCACCGTCACCAGGGGCGTGCTCATGATCTGGGCCACGGTGAGGGTCGAAGGCAGGCGGTTTTCCGCGACGACGCGGTTGCGCAGGTCTCGGTCGGTGAGGATGCCGAGGGGGTGTTCGGGCGCCTCGGCCACGATGAGGCTGGAGATGCTCAATTCCCGCATGCGGCGTGCGGCGGCGTCGACGGAGGTCTCGGGCGGGCAGGCGTGGACCGTGCCCGAGCACCATCGCCCTACCGGCTGGAACAGTGCGCTTTCTTCCGTGGCCATGAGATCCTCCTCGCGGCGTCATTCTAGCCGGGAAGAGGCGGCGCTGGGGTAGACTTGCCGCTTCAGTGTGGTACGAGAGACGCGGCGTGTTGCAGCAAGGAGAGTCGGACGACGAGCGCTTCATGGCGCTGGCGCTTGCGGAGGCGGAGAAAGCCTGGGCGCTTGGCGAGGTGCCGGTGGGGGCGGTGGTGGTGCACGAGGGCGAGGTGATCGGGCGGGGCTTCAACCGTCCGATCGCGAGCCGGGATCCGACGGCGCACGCCGAGATCGTGGCCCTGCGCGAGGCAGCCCTGCGGCTCGACAACTACCGGCTGCCGGGCTGCGTGCTCTACGTGACGCTGGAGCCTTGCCTGATGTGCGTCGGGGCGATGCTGCACGCGCGGCTGGCGGGTGTGGTCTTCGGCGCGCCCGATCCGAAGACGGGGGCGGCAGGCAGTGTGCTCGATCCGTTCCGGGAGCGGCGGCTCAATCATCACACCTCGGTGCGCGGCGGGGTGGCGGCCGAGGCCTGCGGCGCGCTGCTGCGGGCATTTTTCGCCGAGCGGCGCCTTGCGCGGAAAAAGGAGCAGGGATGTTGCTGATCGTGGCGCTCGATGCGCAGCGGCTGTGGTGCTGCGAGGAAGGAAGGGTGGTGGCGAGCTATCCGGTGTCGACGGCGGCCCGCGGGGCGGGACAGCGGCGGGGCAGCCTGCAGACGCCGTTGGGGTGGCACCGCATCCGTGCCAAGATCGGCGCCGGGGCGCCGCTGGGGGCGGTGTTCGTCGGACGTCGCCCCACGGGCGAAATCTGGACGCCGGAACTGGCGGCGGCGCACCCGGGGCGGGATTGGATCCTCACCCGCATCCTGTGGCTGTGCGGCGAGGAACCAGGCTTCAACCGCCTGGGCGAGGTCGACACCATGCGCCGCTATATTTACATCCACGGCGCGCCGGACACGGTGCCGATGGGCGTGCCCGGTTCCCACGGCTGCATCCGCATGCGCAATGCCGATGTGGCCGAACTCTTCGACCGGGTGCCGGTGGGGACGAAAGTGCGGATCGTGGCGCGGGCGCAGGAGGCGGCAGAGTCGCTCGCATCGGCCTCCGAATGAGCGGCTGTGAAGGCAATGTCGCGAGCGGCGCTGTAGCGAGGCGCACGGAAGAGGCAGCGCCGCGTAACGTCACCCCGCCGTCGCGCAGCAGGTGATTCGGGCGGCCCGTCAATCGCTTGGCGTCACGCTGAACCGCACGCTGCCCGCCGCTTCGCCCGCTTCGTTCCAGGTGATCTCTTCGACTTCCGTGACGCCATCGGCGCGGCGCAGCACCAGGGTGCTGCAGCGCGTGCCATAGCCCGGGGTCTGTACGAAGATCGCCGACAGGGCCCGTTCCCAGTCGGGGGCGATGCCGGTGTCGGGCAGCAGCTCGTCCGGGGCGTGCGCCCGGTCGGTGAGCAGCGCCAGTAGCCGCTCGTGCGAGGGCTGGGGAAAGATGGCGGCGTCGAGCAGTTCCCGCGCGCGCTCGGCCTTGGGCCAGGGGGTGTTGAGGAGCGCGTTCGACAGAACGTGCAGGCCCGGGGG
Source organism: Tepidiphilus thermophilus (assembly GCF_001418245.1). Taxonomy (NCBI): domain Bacteria; kingdom Pseudomonadati; phylum Pseudomonadota; class Hydrogenophilia; order Hydrogenophilales; family Hydrogenophilaceae; genus Tepidiphilus; species Tepidiphilus thermophilus. The sequence continues at coordinate 8,109 of NZ_LIPU01000012.1, forward strand.
GATGGGCGCGACGCGGCCGGTGCGCGATTCGAGGATCGCCGCCTCGTCACGGTCGATCACGAGGAGATTGAAAGGCGGGTACTCGTCCTTGCGCTCGGCCAGGCGCTCGAGCACGGCGAGCGGGGCGGAGTCGGCGAGCGCCGCGGCGACGACGAGGGCGCCGCGGCTGGGGGCGCCGGGGCGATGCCGGGTCGGGTCGCGGTAGTTGGTCAGCGCGGCGAGCCGTCCGCTGCGCGTGAGGGCGAGCCACGTGCCGCCGCCGGTGCGATCGCGCCCGGCGAGCAGCGGCGCGTCGGGCCACCAGTGCATGGGTTCGGCCGGGCGGGCGAAATACTCGTCGCGGTTGGCGGCGAGGATGAGCGGATAGTCCGGGTGTGCCTGCCAGGCGAAGGCGATGAGGCACATGGGCTAATCCAGAGGGTAGGGCAAGGGCAGGGGTGCGGCGCGAGGCCCGTCGGGGGAGCCGAAGCGCACCTCGCCCGTCTCGGCCGCTTCGCGCTGCAGGACGGCGAGCGCTTCGAACCCGCCTTCGGGGCACGGCGCCGCGAGCACGATGTGGCCGGCCGCCTGCTCGCCGAAGGCGGGGGAGAAACAGTCGGCGCCGGTCGCCGGCGGTTCCCCTTCGCGTGCGCCCAGCCGGTACATCCGCCGCTTGAGGCGGCCGAGGTAGTGCGTTCTGGCGACGATCTCCTGGCCGGGGTAACAGCCTTTGGTGAAACTCACGGCGCCGAGCAGGTCGAGGTTGAGCCATTGGAGGAGGAAGGCTTCGCGGTTCTCCGGCAAGAGCCAAGGTAACCCATGGCGCACCAGGGCGAGCCGCCAGTCGGCGGTTCCGCCGGGGACGTGGCCCGCGGCGAGCAGCGCTTCGAACCGTGCGGGAGCGGTCTCGGCAGGCAGGAACTCGAGGCCGAGCCCGGGGGCGAGGTGCAGCGCATGGCCGGCGTCCAAGCGTTCGAGCGTGGGGGGTACGAGCGGCGGTTCGATCCGGTCTGGCTGCAGGCGAGCGAAGGCGAAAAGCCCTTCTTCGAGGAGGAATTCGACCTTGCTGCGCAGCCGGTAGCGCAGGAGCGCGACGCGCAGCGGCTCGGCGAGCGCCGCTTCCAGGGCGAGCAGGAAACGGTCTTGCGCTTCCCGCCACAGCAGCATGAGCGCGGATACGCGCCCTTTGGGCGTGAGGAGCGCTGCCCAGCGGGCTTCGCCGACGGGCAGGGCGCGTATGTCGTTCGTCAGGAGATTGTGCAGCAGGGTGGCGGCGTCTGGCCCTTCTGCCTTCAGAACGGCCAGCGAAGGCAGCGGCACGACGCGGGGGGCGTTCTCTGGCGAAGGCGGAGCGAGCACTTCGTCGCCGGCGGGGCGGCAGCGGTGCTGGGCGAGGGTTTCGGCGAGCTCGGGAGTCAGGGGCATAGGAACGACCGGAGGACGGAATTGTCGACGCAATCATTATAGAATCGCGCTTTTGGCCGTCCACCCGGCGGACGGCAGGGCTTTGCGAGGCGCTTCGTGGGTAGGAAAGAACGCAAGGGCGCTTGGCGGCGATGGGGGGCGGCGATCGCCCTGGCGCTTGCCGCGATCCTCGGCCTGAGTGCGGCTTCGGTTTGGTGGCTGTGGCTGCGGCCCTTGCCGATGGCGGCGGCGACGATGGAGGTGGAAGTGCCGCGAGGAGCTTCGGTGCTCGAGGCAGGGCGCGCCCTGGCCCGCCAGGGGGTGGGAGTCGAACCCCATGCCTTGTATCTGCTCGCGCGCTTGCAGCCCGGCAGTGCCATCGTCGCGGGCTATTATCGTCTCGAACGCGGCCTGACGGCGCCGCAGCTGCTCGATCTGCTTCGCCGTGGCGAGCGCATCCGCGAGAGCGTCACCTTCGTCGAGGGGTGGACGTTTGCCCAGATGCGCACCGCGCTGGAGCGCCATCCCTGGGTGGAGAAAACACTTACCGGGGCTGACGAGCGAGCGTTGCTCGCGGCGATCGGCGCAAGCGAAGCGCGGGCCGAGGGGCTTTTCTTCCCCGACACCTACGTGTTCGACCGCAAGACGCCGGATCGCGAGCTCTATCGCTTGGCCTATCGCAAGATGAAAGAGGAACTCGAGACGGCATGGCAGGCGCGCGATCCGGATCTGCCGCTTTCTTCCCCCTACGAAGCGCTGATCCTCGCTTCCCTCGTGGAGAAGGAGACGGGGCGGGCGGAAGATCGCGGCAAGGTGGCCTCGGTCTTCGTCAACCGCCTGCGCCGCGGCATGCCCTTGCAGACCGATCCGACCGTCATCTATGGCCTGGGAGAGGGCTTCGACGGTAACCTGACGCGGCGCCATCTCGGCGAGGACCATCCCTGGAATACCTATACGCGCGGCGGTCTTCCGCCTACGCCGATCTGCCTGCCGGGCCGGGGCTCGCTCTGGGCGGCGGTGCGACCGGAAAAGACGGAGTACCTTTATTTCGTGGCGCGCGGCGACGGATCGAGCGAATTCTCGCGCACGCTCGAGGAGCACAATCGCGCGGTGGCGCGCTGGCAGAAAGGACGAAAAAGCCCATGACCGGATCCGAGGCACGCGCGCCCTTCATCACCTTCGAAGGGATCGACGGGGCGGGGAAGACGACTCAACTCGAAGCTTTATGTCATTTCTTGCAGTCGCGCGGCACGCCGTTCGAGCGCACGCGCGAGCCGGGCGGCACGCCCGCTGGGGAGCGCCTGCGCGAGGTGGTGCTCGCGGAAGCGATGCAACCGGAGACGGAGCTCCTGGTGATGTTCGCCGCGCGCTGCGAGCACGTCCAGGCGCGCATCCTGCCGGCGATCACGGCCGGCCGCTGGGTGGTGTGCGACCGCTTCAGCGATGCGTCCTATGCCTATCAGGTGGGCGGGCGCGGCGTGGACGCGGCGCGCTTCGCCCTGATCGAGCGCTGGGTGCTGGGAGGGTTTCGTCCCGATCTCACCTTCCTCTTCGATCTCGATCCGGCCGTGGCGGGGCGGCGGCTCGCGCAGGCCGGCACCCGGGTGCGGGACCGCTTCGAGCGGCTCGACCAAGCTTTCTTCGCCCGGGTGCGGGCGGCCTATCTCGAACGGGCGGCGCGCGAGCCGGGGCGCTTCGTCGTGCTCGATGCGACCCGTCCGCCCGAAGCGCTGTCGCAGCAGGTGATTGCGGAGGTGCAGCGGCGATGGCCGAGTTGATGCCCTGGCTCGAACCCTTGTACCGGCGCTTCGCGGCGGCGATGGCCGCAGAACGTGCACCCCAGGCGCTCATGCTCGGTGGGCCGCGCGGCGTGGGCAAAGAGGCGCTCGCCCAAGCGCTCGCCGCCCGTTGGTTGTGCGAGCGTCCGCTCGAGGCGGGTGAATCGGCGTGCGGCCAGTGCCGTTCCTGCCGCTTGCTGCATAGGGGCGCCCATCCGATGGCCTGGCGTCTGGCGCCGGAGACTGCGCTCGGGAACGAAGGGCGGCAGATCACGATCGAACAGATTCGCGCCTTGCAGGAAGGCTTGAGTCTGGCCGAGACGGGGCGGCGGGTGGTGACGATCGTGCCGGCCGACGCGATGAACCGCTTCACGGCCAACGCGCTCCTCAAGGTGCTGGAGGAGCCTCCGGCGGGAGTATCATTCCTTTTGGTAACCGATTCGCCGTCGGCGCTGTTGCCGACGGTGCGCAGCCGCTGCCAGGTTTGGTGGATCGCGCCGCCGCGGCGGGACCTCGCCCTCGCCTGGCTCGAGACTCAGGAGGGCGGGGCTCAGGCCGCGCCGCTGCTCGATCTCGCCGGGGGGGCGCCTTTGGCTGCCTTGCGCTGGGCCCGGTCCGGCTGGGGGCGGTGGCTCGAGCGGTTTCTTGCCGAGGCAGGTGGAGATGCGCCGAAGGCCCCCCTGGCGTGGGCGGCCGGGCTGGAGAGTTGGCTCAAGGCCAAGGAGACGCAGGAGAGCGGCTTCGGGCTGGAGGCGTGGATGGACTGGTGGCTGCGCTGGCTGCATGACCTCGCTCGCGTCGCCTCGGGGGCTGCCGCGCGCCATTTTTCCCGAGCCGAGGGGCAGCTCGAGGCGCTCGCCGGGCGGGCCTCCTTGCGTGCCTGGCTCGCGCTGGAGCGTAGGGCAAGGGCCCGGGCCGAGTGGGTGAGGCATCCGCTCAACCTGCGGCTCTTTCTCGAAGACGTGCTGTCGGATTACGTTGATACGGTGGGAGGATGACGATGGTGTTCGATGAAGGGCCGCGAACCGAAATGCGCCCGACGGTGCTGTCGCTGAACGTGGCCAACGTCAGCGCCCTGTACGCTGCCTACATGCCTTTTCTGCTGCGCGGCGGCGTGTTCGTGCCCACGACCAAGCATTACGATCTGGGGGACGAAGTCTTCCTCCTGCTGCAGCTGCCCGACGAACCGGAGCGTTTCTCGGTCTCCGGCACCGTGGTGTGGATCACGCCGGCTGGGGTGCCGGGGAATCGGGTGCAGGGGATCGGCGTGCATTTCGCCGAATCGGAAACTTCCCAGCAGCTTCGGGTGCGCATCGAGCGTAAGCTCGGCACCTTGCTCGGTTCCGGTCGCACCACTCATACCTTGTAAAGGAAAGGAAACGATGACCGTTCTGGTCGATTCGCATTGCCATTTGGATTTTCCCGGGCTTGCCGAGCGCCTGCCGGAAGTGCTGGACGACATGGCCGCGAACGGCGTGGGTTACGCTCTGTGCATTGGCGTGACGCTGGAGGATTTCCCCAAAGTCTTGGCGGTTGCGCGCAGCGACGATCGGCTGTGGGCGAGCGTCGGCGTGCATCCCGATCACGAGGGCGGCGAGGAGCCGACGCTGGAGCGCCTCGTCGAACTCGCGGCCGAGCCCAAGGTGATCGGCATCGGGGAAACAGGGCTCGATTATTATCGGCTCACCGATCGTCCCGAGTGGCAGCGCGAGCGCTTTCGCACCCACCTGCGGGCGGCGCGTGCCTGTGGCAAGCCGGTCATCGTACACACGCGCGCCGCGGCCGAAGACACGCTGGCGATCCTGCGCGAGGAAGGGATCGAGGCAATCGGTGGGGTGATGCACTGCTTCACCGAATCGCTCGAGGTGGCACGGGCGGCGCTCGACCTGGGCATGTACCTTTCCTTTTCCGGCATCCTCACCTTCAAGAACGCCGCGGCGCTGCGCGAGGTGGCGGCCTTCGTGCCCGAGGATCGCATCCTCGTGGAGACCGACGCGCCCTATCTCGCGCCAGTACCGCACCGCGGCAAGACGAACGAGCCGGCCTATGTGCGTTTCGTGGCCGAGTGCCTCGCCCAAGTGCGCGGCGTGCCCTTCGAGCGCATCGCCGAGCGTACCACCGAGAATTTTTTCCGCCTCTTTTCTGGGGCAAGGAGCTCATCGCAATGAGGAACGCTCGTCGATCCACGAAATCTCTTTTTGGCAAGCGCTGGCTGCACACGGTGGTTTTGGCCGTGACCTTGGGCTGGGGAATCGCCCCGCTCTTCGCTGCCGATCTCGTCGAGGATACGGCGCTCGCCGTGCAAAACGGCGACACGGCCACCATGAAGAAACTGCTCGCCAAGGGGATAGATCCAAATACCACCGACGAAAAGGGCAATCCGCTCTTGAATCTTGCCGCCGCCAACGGCGACGAGGCGATGGTGGATCTGCTGTTGCGCTCCGGGGCGTCTCCCAACCGGCGTAACCTCGTCGGCGAGACGCCGGCGATGATGGCGGCGCTCAAGGGGCATGCCAAGGTGCTGCAGCGTCTGATCGATGCCGGAGCCATCGTCGATCACGCCGGTTGGACGCCGCTGCATTATGCGGCGCTACAGGGCAACCTCGAGTGCGTCGAGGTGCTGCTGCGCGCCAAGGCCGACGTGAATGCCGCTGCGCCCAACGGCAGCACGGCCTTGATGCTGGCGGCGCGCAACGGTCACGTGGACGTGGTCAAACGCCTGCTCGCCGCCGGAGCGGACACCGAGAAACTCAACGAGGAAGGGCGAACGGCGGTGAGCTGGGCGCTGGAAAAACGGCAGACCGAGGCCGCGGATCTCATCGAGAAGGCACGGCGCGCCAAAGGCTTGCCGCCGACCAAGGTGCAGCTCGTGATCGAGTGAGTCCTCGAGTGGGGGAGAGGATGATGGATACGGAATCGTGGTTGGCGCGGGCTCGGGCCCGTGAATCGGTTTGGCGGAGCTGGCGGCACGAGTTGCACGCGCATCCCGAGCTCGCCTATGAAGAGCGGCGGACCGCGGCCTTCGTCGCCGATCGCCTGCGCGCCTTCGGGCTCGAGCCGATCGAGGGACTGGCCGGCACCAGCGTGGTCGCAGTGCTCCGAGGGCGGGGGGGCGATGGCCCCATGATCGCGCTGCGCGCCGACATGGACGCCCTGCCCATCCCCGAGGCCAACTCGTTCGCCTACGCCTCGCGCGAGCCGGGCAAGATGCACGCCTGCGGTCACGACGGGCATACGGCCATGTTGCTCGCCGCTGCCGAGCTCCTCGCCGCCGATCCGGCGTTCGCCGGCACCGTCGTCTTCGTCTTTCAGCCTGCCGAGGAGGGGGGCGGAGGGGCGAAGCGTATGGTCGAGGAGGGGTTTTTCGAGCGCTTTCCCGTGCGCGAGCTCTACGGCATGCACAACTGGCCGGGCCTGCCGGTCGGCCAGTTCGCGGTCCACTCCGGTCCGGTGATGGCGGGCACCGAGCGGTTCCGCATCGCCTTGCGCGGTCGCGGCACGCATGCGGCCATGCCGCATCTGGGCGATGATGTCGTCGCCGCCGGGGCGGCGCTCGTGCAGGCGCTGCAGACGGTGGTGAGCCGCCGTGTGGATCCGCTGCAGGCGGCGGTCGTGTCGGTGACACAGTTCCACGCCGGACATGCCTTCAACGTGATCCCCGAGGAGGCAGAGCTCGCCGGTACCGTGCGCGCCTTCGCGCCGGGGCTTTTTTCCCGTATCCGCGAGGAGCTGGAACGCATCGGACGAGGGGTGGCGGCGGCTTTTGGTCTTTCCTTCCGTATCGAGTGGGACGAGGGTTATCCGCCCACGATCAACACCGCCGCCGAGGCGGCGCGCTGCGCCGAGGCGGCCGCCGCGCTCGTCGGAGCGCCGAACGTGCGCCGCAACGAGCCGCCGTCGATGGGGGCGGAGGATTTCGCCTTCTTCCTGCAGCACCGCCCCGGCGCCTATGTCTGGATCGGCAACGGCCCCGGTGAGGGGGGCTGCCTGCTGCATAGTCCGCACTACGACTTCAACGACGAGATCCTGCCGCTGGGGGCGGCCTACTGGGCCACGCTCGCCACGCGCGTGCTCGCGGCATGAACCTGCGGATCACGCTGCGCCTGCTGCGGCGCGATCTGCGCACGCCGGCGCTCGCGGCCATCGTCGCGGCGCTCGCACTCGCCGTCGCCGCCGTGGGCAGCGTCCTGTGGCTCAACGACCGCCTGGGACGGGCCCTGATGAGCGAGGCCGGTTCCTGGCTCGGCGGGGATGCCTTGATCACCGCCAACCGCCCCTGGCGTCCTGAAGTGCTTTCCTGGCTGGATCGTCATCCCGAGCTTGAGCGCGTGCAGAGCGTGGCCATGACCTCGATCCTGCGCGCGGGCGAGCGCTGGCAGCTGTCGGCTTTGCGGGCGATTCCGCCGCGCTATCCCCTACGCGGACGGTTCCTCTTGCGGCGAAATGCCGACGGGCCGGAAGAATCCGTACAAGGAGGACCAGCGCCGGGGGAAGTCTGGGTCGACGAGGCGCTGGCGGGCCTGCTCGGTATCGAACCCGGCGACGAGGTTCGGGTGGGGCGCCTCACCCTGCGCGTGTCCGCCATCGTGCGCGTCAATCCCGAGCACGGGGGAAGCTTTCTCGATTTTGTCCCTGAATCCTGGATCAGTCTCGGGGATCTGCCGGCGAGTGGCCTCCTCGGGCCGGGGGTGCGGGCGCAGTGGCGCGTTCATCTGGTCGGGCCTGCGAAGGCGCTGAGTCGCGTGGCCGAGGAGGCGCAAGAGCGTCTGGGCAAGGGGGAGGAATTCGTCTCGCTGCAAGACGGTCAGCCGGCGGTGAAAACGCTGCTCGAACAGACGCAGCGCTTTCTGCGCCTTGCCGTGCTCGCGGCCGTGGCGCTCGCAGCCGTGGCCGTGGGGCTCGCCACGCGCCGTTTCGTGCGCGACCGGCTCGACGTCGCCGCCTTGCTGCGCTGCCTGGGGGCGAGCCGGCGGCAGGTGGCAGCGATCGTACTGGGGGAATTCGTCGCGGCGCTTGCGCTCGCCTTGGTGCTCGGGGCGGCGCTGGGGCTCTTCGCTCAGCAGGGGTTTGCGGTGCTTGCGGCGCAGGTGGTGGAGACGGCGAGCCTTCCTTCGCTGCGGTGGTGGGCCGCCTGGCCGGCGGGGCTGCTCGCCCTGCTGCTCGCCTTCGGCTTCGCCGTGCCACAGCTCGTGGCGCTCGCGCAGGTGACGCCGCTTGCCGTGTTGCGGCGCGATTGGGGCGGCTGGCGTGGCGGGGTGCTCGCCACCGCCGGCGCCGGGGCGCTGGCGCTCTTTGCGCTCACGGTCCTGCTCGCGGGGGAGACGCAACTGGCCTTGGGCGTTTTCGGGGGACTGGTGGCGGGTTTCGCGCTGCTGCTGGTGGCGGGCTCGAGCGGTTTTGCCGCCCTCAGGCGGCTTGCCGCGGGCGCGGCGGTGCCACTGCGCCTTGCCTGGCGCGCACTCGGCAACCAGAAGGGCCTCTCCGCCCTGCAGGCCGGGGCGCTCGCCCTGGGGCTGGCGGCGCTGTGGCTGCTGGCCATCGTGCGTGGCGATCTGCTGGAAGCCTGGCGCTTCAGAATCCCGCCGGATGCCCCCAACCGCTTTCTCATCAACGTGCAGGCCGACCAGATGGAGGCGCTGCGCATGTCCTTTGCCGAGGCAGGGCTAGCCGAACCGCGCTTCTGGCCCATGGTGCGCGGTGCCCGCCTGGTGGCGATCGACGGCGCGCCGGTGAGCGATACCTCTTTCGAAGATCCGCGCGCGCAGCGCCTGATGCGCCACGAGTTCAACCTGAGCTATGGCACGGCGCTGCCCGAGGACAACCGCGTGGTGGCGGGGCGCTGGCACGGCGAGGCGGGTGCGCCGGAGAATGCGATCTCGGTCGAAGAGGGGCTGGCGCAAGCCTTCGGCCTACGGCTGGGCAGCCGTCTGCGCTTCGTCATCGATCTGCAGGAAGTCGAGGGGGTGGTGACCAGCATCCGTCGGCTGCGATGGGAATCGATGAACGTCAATTTCTTCGTCGTCACGCAGCCGGCACTGCTCGAATCTTTTGCCGCTACCTGGATCACGAGCTATCGCCTGCCGCCGGGACGGGAATCCTTCGAGCGGACGCTCGTCGAGCGCTTTCCCAACGTGACCGTGATCGACGTCGGTCGCATCCGCGAGCAGTTCGAACGCATGAGCGATCGGGTGGCGGCGTTGCTGCAGGCGGTGTTCGCCTTCACCCTGGGGGCGGGGGCATTGGTGCTGGCGGTGGGCTGGATGCTGGGGCAGGAGGAGCGGCGCCAGCGCGTGGCCGTCCTGCGGGCGCTGGGGGCGCGCCGCCGGCAGATCCTCGCCACGCTCGCGCTCGAGTTCGCCACGCTGGGCGCCGTGGGGGCGCTGGTTTCGGTCGTGCTGAGCGCGGGACTCGGCCTGTGGCTCGCGGCGTCGGTCTTCCGCCTGGAAGTGGTGCTCAGCTGGGGGCTGCTCGCCGCGGCCGCCGGGTTCGCCGTGCTGCTGGTGGCCGTTGCCGGCATGCTTACGGTGACGCCGCTGCTGCGCCGTCCGCCGCTCGAAGCGCTGCGCTCGAGCGTCGTATAATCGCGACTATCGTTCGATCTCGAGGTGGCCGTGGAGTACTTGTCGACGCGCGGGCAGGCGCCCGTACTGAAGTTTTCCGACATCTTGCTGGAGGGGCTCGCCGCCGACGGCGGGCTCTACGTGCCGGCGCATTATCCCCATATTCCGCTCGAAGAGCTCGAGCGCCTGTCGCGCCTGCCCTACGGGGAACTCGCCTGGGAGCTGCTGCGCCGCTACCTCGACGATATTGCCGAGGACGATCTCGCCCGGCTCGTGGTGCGCACCTATACCGCCACGCGCTACCCCTTCGCCCGCCATCCGGCGCGCGCCGCGCGCATCACGCCGCTCACCTGGCTGGAAGAGGGCCGTTTCGGGCTGCTCGAGCTCTCCAACGGCCCCACGCTCGCCTTCAAGGACATGGCCCTACAGCTGCTGGGCGAGCTCTTCGAGTACGTGCTCGAGCGCCGCGATGAGCGCTTGAACATCCTCGGTGCTACCTCGGGCGATACCGGCTCGGCCGCCGAATACGCCATGCGCGGGCGCGAGCGCGTGCAGGTCTTCATGCTCTCGCCGGCCGGGCGCATGAGCCCGTTCCAGCGCGCACAGATGTATTCGCTGCAGGAACCGAACATCCACAACCTCGCCGTCGAGGGGACCTTCGACGATGCCCAGGACATCGTCAAGGCGGTGAGCCAGGATGCCGAGTTCAAGCGCCGCCATCGCATCGGCGCGGTCAATTCGATCAACTGGGCGCGCATCGCTGCGCAGGTGGTCTATTACTTCGCCGGTTATTTCCAGTCGGCCGAGCGCGTGGGCGAGCCGGTGGCTTTCGCCGTGCCCAGCGGCAACTTCGGCAATATCCTCGCCGGGCACATCGCCCGCCAGATGGGGCTGCCCATCGGGTGTCTGATTCTGGCGACCAACGAGAACGACGTGCTCGACGAATTCTTCCGCACCGGCGTCTACCGCCCGCGCGCATCGAGCGAAACCTTCGCCACCTCCAGCCCGTCGATGGACATCTCCAAGGCCTCGAACTTCGAGCGCTTCGTCTTCGACCTGGTGGGGCGCGACGCCGAGGCGCTGCGCCGGCTGTGGCAGGCGCTGGAGACACAGGGATATTTCGACCTCAAGGGGACGCCGTATTGGGCGCGCTTGCCCGAATTCGGCTTCGTCTCCGGTCGCAGCACGCATGCCGACCGGCTCGCAACCATCCGCGACGTCTGGACGCGCCACGGCGTGCTCATCGATCCGCATACGGCCGACGCGGTGACGGTGGCACGCTGCGCTGGCATCGAGGACACGCCCGTGGTCGTGCTCGAGACGGCGCAAGCGGCGAAGTTCGCCGAGACGCTGCGCGAGGCGGTGGGATTCGAACCGCCGCGCCCGGCCGAACTCGCCGATCTGGAGCAACGGCCGCAGCGCGTCACACGCCTGCCCGCCGACGTGCAGCAGGTGAAGGACTACGTCGCGGCGCATGCCTGAGCGTCTGTGAAAAAATAGCGGCGACGGCGCGACGGTCCTGCCCGATACAGGGACGTCGCGCCTTTGCTTCTACGTACCCCAAAGTGAAGATAACGGCGCCGCCCAGATCCCGTCCCCGAGAGGCATCGTCTCGCTGCCGTCGTACAGCAATACACCCATCTTGAATTGGCTGCCCGCGAGGCTCGCCAGCTTCTTCAGCCCACGAAGATCGTTTTCCCTAACAGTGGCGGCTGCTTTGACCTCGATCCCCACCAGCTGTCCGGCAGCGTTCTCGATCACGACATCGACCTCGAACTTGTCAGCATCCCGGTAGTACATCAGGCGATAGTCGCCTTCTGCCGTGGTCGTGTGCTTGAGCAGTTCTCCAAAAACGAAGGTCTCCAGCACACAGCCAAACCGTGTCCGATCCCGATGCACTTCCTCGGCGGTCAGATCGAGCAATGCCGCCAGCAAGCCGGAATCGACGAACTGCAGCTTGGGCGTCTTTACCACGCGGTTCAGGCGGTTGCGTGCCCAAACCTCGATGCGCTCGAGCAGGTACATCTGCTCGAATACGCCGACGTAACGCGAGGCGGTCTTGCCGTCCAGCCCAACCTGGCCGCCGAGTTGAGTGTAATTGCACATCTGACCTGCCGTCTGTGCCAAGGCTCGCAGGAATCGCGGCAGCTGGTCTAGCTTCTCGATGCTTGCCACGTCACGGACATCGCGCTGGATGATCGCGTCGATGTACTGACGCGCCCACGCCACACGCCGCCTGGCCGAGGCGCGCGAAATGGCTTCAGGGTAGCCACCACGCAGCACACGCTCGATCAGATCATTGCCCAATGCAGGCCGATCTACCTGGAGTGTCCGGCCGGCGAAGGCGCTGTCGATCCAGTTCGCCGAGCGCAGCTCGATTTCGCTCTGCGACAAAGGCAGCAACGACAGGGTTTCCATCCGGCCAGCGAGCGAGTCGGCAACCGTGGGCAACGCCATCAAGTTGGCCGAGCCGGTCAGCAGAAACCGACCAGGACGCCGGTCCTCGTCCACGCTCTTCTTGATGGCAAGCAGCAACTGCGGTGCGCGCTGGATTTCATCGATCACGGCGCGATCCAGGCTGCGGATCATCCCAACCGGATCTTCCCGTGCCGACAGCAAGGTCAGCTCATCATCCATGGTCAGGTAGCGCAAGCCCTGTTGCGCTGCGATTTGCCGCACCAGCGTCGTTTTACCGGCCTGACGAGGACCGGCCAACAGCACGACTGGCGTGTCCAGCAGGGCTTCAGCGATGCGCGGTTCGATCCAGCGCGGAAAAAGGGGCACCCTGTTCATGCGACGATGGTATCGTAAATCTCGGAATCAAGTACCGTAAATTACGGAATATATCATCTCAAATATCGGAACATGTGAACGTGGATCACGGAACGTAGATTCCCCGATCCCGTCGCCATCCAGGCGATGAGATTGCGGGGTCGTCGTGGTTTTCCCTTCCTTGTGGGCACGAGGGTGTCAAAAGAATCGCTCGGAATCCCGCGCTCAGGTTTCGAGCAGGCGCAGCGAGAGGTCGACGGCACGCACGTCCTTGGTGAGCTTGCCCACCGAGATGCGGTCGACCCCCGTCTCGGCGATCGCCCGCACCCGCTCGAGCTCGACGCCGCCGGAGACTTCGAGCTCGGCGCGGCCGGCGTTGATCCACACGGCTTCCTTCATCTGCTCGAGCGTCATGTTGTCGAGCAGGATCATCTGCGCCCCGGCTTCCAGCGCTTCGGCGAGTTCGTCGAGCGTCTCCACCTCCACCTGGATGAAGGCGTGCGCCGCCCCTAGCGCCTGCGCCCGCGCGAGCGCCTGGCGGATGCCGCCAGCGGCGATGATGTGGTTCTCCTTGATGAGGATTCCGTCGTAGAGTCCCAGCCGGTGGTTGGTGCCGCCGCCCACGTGCACGGCGTATTTCTGCGCCAGGCGCAGCCCCGGCACCGTCTTGCGCGTGTCGACGATGCGGGCGCGCGTCCCTTCGACCGCACGCACGTAGGTGCGCGTGGTGCTGGCCGTGCCGGAGAGCAGCTGCAGGAAGTTGAGCGCCGTGCGTTCGGCGGTGAGCAGCGCCCGGGCGTTCGCCTCCACTTCACACAGCGTCTGCCCGGGTGCGACTTCCGCCCCCTCGGCGGCGTGCCAGGTGAAACTCGCCGCAGGGTCGAGCACGCGCAGCGTCGCCTCGAACCAGGGTTGGCCGCACAGGATCGCCGCTTCGCGGCTGATGACGCGGGCGCGTGTGCGGACATCGGCGTCGATCAGGCGGGCGGTGAGATCGCCCGTGCCGACGTCTTCGGCGAGCGCCTGGGCGACGTTGCGTTGGATCTCGATGCGCAGGGCTTCGGTGAAGAGCATGATGGCATCCTCTCGGGGTGGCATGAGTGAGGGCTATGGTAGCATCGTCGGTCATGAAATCAGAGAGCGAATTCCTGGAGGTCGACGGCGAAGTCGTGGAAGTGCGGCGTAAGCCCATCCGCCACTGGCATCTTCGTGTCATGCCACCCGACGGGCGTCTGCGCGTGTCCATTCCCCTGCATGCCGATGGGGACGCGGTATCGGCCTGGATACGAGGAAAATCGGCCTGGGTGCAAAAACAGCGATCGCGCTTGCGCCGTGAACCTCCGGATCGGGTCTGGCTCTTCGGGGTTCCCTATCCCTTGAAAATATCTCCGGACACAGGGGAGGCAGTGGTCCTTTTCGGCGAAGGGGAAGGATTTCTCGTGCGCGGTGTCCGGAGCCTGGACGAAGGGTGGAGGCTCCTGCGCGCCTGGCAGGGAGAGCGCCTCGCGCGATGCCTCGCGGAAATGCTACCCCACTGGCAGGAGCGAATGCACGCACCTTCCGTTCGTTGGCGCATCCGTCCCTGCAAATCCATCTGGGGCAGTTGTACCCGGGCCACGGGACGTTTGACGTTCAACCTCTATCTGGCCGAGCGCTCGCCCGATCTCATCGAATACGTGGTCGTCCATGAGCTCGCCCATCTGTTCCATGCACACCACGGCCCGGCGTTCTGGGCCATGGTGGCGCGCTACCTGCCGGATTGGCAACAGCGGCGCAGTGCGCTCAGACGGCCACTGGGCTGAATCTTCGGCCGGTCAGCCTTGGCCCTGCTGATCCACGATGGGCACGAGCAAAATCTCCACCCGGCGGTTCTTCGCCCGGCCCTCGGGAGTGCGGTTGTCGGCGATGGGACGGGTGGCGCCGAAGCCCACGGTCTGGATGCGGTTGGCCGGCACGCCGCGCTGGATGAGGTAGCTCGCCACCGCCTGAGCGCGGTTCTCCGACAGCGTCTGGTTGAAGGCCGCCGAACCGGTGGAGTCGGTGTGCCCCTCGATGCGCACGATGGTGTTGGGATACTGCTGCAGGCTCTGGGCGAGCTGGTCGAGTACGCTCATGAACTGCGGCTGCAGGGTGGCGCTGCCCGTTTGGAAGGTGATGGCCTCGGGCGCCTGCAGGCGGATGGTGTCGCCCTGGCGGTGGACCTCCACGCCGCTGCTCGCCATCTGGCGGCGCAGTTCGGCTTCCTGCTGGTCCATCTGGCGGCCGATGAGTCCGCCCACGGTGGCGCCCACCGCGGCGCCGATCAGCGTTCCCCCGGTTTTGGCGTTGTCGCTGGCCACGACCCGGCCGAGCACGCCGCCCGCCACCGCACCGATGGTGGCACCGGTGGCAGTCTTCGCATTCTCGCCGCGGTAGGGGTTTTCGGCGCAGGCGGCGAGCAGTGCCGTGGCGCCGAGAATGAGGAGGGGAAATCTCGTCTTCTTCATGGCAGTCCGTTCCATGGGGATCGTTTCATCGTTTTCCATTATGGCATCTCGCCGCCGGTTTGGGGTAACGAAGGCTTTCGCCGTTTCGGCGGGTAGAGACGGCAGAAGCGCAATTCTTCACCGTAAGGGAAGAAGTCCTCGACCATGCCGGCGCGGATGCGACGCTGCACCTCCTGCCAGAATTGGGGCGTGAGCAGGTCGCGATGGTATTTGAGGAAGGCTTTGCGGATGCGCGGATCGCCCAGCAGGAAAGTGGCGAACTCTTCGGGAAAGACGTCGAGCGGCCCGGCGCTGTACCAGGCTTCGCCCGAGAACTCCATCTCGGGGTAGGGCGCTGGCGGGATGGCGCGGAAATTGACGTCGGTCATGTACTCGATCTCGTCGTAGTCATAGAACACCACCCGGCCGTAGCGCGTCACCCCGAAGTTCTTCCACAGCATGTCGCCGGGGAAGATGTTGGCGATGGCCATCTCGCGGATGGCGTTGCCGTATTCGCGCACTGCGTGTTCGAGCGTTTCGTCGTCGGCGTTTTCCAGATAGAGGTTGAGCGGGGTCATGCGCCGTTCGATGTAGAGGTGCTTGATGACGATCTGGTCGCCCTCGATTTCGAAGGAAGAAGCGGCCACCGCACGCAGCTCTTCGAGCAGCTCCGGCGAGAAACGCGCCAGCGGCAGGGCCACCTGGGAGAATTCCAGGGTGTCGGCCATGCGCCCGACCCGGTCGACGCGCTTGACCATGAGGTATTTCTGCCGCACCGTTTCGCGGTCGATGTTCTTGCTGCTGCCGAAGACGTCCTTGATGATCTTGAAGACGTAAGGAAAGGAAGGCAGGGTGAAGACGAGCATCACCATGCCCTTGATGCCGGGGGCGATGATGAAATGGTCGTTGGAGTGGCGCAAATGGGCGATGAGATCCCGGAAGAACATGGTCTTGCCCTGCTTGCCCAGCCCCAGCATGGTATAGAGCTCGGAGCGCGGCTTGTTGGGCAGGATAGAGCGCAGGAAATTGACGTAGCCAGAGGGCACTTCCATGTCGACGAGAAAGTAGGCCCGCGACAGCGAAAAGAGCACCGAGATGCGCCAGGCTTCGAGCAGGAGGGCATCGACCACCAGCATGCCCGAGTCGCCGTGGCGCACCGCCACCGCGAAGGGATACTCCTGGTGGCCGTTGATCGCCTTGCCAATCACGTAGGCGGTCTTGTTGCGATAGAAGGCGGAATAGAGTACCTGGATCTGGGCATTGACTTCCGGCGCCGGCCAGCGCCCGCCCAGGTGGCGCTTGACGGTGCGCAGGATGTAGAGCACGTCGCGATCCAGATCCTCGAACGGTCGCTGCCAGTCGAAGTCTTCGAGGATGCGCCGGATGGTGCGCCGCAGCCCCTCTTCCTTGGGATAGTAGCTGGTATAGACCGGAGGGAAGGACTCGATGTACTCGGTGGAGATCGCCGGACGGGCGAAGATGTACTGGTTGTTGAAGTAGCTGCGGTGCAGGATCTTGGTCGTCACCGAGTTGAAGAAGGTCTCGGCGAGTTCCGGTTGTTTGTGTTCGAGCAGATGACCGATGTAGTAGAGCTTCACCTGCTGCCAGGTCGCGTCGTCGAGGTGAGCGACGTCGAATTCGCGGCGCAGGCGTTCGACCGTCTCCTCGACGCGCTGGTCGTAGAATTCCACCCGCTCGCGCACCGCCTCGAGCAGCTTGGGCCAGTCGCCGGCCTCGAACAGCTCTTTGGCGCGGCTGGACGTTTCGCGGAAGATGCGGTAGTGGCGGTCGAACCCTTCGATCATCACGCGGGCCATCGCCTCGGCGATGCGCTCGGACGGCAGGGATGGGGACATCGTGTTTCCGCTCCGTGGCTCCTCGTGCTCATGAGGAAAATGATACAACGGCGCCGTTGCGTCGCGCGCTTTCGGATCGTGGGACTTTATTGGATAATACGAAATGGCGGCGCGCGAAGGCGCCAAACGGCTCGGGGCGGCGGTTGCGGCAGGGCGGCGGCCGGTGCACGACCCCGAAATGATGACATCAGGGAGAAGAACCGTGAGCTATTCCAAGATCAAGGTACCTGCGGGCGGCCAGAAAATCGTATTGGGTCAGCCGATCCCCGACGATCCCATCGTACCCTACATCGAAGGCGACGGCATCGGCGTCGACATCACGCCGGTGATGATCGAGGTGATCGACGCGGCGGTGGCCAAGGCCTACGGCGGCAAGCGCAAGATCCACTGGATGGAAGTCTACGCCGGCGAGAAAGCCACCCGCGTCTACGGTCCCGACCAGTGGCTGCCCGAAGAGACGCTCGCGGCGCTCAAGGAATTCGCCGTGTCCATCAAGGGGCCGATGACCACGCCGGTGGGCGGCGGCATCCGCTCGCTCAACGTGGCGCTGCGCCAGGAGATGGACCTCTATCAGTGCATCCGCCCCGTGCGCTACTTCAATGGCGTGCCCTCGCCGGTGAAGCGCCCCGAGCTCGTCGACATGGTGATCTTCCGTGAGAACACGGAAGACATCTACGCCGGCATCGAATGGCCGGCGCAGTCCGAAGGCGCGCGCAAGGTGATCGACTTCCTGCAAAAGGAAATGGGCGTGAAGAAGATCCGTTTCCCCGAAACCTCGGGAATCGGCATCAAGCCCGTGTCGATCGAGGGCACCACGCGCCTGGTGCGCGCGGCGATCCAGTACGCCATCGACAACGACCGCAAGTCGGTGACGCTGGTGCACAAGGGCAACATCATGAAGTTCACCGAAGGGCTCTTCCGCGACGTGGGCTACCGCGTGGCGCAGGAGCAGTTCGGCGCCCAGCCCATTGACGGCGGCCCGTGGTCCAAGTTCACCAATCCGAAGACGGGGCGCGAGATCGTGGTCAAGGACGCGATCGCCGACGCTTTCCTGCAGCAGATCCTGCTGCGCCCGGCCGAGTACGACGTGATCGCCACGCTCAACCTCAACGGCGACTACATCTCGGACGCACTGGCAGCCCAGGTGGGCGGCATCGGCATCGCCCCGGGGGCGAACGTCGGCGACAAATACGCCGTGTTCGAGGCCACGCACGGCACGGCGCCGAAGTACGCCGGGCTCGACAAGGTGAACCCCGGCTCGCTCATCCTCTCGGCCGAGATGATGCTGCGTTTCTTCGACTGGAAAGAGGCGGCCGATCTGGTCATCAAGGCGATGGAGCGCACCATCCAGGACAAGATCGTCACTTACGACTTTGCTCGCCTGATGGAAGGGGCGACCGAAGTGAGCTGCTCTGGCTTCGGCAAGGCGATGATCGAGCGCATGTGATTCGCCCCGTTGCCGTTGCGCTACGACGAAACCCGCCGCGAGGCGGGTTTTTTCATGGGATTCGATCGTCGAGCCGGCGCGCCTGGCGCTCCCAACGATTGATCGCTATGGCATAGACCGTGGCAATGACCGTAAAGAGCAAAGGGGAGGCCGTCGACAGCAGCAGAAAACCCAAGGGTACGCCACCCACGGAGATCGTATTGAGCGCTTCGGCGTACCAGGCGGCGCCGAGATTGAAGGCGAACCACAAGAGCAGCAAGGCAAAGGTGAGCCGGCGCGTGCGTCGCCAGTACCAGAGGACGAGCTCTTCCTGATCGTCGGGGGAAGAGGGGGTCGGCATCATTGGGCCTGTAGCCTCGTGCTGCTGCGCACGTACCACACGGTAGCCAAGGGCGCGATGAGCCCAATGGCGATCACGGCAGTGAGCAGCATACCGAGCTGGGAATAGTCGGCCGGCACGAGCACCGTGCCGTCGGGGGCGCGCACCTCGCGCGTGACCACGAAGATCGTGTTGAGGTACTTCGTGCCCAGCTCGGCGGCCGACAACGCCAGATTGGTGAAGGAAGCCATCACGGCGAAAAACGTGGCCTTGAGGTGTGGCGGCGCCGAGTGCGCGATCCAGGCGAGCATGGGCACCATCGACACTTGTCCCAGCGGCGATTCGACGGCGGTATTGACCAGGGCAATGAAGCGCGCGTCGATCACGCCGTGGGTCATCCGGCTGGTCCACTCGTGCAGGCCGTGATACATCCCCAGGTAGGGCAGCGAGAGCAGCGATCCGATCACCGACAGGATCACCACGATGTCGAGAATGGAGCGCTCGGCCATGAAGCGGCGGAAGATGAAGAGCCCCGCCAAGGTGAGCACCGAGCCGATCAGGGAAAGCCTGGCAAGGAAGGATTGGTCGAAGCCGAGCACGTCGATCATCCACCAGGTGAGCCCCGGACCGGCGGTGGGCGTGGCGCGGAAGACGAAGATCACCAGCGCCGTGCCGGCGAGGGTACGCCGCGCCAAGGGCGTGAGTTCGTTCATGAGGCGGCGCATCAAAAAGAGGATCACCGCCATCGAACCGACGAAGATCACCTCTTGGTTGCCGGGAAAATCCAGCAGCCCCATCGTCACGGTGAAGGCGACGAAAAAGAGGCTCCCCCACAGCAGTGGCCAGTTGGGCGCCGGAGCTTCCACGCTGGCTTCGTTCCACAGGGCCGGGTCGAGGCCGCGCCGCAGGTGGCGGCGCCGCGCCTGCCGGCGCATCCAGGCCGCCATGAGCACGCCGGAGACCGACACGAGAGGGATGACGAGCGCCAGCGCATACACCCGCGCATAGAGCGGGGCTTTCTGTGCCGCCGTGAGCTGCTCGGTGCCCGAGAAAACGAGCACATTGGCGAGCGACACCAGCACCCCGCCGCCAAGGATCGCGATGCGCCCCAGCGTCTGCAGCGTGGTGTGCATGAGCTTGATCTGCGCCTCGGGCAGTGGCTCGCCGCGCTCGTCGCGCGTGGGCACCGCCTCCACCGTCATCGCGTCGGCCACCACGTCCTGCAAGACGTAGCCGAGCGGTGCGAGTAGCGTCGAGAGCACATACCAGTAGGAAACGGGCCACAACGCCGCCATGGCCTCCCGGTCGGTGGTGAGCCCGATCATGATGAGAAGGCTCGCGGCGATCAGGGCGGCGCCCAGCCAGACGAAGAGCGCCTTGCGGCGCCAGAAGAGATCGACCAGATGCCCCAA
Source organism: Tepidiphilus thermophilus (assembly GCF_001418245.1). Lineage (NCBI taxonomy): Bacteria > Pseudomonadati > Pseudomonadota > Hydrogenophilia > Hydrogenophilales > Hydrogenophilaceae > Tepidiphilus > Tepidiphilus thermophilus. The sequence continues at coordinate 28,101 of NZ_LIPU01000012.1, forward strand.
GGGCATTTTCAGCGCCCAGGGGATGCCGGCCCAGAAACCGAGCGCGGCGAGAAAGGCCGCCGAGAGGTCGAGGTATTCCTTGACGAAGAAGGTACCGGCGATGCCGGTGAGCCCCGAGATGCCCGCCGCCATGTAGATCATGAGCGGCGGCAGGAAGCTCCAGCGCCATTCCTTGGCCAGTTCCAGCACGTCGTCCCGCCACCAGCGGCGCAGGGCAAGCATCAGGCGCAAGGGCAACGCGGGACGCATCGTCATGCCGCATCATCCTTTGGTGCGAGAAGCGCATGCCGCCCCGCACGGCAGCGGGGCGGGTCCAGGTCGGTGCGATGCTTCCGCGGGAAGAAACGCACCGTGGCCAGGCTCAGGGCAGCTCTTCGTAGAGGGGCAGTGTGAGGAATTCGGTGAATTCCTCGCTGAGTGCCATCTTCTCGAAGATCTTCGCCGCCTTGTCGTAGTTGGCGGTGTCTTCGCCCTGCGCAGAGACTTCTGCCTTGACTTTGGCGAGCTCTTCGGGGATGAGGGTACGCACCAGCTCCGCCGTCACCTTGCGCCCGTCGTCCAGCACGCCTTTGGGGCTGTAGATCCACTGCCAGACCTGGGCGCGGGCGATCTCGGCGGTGGCGGCGTCTTCCATCAGGTTGTGGATTGCCACCGCGCCGTTGCCGCCCAGCCAAGCGCCCAGATAATGGATGGCTACGTTGATGTTGTTGCGTAGCCCCCCTTCGGTGATGGGCTTTTCCGGCTGGAAGTTGAGGAAGTCGCGCGCGGTGAAGGTCTCGTCGCGCTGCTTGTCCCACTGGTTGGGCCGATCGCCCAGCACGGCCTTGAATTCCTCCATGGCCACCTCGACCAGGCCCGGGTGGGCCACCCAGCCGCCGTCGAAACCGTCGTTGGCGTCGCGCCGCTTGTCGTGGCGCACGCCGGCGAGCGCCCGTTCGTTCGCTTCCGGGTCGTTCTTGATCGGGATGAGCGCGCTCATGCCGCCGATGGCCGGCGCGCCGCGCTTGTGGCAGGCTTTGACGAGCGCGAGCGCATAGGCGCGCATGAAGGGGACTTCCATGGTGATGCGGGCGCGGTCGGCCAGGCAGAAGTCCTTGTCCTTACGGAACTTCTTGATGCAGGAGAAGATGTAATCCCAGCGCCCGGCGTTGAGCCCGGCGGAGTGGTCGCGCAGCTCGTAGAGGATCTCTTCCATCTCGAAGGTGGCGAGGATCGTCTCGATGAGCACCGTGGCCTTGATGGTGCCGCGTGGCAGCCCCAGTTCGTCCTGGGCGAAGCAGAAGACGTCGTTCCACAGGCGCGCTTCGAGATGGCTCTCGAGCTTGGGCAGGTAGTAGAAGGGGCCTTGGCCGCGCGCGAGCTGCTCTTTGGCGTTGTGGTAGAAGGCGAGGCCAAAGTCGAAGAGCGAGCCGGAGAGGCGCTGTCCGTCAACGGTGACGTGTTTTTCGTCGAGATGCCAGCCGCGCGGACGGATCTGCAGCACGGCGATCTGGTCGGCGAGCTTGTATTCCTTGCCGTTTTCGGCCACGAAGTCGATTTTGCGGCGAATGGCGTCGTAGACGTTGATCTGCCCCTGCACCTGGTTGAACCAGTTGGGGCTGTTGGAATCCTCGAAGTCGGTCATGTAGCTGTCCGCCCCCGAGTTGAAGGCGTTGATGACCATCTTGCGGTCCGCCGCCGGGCCGGTGATTTCGGCGCGACGGCATTCGAGCGCCTTGGGTAGCGGCGCGATCTTCCAGTCGCCCTCGCGCACGGCGCGCGTCTCGGGCAGGAAGTCGGGTTTTTCGCCGGCGTCGATGCGCGCCTGGCGTTCTTGCCGTGCGCGCAGCAGCTCCTGGCGGCGGGGTTCGAAGCGGCGGTGCAGTTTGGCGACGAACTCGAGCGCGCCAGGGGTGAGGATTTCGTCGAAACGCGGGTGCAGCGGCGCGTGCAGTTGCACGCCTTGGGGCAAGGCGATGGTCATGGGGTTTCCCTCTCTTCTCGATCAAAAAAAGAAATAATAAAGCGTGAGTGCCGTTCCCACCAAGAGGATGAAGCGGCGCAGCCAAATGGCCGGCAGGCGGCGCGCCACGTATCCGGCCAGATATCCCCCCACGGCGGCGGCGAGCAAGACCACCAGCGTGTGCGGCCAGCTCACCGCGCCGCCCAGGGTGAAGGTGAGGGCGGCCACGCTGTAGATCACCGCCGAGAGCCAGTTCTTCAGCGCGTTGATCTCGTTGAGGTCCTCGATGCCCTGCATGGCGATGGCGGCGATCATCACGATGCCCATGCCGGCGCCGAAAAAACCGCCATAGACCGACACCAGCAGCTGGAAGAGCGTGCCGCCCCAGCCCAGCGCCTGGCGCGGCCCGGCGCGGCGACGCGCTTCCAGCCAGCGGTTGATGCGCGGCGCAAGCGCGAAGAGGAGCGTGGCCGTGAGCAGCAACCAGGGAACGAGGCGGGCGAAGAGGGCGTTGCTCGTCACCAGCAGCAAGCCACCGCCCAGTGCGCCGCCGACGAAGGCGGCGAGCGTCAGGCGCGGCAGGTGCTGGCGGTAGCGGGCGAGCTCGCGGCGATAGGCCCAGGCGCTCGCCAGGCTCGCCGGCCACAGGGCCACCGAGTTGCTCGCGTTGGCAGTGACCGGTGGCAGGCCAATGGCGAGCAGCGCCGGAAAGGAGAGGAAGGTGCCGCCGCCAGCGATCGCGTTCATCGCGCCGGCGCCAAACCCGCCCAGTGCGAGCAGGATCCAGTCGCTTGCCGTCATCTTTCCCTCCGCTCGATTGGATGCGAAGGATTCTAGCCGGGAGTGGCTGTTTGGTGCGTTTTTTCCGGAGGGCGGGAAGGGGCGTCGGCCGGGTTCCAGTCACGGGGGAATCGCTCCAGCCAGGGGCGCAGCTGAAGGTCTTCCTTGATGATGTGGTCGATGAGCCAGGAGCGCAGCAGCGAGAGCAGGTCGCGTCGGGTGTCGTCGTCTAGGGCATCGAGCGTGGTGCGATCGACCGGCTGGGCGAGGATGCGACCGGTGAGGTCTTGCAGCTGCCGTTTGAGCGTTTCGTGCGCGCGGTGATGCTCGCCGAGGTGAGGGTAGCCTGCTGCCCGTTGGATTGCCTCTTCGCGCGTGAAGTGCTCCTCGGTGTAGCGGGCGAGTTCGTCGAGCGCGACGGTGAGCTGGGCGAGCGAGGCGCGCCTGAGGATCAGCGACTGGATGCGGTCGACGAGCTCGATCAGCCAGCGGTGGTCGCGGTCGATGGCGTCGTTGTGCACCGAGAGCGCCTCGCGCCATTGAAGCTGGAACGCAGGCTCGGGTCGGGGATCCATGGCGGGCGAATTCATGGCGGTCGCTTGCAGCGCAATAAAGAGCGGATTATAGTGATCCAATTCACGTTTGGGGAATGTGCTATGCCGCCTTCTGCCGATCGTTTCGATAGCTGCCCTCTATGCCTTGGGAAAGCGGAAGACGTCCTGTGGCGCGACGCGCGCTGCCGCATCATCGACGCTCGCCACGCCGACTACCCTGGCTACCTGCGCGTGATCTGGGAAGCGCACGTCGCCGAGATGACGGACCTGGGCGCGGCCGACTGCGCGCACCTGTGGCAAGTGGTGCTCGGTGCGGAGCGCGTGCTGCGCCGTCTCATGAGCCCGGACAAGGTGAACCTCGCCAGTCTGGGCAACATGGTGCCGCACCTGCACTGGCACGTGATTCCGCGCTATCGCGACGACGCGCACTTTCCCGATGCCATCTGGGCCCCGCCGCGCCGTCGCGGTTCGTCGCCGCACGCCGTGATCCTTCCCTCGGCGACGCTTGCCGCCGCGCTGCGGGCAGAGTTGGGCGGCAGCGGAGCGACGGCATTCGCCTGAACTTGCGGTAGAATCGCCTGCGCCGGCGCGCAAGGCGCTGGTGCACGGAGGCGTGGCCGAGCGGTTGAAGGCAGCGGTCTTGAAAACCGCCAGGGGTTTGCGCCCCTCGTGAGTTCGAATCTCACCGCCTCCGCCATTTTTCTTTGTTTTTCAATACCTTCAATACAGATCGTCATTTTCCTGCTTCGATCAGGATGATGTCGATGTCCATCACGTTCGTCCCGGTCGGCCCGGGACGGAAGTGGCTGCAGTCCCCGGTGAGGGCATCGAACGTGGCGAAAAACGTATAGGAATCGCAGCGCGCGAGAAAATCGTCGGGGTCGAGCCCCAGCGCGCGGGCGCGGGCGATGGTGTCGCCATCGACATAGGCGCCGGCAGCGTCGGTGGGACCATCGGTGCCGTCGGTGCCGGCGGCAAGGAGCGAGATGCGGGGATGGCCCGAGACCTCCCGCGCGAAGGCGAGCGCCAGGTGCTGGTTGCGTCCGCCCTTGCCGTTACCGAGCACCTGCACCGTGGTCTCGCCGCCTGCGAGCAGGCAGCGCCGTTCCTTCGTCGATCGTTCCTCGTTCAGTGCAATGTGCGCCAGATGGTGGGCAGCGGCGACGGCATCGCCTTGCAGCGTCTCGGTGAGAAGGGTGCTGCGATAGCCCAGGCGCTGCGCTGTCGCTTGCGCCGCGATCAGCGCCTCGTGCAGGTTCCCGATTACCGCCGTGTGGCTGCGGGCGAGCCGGGGATCGCCCGGTTTGGGTGACTCGGGAATTTCTCCTCTCAGGCCGCGGCGCAGGTGTGCCGCCACGCGCGACGGAACGCGTGCTTGCAGGCCATGGCGCTCGAGGATGGACCAGGCTTCGGCATGGGTGGAAGGATCCGCGACCGTCGGGCCAGAGGCGATGACTTCCAGCGGATCGCCGATCACGTCCGAGAGCACGAGCGTGAGGAGGGTGGCCGGATGGGCGGCCACGGCGAGCCGTCCACCCTTGACGGCCGAGAGGTGTTTGCGCACCGTGTTGAGTTCGCGGACGTCGGCGCCGGCGGCGAGCAGCAAGGCGGTGGTTTCTTGGATGTCTGCCAGCGTCAGGCCGGGCAGAGGGTGCTCGAGCAGGGCCGAAGCACCACCGGTGAGCAGGCACAGCACCAAAGTACGTTCGTCGGCCTCCTCCAGCAATTGCAGGATGCGGGCGGTCGCGGCGAGGCCGGCCGCGTCGGGGACGGGGTGCGCCGCTTCGGCGAGCTCGATCGTGCGCAGAGGAGCGGCATGGCCGTACTTGACGACGACGAGGCCGGCGGTGAGCCGATCGCCGAGCAAGTCCTCCGCCGCCTGGGCCATGGTCGCCGCTCCTTTCCCCGCCCCGACGACGAGGAGGCGCTCGAAGCGTTCGAGCGCGTAGGATGTGCCGTCATTGAGCAGCAGGCGGTCGGCGTCGCGCCGCACGGCCCGCCGCAGCGCCGCGCCGGGGGCGACGGCGGCGATGGCGGCGCGGAAAATTGTTTCGTGCGGACGAACCTTGGGCACAGGGTTTTACCAAATCACCATGGCTGTGAAAGGCGGCACGTAGGCCTGCAGCGTCACGAAGATCCCCATCAGGCAGGCGAGGGCGATCGAATGGAAGAAGACGTAGCGCAGGATGTCGCCTTCGTGGTGGAACCAGCGCGTGGCGGTGGAGGCGACGACGATGGACTGGGCGTCGATCATCTTGCCCATCACGCCGCCGGAGCTGTTCGCCGCACCCATCAAGTTCGGCGACAGACCCAGCTGTTCGGCCGCCACCTTTTGCATGCCGCCGAAGAGCACGTTGGAGGCGGTGTCCGAGCCGGTGAGCGCCACGCCGAGCCAGCCCATCAGAGTGCCGAAGAAAGGATAGAACATGCCCGTGGTGGCGAAGGCCAGCCCCAGCGTGGTATCCAGTCCCGAGTAGCGCGTCAGCGTGCCGAGCGCGAGCATCAGCACGATGGTGAGCAGCGAGTAGCGCACGAGCCACAGCGTCCGGCCATAGGATTTGAAGAGGGCGGGCAGGCGATAGCCCATCACCAATCCGCCGATGATCGCGGCGACGAAAATGGCGGTGCCGGTCATCGACAGCACGCTGAAGACGAACTCGGCCGACTCCGGCGTGGGCTGGGGAACCACCGGCGGCACCTTTTCCACCATTTTATGCAGGCCTTCGATGACGAACTTGGGTGCCCACAGGGAATTGAGCCAATTTTTGACTGCCGGAAGACCCCAGACGAAGACCGAGACGGTGAGGATGACCCAAGGCGTCCAGGCCTTGATCACCTCGGCGCGCGGTGGGCGGGCGATCGGCGTGGCGGGTGGCGGCGTACCACCGTCGTCTTCGTGGCCGACGATGGAGGCCGAAGTCCAGAGGCGGCGCGGTTGCCACACTTTCAAGAAAGCCACCAGCGCGGCCATGGAGCAGAGGGCGGCGATCACGTCGACCAGCTCCGGGCCGATGAAATTCGACACGAGGAATTGGGGAATCGCGAAACTCACCCCCGTCACCAGGATCGCCGGCCACACTTCCTTCATGCCGCGCCAGCCGGCGAAGGCCCAGATGAGCCAGAAGGGCACGAGCACGGAGAAAAACGGCAGCTGCCGACCGACCATGGCACTGATCTCGTACACATCGTAGCCGTGGACCTTGGCGAGCGTGATGATGGGGGTGCCGAGCGCGCCGTAGGCGACCGGCGCCGTGTTGGCAATCAGGCTCAGGCCCGAGGCGGCGAGCGGCGAAAAGCCAAGGCCGATCAGGAGCGCCGCCGTGACCGCCACGGGCGTGCCGAAACCCGCCGCGCCTTCGAAGAACGCCCCGAAGGCGAAGGCGATGAGCAGGAGCTGAAGCCGTCGGTCCTCCGTGATGCCGGCGATCGATTCCTGCAGCACGCGGAAGCTGCCATTCTGCGTCGTGAGCTGGTGCAGGAAGATCACGTTGAGTACGATCCAGCCGATGGGGAAGAGCCCAGTGAGCGCGCCGAGGAAGGCGGCCTTGGTCGCCATCGGCGTGGGCATGCCAAACGCGACGATGGCGATGGCGAGCGCCGCGATCAACCCCAATCCCGCTGCGATATGGGCGCGCAATCGGACGATGCCCAGCCCGATCAGCAGGACCGCCACGGGGATGGCGGCGATGAGGGTGGACACGATCATGTTTCCGAATGGGTCATAGACTTGCTGCCAGGTCATGTCTCGTCTCCTCTCTTGGTGTGGTTATTGGCGGTCGATTGTCGTCGGCGCCGTTTCATTGTACCCTAATCGAAATATTGTATCGTTTGATAAAAAGTGGAGGAGGGATGCAACGACGTCGTTTCATCCAGGGAACCGGCTTGGCCGGAATCCTTTTTTCCGGGATGGCTCCGGCCGTGGTAATGGCCCAGCGCAACGTGCGCTGGCGCCTGGCCTCGAGCTATCCGCGTTCGCTCGACACGCTCTTCGGCGTGAGCGAGGATTTTGCGCGCAACGTCGCCGACCTGACCGACGGTGCCTTTCAGATCGACATTTCGGCCGGAGGGGAGATCGTTCCGGCGCTGAGTGTGTTCGATGCGGTGCAAAACGGCACGGTGGAGATGGCGCACGCCATCACCTTTTATTTCATCGGCAAGAATGAGGCCTTCGCCTTCGACGCGATCCTGCCTTTCGGCATGAACGCCCGGATGATGAATGCCTGGATGTACGATGGTGGGGGATTGCAGCTCCTGCGCGAGATCTATGCCCGTTACGGCATCGTCAATTTCCCCCTAGGCAATACCGGAGCGCAGTGGGGCGGGTGGTATCGCAAGGAGATCCGCTCGGTCGATGATTTGAAGGGCCTGAAGATGCGCATGGGCAACATGGCCGGCCACGTGCTCGGCAAGCTCGGGGCGGTGTCCCAGGCCATTCCCGGCGGCGAGGTCTATCAGGCGCTGGAGAAAGGGACGATCGACGCAGTGGAATGGAGCTCGCCCTACGACGACCAGAAGCTGGGTTTTCATCGCGTCGCTCCCTACGGCTATTATCCGGCATGGTGGGAGGGCAGCGCCCAGGTGACCTTGCTCGTCAATGCCAAGGCGTACGAATCCTTGCCCAAAGCCTATCAGGAAGCGATCCGCATCGCCGCCACCGACGCGCACACCCGCATGCTCGCCAAGTACGATGCACGCAATCCCGAGGCGCTGCGCCGCCTCATCGCCGAGGGGGCCAAGATCCAGCGCATGCCCAAGGAGGTAATGGACGCGGCCTTCAAGGCGAGCCGCGAGGTCTTTGCCGAGTTCGAGGCGAAGAGCGAGGATTTCCGCCGCTTGAACGCGCAATACCAGAAGTTCCTGCGCGACGAATACGCCTGGTTCCGCCTCTCGGAGCTGAGCTACGACCAATACATGGCCGGTTTGCCGCTGTGAGCGCCCAGTGCGCTCGCTCTGAGCGACCCTTCCCGAGGACGAAACGATGGACGTCTCACCCCGCGATTTGCCTTTGGCGGCCGAGCTGCCGCCGACTTTGGTCGAGGAGTTGACCCTGCTGCTCGGCGAGCGTTTCACCCAGTCGCCCGGCGTGTGTGCGCACCACGGGCACGACGAATCGCACTTCCCCGACCGGCCGCCGCAGGCGGTGGCTTTCGTCGAGAGCAGGGAAGAGATTGCCGCCCTGCTGCGCGCCTGCTCGGCGCACCGCGTACCGGTCATCCCCTTCGGCGCGGGCTCTTCGCTCGAGGGGCACGTCCTGGCCGTCCACGGGGGGATTGCCCTCGACTGCACCCGCATGGATCGCATCCTCGAAATCGAGCCGGCAGACATGCTCGCGGTGGTGCAGCCAGGGGTGACGCGCAAGCAGTTGAACAACGCCTTGCGCGGTACGGGACTCTTCTTTCCCATCGACCCAGGGGCGGACGCCTCGATCGGCGGGATGACGGCCACGCGCGCCTCGGGCACCAACGCGGTGCGCTACGGCACCATGCGCGAGAATGTGCTGGCGCTCGAGGTGGTGCTCGCCGACGGGCGAATCCTGCGCACGGGCACGCGGGCGAAGAAATCCTCCGCCGGCTATGATCTGACGCGGCTCTTCGTCGGTTCGGAGGGGACGCTGGGGGTTTTCAGCGAGGTCACGGTGCGCTTGCATCCGCTGCCGGAGGAGATGGCCGCGGCGGTGGTGCGTTTCCCTTCGATGCAGGCGGCGGTGGAAACGGTGATCCGCACCATCCAGAGCGGCGTGCCCGTCGGGCGCGTCGAATTCCTCGACGAGGTCTCGATCCACGCCATCAACCGTTACAGCAAGACCGACCTTGCCGAGGCGCCCACGCTCTTCTTCGAGTTCCATGGCTCACCGAGCGCGCTCGAGGAGCAGGTGGCGCTCGTCCAAGAGCTCGCGCGCGAACACGGTGCCGAGGACTTCGCCTGGGCAAGCCGCCCGGAGGATCGCTCCCGCTTGTGGGAGGCACGGCATCAAGCTTACTTCGCCTGCATCAACCTGCGTCCAGGCTGCCGCGGCATCACCACCGATTCCTGCGTGCCGATCTCCAAGCTGGCCGAGGCGGTGCTGCGGGCGCGAGCGGCGATCGATGCTTCCGGCCTGATCGCCCCCATCCTGGGGCACGTGGGCGACGGCAATTTCCACACGGTGATCCTGATCGATCCGGAAGACGAGGCCGAACTTGCGCGCGCCGAGGCCCTGAGCGCCGAACTCGTGGCGATCGCCCAGTCGCTGGGTGGAACCTGCAGCGGCGAGCACGGCGTGGGCATGGGCAAGCGCGAGTTCGTCGCGCACGAGGCGGGCGAGGTGGGCGTGGCGCTGATGCGCTCGATCAAGGCTGCGCTCGACCCGAAAGGAATCCTCAACCCGGGCAAACTCGTACCGTGAGCCAGCGGCTTTCAAGCTGGCGGTGATCGGTTGTCTTATAATTTATCTTTTTTACGAAGGGGCGGTGCGATGCAGGCTTGGCTGAGGCTGTCGCGCGGCATCGACGCGCTCAACCGGTTCTTCGGGCGAATTGCGATCTGGTTCATCTTCGCCGCCACCGTGTTGAGCGCCGGCAATGCCATCGTGAGAAAACTCCTGAACGTAGGCTCGAACGCCTGGCTCGAGGCGCAGTGGTATCTCTACGCGGCGGCCTTCATGCTGGCGGCGGCGCTCACGCTGCGCAACAACGAGCACGTGCGCATCGACATCCTGATCTCGCGCTTCTCGCTGCGCACGCAGGCGTGGATGGATCTCTTCGGCCTGTTCTTCATGCTGCTGCCGGTGTGCGTGGGCGTGCTCTATTTCTCCATCCCTTTCTTCTGGCAGGGTTTCGTCTCCGGCGAGATGTCCTCGAATTCCGGCGGGCTCATTCGCTGGCCGGTCTACCTCACGATTCCCGTCGGTTTCACGCTTTTGTTGCTTCAGGGAATTTCCGAGGCGATCAAGCGCGTCGCCTTTCTCCGGGGCGCCTTGCCTTCGCCTTTCGTCAAGGAAAGCGATGAAACGCCGCCGGCCGGCGGCGCCGAGGGAGCACGATGATGGCCTGGCTTGCACAGAATCTCGCGCCCCTGATGTTCCTGGGGCTGGTCTTCTTTCTGCTCTACGGCTTTCCGGTGGCGTTCGCCCTTGGGGCGTGCGGCTTGTTCTTCGGCTTGATCGGCATCGAGCTCGGTCTGCTTTCGCCGGTGTTCTTCCAGGCGTTGCCGCTGCGCATCTTCGGCATCATTCAAAACGAGACGCTGCTCGCCGTGCCTTTCTTCACCTTGATGGGCCTGGTGCTCGAGCGCTCGGGCATGGCCGAGGATCTGCTCGACACCATCGGCCAGCTTTTCGGCTCGGTGCGCGGGGGGCTTGCCTTCGCCGTGATCTTCGTCGGGGCGCTGCTTGCCGCCACCACCGGCGTGGTGGCGGCTTCCGTGATTTCCATGGGGCTCATCTCGCTGCCCATCATGCTGCGCTACGGGTACGATCGCAAGCTCGCCAGCGGTGTGATCGCCGCTTCGGGCACCCTGGCACAGATCATTCCCCCTTCGCTCGTGCTGATCGTGCTCGCCGACCAGCTGGGCAAGAGCGTGGGCGATCTCTACAAAGGGGCGTTCATCCCCGCGTTTGCCCTGGTGGGGCTCTACGTGCTCTACGTGATCGGTCTGACGATCCTGCGTCCGAAAGACCTGCCGGCCCTGCCGCCGGAGGCGCGGACCATCCGCGAGAACGACGGTTCGAGCGGCACGCGTTCGGTGGCTGTGCTGGCGGCGATCGCGATCACGGTGGGCATCGTCGCCGGCCAGCACTACAATGAAATGCTCGCCTGGCTCGTCGGCGGCGAGCCCAAGGAACAGCCGGTCGACGAGACGGTGGTGGTGGCGACCACCTTCGCCGCGCTCATCGCCTTCGTGATCGCGCTCATCAACCGCGCCTTCCGTTTGGGGCTGCTCTCGCGCATGGCCGAGCGGGTCACTTTCGTGCTCATTCCGCCGCTCGCGCTTATCTTCCTCGTGCTCGGCACCATCTTTCTCGGCGTGGCCACGCCCACCGAAGGGGGGGCGATGGGGGCGGTGGGGGCGATGCTGCTTGCCTGGGCGCGCAAACGGCTCGACCGGGCGCTGCTGATTCAGGCGCTCAAAGGCACGACGACGCTTTCTTCCTTCGTCATGTTCATCCTCATCGGCTCGACGCTCTTCAACCTTACTTTCCAGGGGGTGGGCGGCAGCCATTGGGTGCAGCACCTGCTCACGCAGCTGCCCGGCGGACAGGTGGGATTCCTCATCTTCGCCGCGCTCTTCGTCTTCGTGCTCGCCTTCTTCCTCGACTATTTCGAGCTCGCCTTCATCGTCATCCCGCTGCTCGGACCGGCGGCGAGCGCCCTGGGAATCGATCTCATCTGGTTCGGCGTGCTCATCGCCATGGTGATGCAGACTTCCTTCATGCACCCGCCTTTCGGCTTTGCGCTCTTCTTCTTGCGCAGCGTGGCGCCGGCAGGCGAATACGTCGATGCGGTCACCGGCAAGAAGATCCGCGGCGTCTCCACCGCCGAGATCTACTGGGGAGCGATTCCCTTCCTCGTCCTGCAGCTGGTGATGGTGGGCTTGTTGATCGTCTTCCCGAGCCTGGTGACGATGAGTTTCTCCAAGGCGGAGAAGATCGACCTGGAAAAGATCGAGATTCCCGTCGGGGATCAGGGCTGGGGGGCCGAAGGCGCTGCGGATCCCGGGCGCGGCGCCGCGGGCGGCGAATCCAGTTGGTGATCCTGGGCGAAGCGGCGCAGCAGCGCCGCGTTGCCGGGGTGATGCCATTTGCGCTCGAGGGTCACCAGATAGTAGCGTTCGGTAATGTGGGGCAAGATGCCGAGGCAGCGCAGGGCGTCGCGCTCGCATAGCGTCGATTCGAGAATGGCCGGGGCAGGCAGGATTCCCGCCCCGTTCTCTGCCAGCGTGCGCATGAGGGCGCTGTCGTCGAATTCCCCCACGATGTGCGGTGTGACGTGGTGCTCGTCGAAGAGTTGCAGCAGCGCGAGGCGCGTTACGGCGCTCTCGCCGGGCAGCAGCAAGGGGGCGCCGCCGAGCGCCTGCGGCAGGGGCCCTGCCAGGCTAAGCCCGGGCCGGGCATAGAGGGCGAGCCGGGATTCGATCAGCAGCCGGCATTGCAGTTTGTTGCCGAGCTGCGCGGGGGGCGGCCCGTCGGTGATGAGGGCGTCGAGCCGCCCGAGCATGAGTTCGCTCAGTAGCCGTGGCAAAGGGTCTTCGATCACGCTCAGGCGCAGTCTCGGCTGGTGTTCGAGCACCGGCTCGAGCAGCAGGGCGGCGAGCGACTTCGGCACGATGTCGAGCAGCCCCAGACGATAGGGTAGGGTGGGCTGTTCGTCTTCGCGCGTGAGTGCCGCTTCCATTTCTTCGGCGAGCCGGAAGATCTGTTCGGCGTAGCGCAGCGCGATTCTGCCCGCCTCGGTGAGCTCGATGCCGCGCCCTTTGCGGCGCAGCAAACGGCGGCCGATCGCGCCTTCGAGCACGCCGATCTGCCCCGAGATGGTCTGGGGGGTGAGGCCGCTCGTTTCGGCGGCGCGCTGGATGCTGCCGGTGCGCCCGACGAGCCAGAAGTGGTGCAGTTGTTTGAGGTTGATCATTCGAATTCTCCGAAACGATCTGCAATGTTTTTCTGATTTTATCTGAGCATCTTTGTTCTACAATGAAAACTCGAAGCCACGACAAGAACAAGGAGGTTCGCGATGAAACTGGAACTCGTTTGCGAAGGTCAGACGTGCCATGAGATCGACAAGGAGGAGCTGGCAAACCGTTTTTCCGGGGCGATTCGCCGCTTCCGCGACCGCGTGACCTGGGCGCGGGTGAAGCTGGTGGACGTGCGTGACGAAACCGGCGCCTGGGCCAAGCGTTGCGTGGTGCAGATGCGCCTGCGGCAGCGGCCGCAGGTGGTGTTCGCGGTTACCGAGCGCGTGGCGCAGCTGGCGGTCGAACGGGCGGTGAAGCGCGTGCAGCGGGTACTTGAACGCCGCTTCGCCCGCCCGCAGACCATGCCGCTGCCGGCGTGAGACGTGGATTTTTTGAAGGAGGTAGATGATGCAACGAATCGATGAACGCTGGAACGACGCCGCGCAGGCGCGGGCCATCTCCTGGGCGGAAGCGCGGGGCGAGGCGCTGCCGGCCACGAACCGGGTGCTGCGCAACACCTATGTGCTGCTCGCACTCACCCTGGCGTTTTCGGCGCTCACCGCGGGCGCGGCCATGGCGCTGCGGCTGCCGCATCCGGGAGTCATCATCACCCTGGTGGGCTATTTTGGGCTCCTCTTTCTTGTGCACAAACTTGCCAACCGGGCAAGCGGCATCCTCGCCGTCTTTGCGCTCACCGGTTTCATGGGTTATACCTTGGGGCCGATCCTTTCGGCCTATCTGGCGCTGCCCAACGGCCCGGCCATCGTGATGCAGGCTTTCGGCGGCACGGCGGCCATCTTCCTGGGGCTTTCGGCCTACGCCACGATCTCGAAGCGGGATTTTTCCTTCATGGGAGGGTTCCTCTTCGTCGGCATCCTGGTGGCTTTCCTCGCCGGGCTGGGGGCGATCTTCTTCCAGATGCCGGGGCTGTCGCTGGCAGTGTCGGCCATGTTCGTGCTGCTCATGTCTGGCCTGATCCTCTATGAGACCAGCCAGATCGTGCGCGGCGGCGAGACCAACTACATCCTGGCGACCGTCTCGCTCTACGTGACGATCTTCAACCTCTTTACCAGCCTGCTGCAGCTGCTCGGCGTGTTCAACGGCGAGGAGTGATCCGGGCGTACTGATTCCGTCCGTCGGGAAAGGGGCGCGTAGGCGCCCTTTTCAATTTTCCGGCCCTAGCGGTGGCCTTCGGGTAAAATTCCCCCTTCTCAGGTCGGGACGCAGGTGATGAAACGCATCTTTCTCGAATTCGAGCGCTCGGTGGCCGAGCTGGAAGAGAAGATCGGCGAGCTGCGCTATGCGCACGACGCTTCCGCCGTCGACATCAGCGAGGAGATCGAGCGGCTGGAGAAGAAAGCGCGCAAGCAGCTCGAGGAGCTCTACGCCAGGCTCGATGCCTGGCAGACGACGCAGGTGGCGCGCCATCCGCTGCGCCCCTATACGCTCGATTACGTGGCGCGCATCTTCACCGACTTCGAGGAGCTGCACGGCGATAGGCATTTCGCCGACGACAAGGCGATCGTCGGGGGCCTTGCGCGCTTCGACGGGCGGCCGTGCATGGTGATCGGCCACCAGAAAGGGCGCGACACCAAGGAGAAGATCGCGCGCAACTTCGGCATGCCTCGGCCCGAAGGCTATCGCAAGGCGCTGCGCCTGATGAAACTCGCCGAGAAGTTCGGTCTGCCGGTGTTCACCTTCGTCGATACCCCCGGCGCTTATCCCGGGATCGACGCCGAGGAGCGGGGGCAGTCGGAGGCGATCGGGCGCAATCTCTACGAGATGGCCATGCTGCGCGTGCCCGTGGTCGTCACCGTGATCGGCGAGGGCGGCTCGGGCGGGGCGCTGGCGATCGCCGTGGGGGACGCGGTGCTCATGCTGCAGCACGCCGTGTATTCGGTGATCTCGCCCGAAGGCTGCGCCTCCATCCTGTGGAAGAGCGCGGAGAAGGCGCCCGAGGCGGCCGAGATCCTGGGTATCACCGCGCCCAAGCTCTTGTCCTTGGGGCTGATCGACGGCATCGTGCTGGAACCGGTGGGCGGGGCGCACCGCGAACCGGAGCAGATGGCCGAGATCCTCAAAGGGCATCTGCAGCAGGCGCTCGCCGGGCTCGAAGGGCTCGCGCCCGAGGCGCTGGTGGAACGCCGACAACAGCGTCTGGCGTCCTATGGCCGTTTCGTCGAGCGCACCTGAACGCGAGCCGGTCTCCGCGGCGATCTTCAAGGCGATCGAAGCGCTGGCGGCGCGGGTGTCCTCGCAGCCGCTGCGGCTCGTGCTGGGGTGCTCCGGCGGGGTCGACTCCACCGTGCTGCTGCACGCGCTGGCCGAGGCGCGCGGCGAATTTCCGCTGGAGCTGAGGGCGGTGCACGTGCACCATGGGCTCCTCGTTCAGGCCGATGCCTGGGTCGAGGCGGTGCGCTCGCACTGCGCCGCGCTCGGCGTACCGCTGCAGGTGGCGTACGTGCGCGTGCAGCCGGACGGCAAGGGGCTGGAAGCGGCGGCGCGCTCGGCGCGTCTGCGCGCGCTCGCCGCCGTGCCGGGCGATGCGCTGGTGCTGGCGCAGCATCGTGACGATCAGGCCGAGACGGTGCTTTTTCGCCTGCTGCGCGGCTCCGGGGTGGCGGGGCTCGCGGCGATGCGACAGATCGCGCCAGCGCCCTTGGCCGGGGCGGCGGCGCCGTGGTGGCTGCGCCCTTTCCTCGATCTGCCCAAAGAGACACTCATCGCCTGGGCGCAAGAACGCGGTTTGAGCTGGGTCGAAGATCCGTCGAATATGAGCGCCGACTTCACCCGTAACTGGCTGCGCGGCGACATCCTGCCGCGGCTGGAGACGCGCCTGCCGGGCGTGCGCACCGTGCTCGCCCGTACCGCCGAAACCATGGCCGAGGCGCAGCAGGGACTGGACGACCTGGCCGCGCTCGACGACGAACGGGTGCGCCATCCGCAGGGCGGCTGGGATTGGGCGGAGTTTTTCCGGCTACCGCTCCACCGGCAGAAGAATTTGGTACGCTGGGCGACGTTGCGGCTACCGGCTCTGCCGCCGACCCAACGGCGTCTGGAAGAGGGGCTGCGCCAGGCGGCATCTCATGGGGGCGGCGTCCGGCGCTTTCCCCTGGGGGATGCGTGGCTGTGCGCCCGCGGCGAGCGCCTGTGGGTGGAGGCGGCGCCTCAGGGGTGCGACGCCGCCTGGCGCTGTGGTTAGTTCTTGCTCTGGTCGACCAGCTTGTTCTTGGCGAGCCACGGCATCATCGCACGCAGCTTGGCGCCCACCTGTTCGATGGGGTGCTCGGCGATGAGCCGCCGGCGCGCCGTCATGCTGGGGTAGTTGAGCTTGCCCTCGAGGATGAACTGCTTGGCGTACTCGCCGTTGCGGATGCGCTCGAGCGCACGGCGCATGGCGGCACGCGAGTGCTCGTTGATGACTTCTGGGCCGGTGGTGTACTCGCCGAATTCGGCGTTGTTGGAGATCGAGTAGTTCATGTTGGCGATGCCGCCCTCGTACATGAGGTCGACGATGAGCTTGAGCTCGTGCAGGCACTCGAAGTAGGCCATCTCGGGGGCGTAGCCGGCTTCGACCAGCGTCTCGAAGCCCATCTTGACGAGTTCCACCGCCCCGCCGCAGAGCACGGCCTGCTCGCCGAAGAGGTCGGTCTCGGTCTCTTCGCGGAAAGTGGTCTCGATCACGCCACCCTTGGTGCCGCCGTTGGCCGCGGCGTAGGAGAGCGCCAAATCGCGCGCCTTGCCGGAGACGTCCTGATGCACGGCGATGAGCGTGGGCACGCCGCCGCCGCGGACGTATTCGGAGCGCACAGTGTGGCCTGGCCCTTTGGGGGCGACCATGATGACGTCGAGGTCGGCGCGCGGCACGATCTGGTTGTAGTGGATGTTGAAGCCGTGGGCGAAAGCGAGCGCCGCGCCCTGCTTG
This sequence comes from Tepidiphilus thermophilus, assembly GCF_001418245.1. Lineage (NCBI taxonomy): Bacteria > Pseudomonadati > Pseudomonadota > Hydrogenophilia > Hydrogenophilales > Hydrogenophilaceae > Tepidiphilus > Tepidiphilus thermophilus. The sequence goes on from NZ_LIPU01000012.1 coordinate 44,950, forward strand.
AGATTGGGTTCGATGTCGCGCGTATAGACTTCGGGCTGGGTCTCGTCGGGCAGCAGGATCATCACCAGATCCGCCCCTTTGACCGCTTCGCCCACTTCCTTGACGGTGAGCCCCGCGGCTTCGGCCTTGCGCCAGGAACTGCCGCCGCGGCGAAGCCCCACGGTGACGTTTACGCCCGAGTCGCGCAGGTTGAGCGCGTGCGCATGGCCTTGGGAGCCATAGCCGACGATGGTGACTGCCTTGCCCTTGATGAGCGAGAGGTCGGCGTCCTTGTCGTAATACACTTTCATGGCGTTTCCTTTTTCGTCGTTGTGGTGATGAAAGAATCAGGCGCGCAGCACGCGCTCGCCGCGACCGATGCCGCACACGCCGCTACGCACGGCCTCGAGGATGAGCGCCGGGTCGATCGCCTGGATGAAGGCGTCGAGCTTGCCCTGGTTGCCGGTGAGCTCGATGACGTAGGTGGTGTCGGTGACGTCTACGATGCGCGCGCGGAAGATGTCGGTCATGCGCTTCATCTCTTCGCGGTCCTTGCCCGTGGCGCGCACCTTGAGCAGCATCAGTTCGCGTTCGAGGTGCGGCGCTTCCGAGAGATCGACCACCTTGACCGTCTCGATGAGCTTGTTGAGCTGCTTGGTGATCTGCTCGATGATCTCGTCCGAGCCGCTGGTGATGATGGTCATGCGCGACAGCGAGGGGTCTTCGGTGGGCGCGACGGTGAGCGATTCGATGTTGTAGCCGCGCGCGGAGAAGAGGCCGGCCACGCGCGACAGCGCCCCGGATTCGTTTTCGATCAGCACGGAGATGAGGTGTCTCATGGCATTCGTTCCTGTGCCGTGGGTCAGAGGTCGTTGGCCGAGAGGATCATCTCGGTGAGCCCCTTGCCGCCCTGGATCATGGGGTAGACGTTCTCGCGCGGATCGATGCGCACGTCGAGAAAGACGAGTTCATTGGCGTGCTCGGTGAAAGCGCGCTCGAGCGCCGGCTGGAGATCGGCGGGGCGATCCACGCGGATGCCGACGTGGCCGTAGGCGCGGGCGAGCGCGGCGAAATCGGGCAGGGAGTCCATGTAGGATTCGGAATAGCGCCCGCCGTGGAAGAGCTCTTGCCACTGCCGTACCATGCCGAGGTAGCCGTTGTTGAGGTTGACGATCTTGAGCGGTAGGCGGAACTGCTTGCAGGTGGAGAGCTCCTGGATGCACATCTGGATGGAGGCTTCGCCCGTGACGCACACCACCGGCGCGTCGGGCCGGGCGAAGCGCGCGCCCATGGCGTAGGGCAGACCCACGCCCATGGTGCCCAGTCCGCCGGAATTGAGCCAGCGGCGCGGATGATCGAAGCGGTAGTATTGCGCCGCCCACATCTGGTGTTGCCCCACGTCGGAGGTGACGATGGCTTCGCCCTTCGTCACTTTCCATAGCGTGTCGATCACGTATTGCGGCTTGATCGGGCCATCGGCGGGCTGCTCGTAGGCGAGGCAGCGCCGGGCGCGCCACTGCTCGATGCGCTCCCACCAGGGGGCGAGCGTCTCGCGGGGGGCAGTGAGGCCTTCTTCGTCGAGGATGCGCAGGAAGTCGGCGAGCACGTGGCGCACGTCGCCCACGATGGGCAGGTCGGCCTTGACGCGCTTGCTGATGGAGGAAGGGTCGATGTCGATGTGGATGATGGTGCGCGGTTCGCTGGCGAAGTGCTCGGGGCTGCCGATGACGCGGTCGTCGAAGCGCGCGCCCACGGCGAGCACGACGTCGGCGTGGTGCAGGGCGAGGTTGGCTTCATAGGTGCCGTGCATGCCGGGCATGCCGAGGAACTGGCGGTCGCTCGCCGGGTAGGCACCCAGCGCCATGAGTGTGGTGGTGACCGGGGCCCCTAGGCGGCGGGCGAGCGCCGTGAGCTCGTCGGCGGCATCGGCGAGGATCACGCCGCCGCCGGCGTAGAGGATGGGGCGCTTGGCCTCGCGCAGCGCCTTCACGGCTTTGCGGATCTGTCCCTGGTGCCCTTTGACGACGGGGTTATAGGAGCGCATCGACACCGTCTCGGGGTAGTGGAACGCACACTTGGCGGCCGAGACGTCCTTGGGGATGTCGACGAGCACCGGCCCGGGGCGGCCGGTGCGGGCGATGTGAAACGCCTTTTTGATCGTTTCGGCGAGCTCGGCGACGTCCTTGACGAGGAAGTTGTGCTTGACGCAGGGGCGGGTGATGCCCACCGTGTCGACTTCCTGGAAGGCGTCCTGCCCGATCATGGCGGTAGGGACCTGGCCGGAGAGGATCACCACCGGGATGGAATCGCCGTAGGCGGTGGCGATGCCGGTGACGGCGTTGGTGGCCCCGGGCCCGGAGGTGACGAGCGCCACGCCCACTTCGCCGCTTGCGCGCGCGTAGCCGTCGGCGGCATGCACCGCGGCCTGCTCGTGGCGCACGAGCACGTGACGGATCTGGTCTTGCTGAAAGAAGGCATCGTAGATGTGCAGGACCGCGCCGCCGGGGTAGCCGAAGACGTATTTGACGTTTTCGCGCTGCAGGCACTGGACGACGATTTCGGCGCCGGTGAGGAGCATGGGGGTGTACCTCGTAGGGATGATCCGTGCAAGGATCGGGTAAACCCGTAACGTTAGCGGCTCGGTGGGCTTTGGTCAAGCGGGTCGCTTCCTTCGACCTCTTATAATGGGGAACGCATCGCGCCCGGGAGAAAAGATCGATGAACGAGAATATCTTGTTTACACTTGCTTTCATCGTCGTCGCCGGCGCGGCGGCGCAGTGGGCGGCGTGGCGCACCCAGGTGCCGGCGATCGTCTTTTTGCTGGCCGTGGGGCTTGCGGCCGGCCCGGGATTGGGCTGGATCGATCCGGATCGCCTCTTCGGCCCGGTGCTTTTTCCTGCGGTGTCGCTGGCGGTGGCGGTGATCCTGTTCGAGGGCAGCCTCACCCTGCGCTTCAGCGAGCTGCGGGGCATGAGCACGGTGGTATTGCGCCTGGTGAGCCTCGGGGCGTTGCTGACCTGGGCGGTGGCGGCCGTGGCGGCCCACCTGTTCGTGGACCTCGATTGGGGGTTGGCGGCGCTCTTTGGGGCTTTGGTGATGGTGACGGGACCCACGGTGATCGTACCGCTGCTGCGCTTCGTGCGTCCCAGCGACAAGGTGGCCACGGTGCTGCGCTGGGAGGGGATCGTGATTGACCCGATCGGGGCGCTGGCGGCGGTGCTGGTCTATCAGTTTCTCGTCAGCCGAGCGCTGCCCGATCTGCCGGCCTGGTCGGCGCTGTGGGTGTTCGTCAAGGCGGTGGGCGTGGGGTTCGCCACCGGCTGGATCGCGGCCGAGGCGCTGGGACGGATGTTGCGCCGCTACCTGGTGCCCGATTACCTTGACAGCGTCATTGTGCTCGCTTTCGTGGTGGGGGTTTTCACCGCCTCCAACCTGCTCGCCCACGAGGCGGGATTGTTGGCGGTGACGGTGATGGGCATGCGCCTGGCCAACATGAAAGGGGTGCCTCTGGAGGACATCCTCTCGTTCAAGGAGACGCTCACCATTCTTCTCATTTCGGTACTCTTCATCGTCCTGGCGGCGCGCCTGGACGTGGCGCAGCTCGCCGAGGTCGGCAAGGGAGTGGTGCTGGTCTTCATGGCGATCCAGTTCGTGGCCCAGCCGCTCAAGGTATGGGCGTCGACCTGGGGGAGCGGGCTGAGGTGGCAGGAGAAGGCGCTGATCGCCTGGATCGGGCCGCGCGGGATCGTGGCCGCGGCGGTGTCGGCGCTCTTTGCGCTGCGCTTGCGTGAGCTGGGGCACCCGGGGGCGGAGGTGCTGGTGCCGCTCACCTTTGCCGTCATCATCGGCACGGTGCTCTTTGCTGGCGGCACGGCCAGACTGGCGGCGCAACGTCTGGGGGTGGCGGAACCGCAGGCGCGCGGGGTGCTGATCGTGGGGGCGCATCGCCTGGGACGGGAGCTGGGCCTGGCGCTCACCCGGCTGGGCTTTCGGGTGATCGTGGCCGACACCGATTATGCCCTGGTACGCGAGGCGCGCATGGCGGGGCTGGAGACGTTCTTCGGTAACGTGGTCTCGAAGGAAGCCGACCGGCGGCTCGATCTGGTCGGCGTGGGCTATCTGCTGGCGATGTCGCCGTATCCGGAACTGAACGCACTGGCGGCGGTACGCTACCAGCGCGAATTCGGGCGGGGCAACGTCTACGTCGTGCTCACGCCCGAAGAGGTGGCGAAGAAGGGGCAGCAGGTGGCCGATCCTCGCTATGCCCGTCTTTTGGCCGGGAAGGAAGCCGGTCTGGCCGAACTGCTGGCGCTCTTCGAGCGCGGCGCGAAGATCTATGCCACGCGCTTGAGCGAGGCATTTGCTTTCGAATCCTACCAGGAGCAGTTTTCTGGCCGGGGGAATCTGCTGCTGGCGATCGATGCCAAGGGGCGCCTGCAGGGCGTGGGGCCGGAATTTACCTCCCGCCCCGGTCCGGACTGGTATCTGCTCGGCCTCTATCTGCCGGTCGAGGGCGAAAAAGGCAAAGTGGCGGGCGCTTCGGCATGATCGTCCCGCGTTAGAATGAGCCGCCCGTCGTTCATGCGTGCCCGCGGCTCAGAGGAGATCCCAGGTGCTTCGTGTTCCCGTCCGTCCCAGCGAATTTCTGGTCGGCAAGCCGATCCCATTCGACGTCTTCGACCGGCACGGCCGTTTCTTGCTGGCGAAAGGGCACGTGATCGCTTCGGCCGAGGAGAAGGAAAAACTCCTGCGCCAGGGGGCGGAACGCAATCTGACCACCGACGAGCGTTTCCGTCAGGCGATCGGTGCGGCCTTGAACGTGGTGGAACGGGAGGAGGAACCGGGCAAGAACAATGCCCTTCGCCTGAACTTCGAGGAGTTGCGCCTGCTGCCCGGTACCGTCCTTCAGATCCAGCTGGGCCGGGAAGAGGATCGCTATTTCGTGCGCTACATTGGTTCGCTGCGCGGCAAGTCGGTGATCGTCGACGCTCTGGAGCGCGGCGGATTGCCGCTCTTCGTGCCCGATGGCACCGCCTTGCAGGTACGCGGCAGCGTCGGCTCCTACGCCTTCGTCTTCCCTTCCTCCGTGCTGGTCAATGCCTCGCGCCCCTACCCGCATCTGCATCTGACCTATCCGCTGGAGGTGGTGGCGGTGCGGCTGCGGCGCAGCGAGCGTGTCCCCGTGCGCCTGGTGGCGGCGGTGGTCTCCGACGACAACCAGGCCTTCGGTGGGGTCATCCTCGATCTGTCGGTGGGCGGAGGGTTGCTGGCCACGCGCCATCCGCTGAAGGTCGGGCAGCGCATCCAGATCAAGTTCAAGCTGGAGATCTCTGGCACGGAGATCATCCTGGCGGTGCCGGCCATCGTGCGTTCGATGCGCGAGATCGACGATCGCACCCTGGAGGGAGCCAAGGGCTACGGCATCGAGTTCGTCGATCTCACACCCGAGGATACCGTCGCCCTGATGACCTACATCGCCGCCGTGCAGACCAACCCGACGGTGACCGGTTAGGAGGAAAAATGCGCATCGTCAGCTGGAACGTTCAATGGGGGCGGGGGGCGGACGGGCGGGTGGATTGGGCGCGCCTGCTTGCGGCGCTGCGCGCCTTCGACGCGGACGTGATCTGCCTGCAGGAAGTGGCGAGCCGCTTCGACGAGCTGCCCGGTTCGCGCGGTGAGGACGGACCGGCCATCCTGCGCGGTGCGCTACCGGAGTATCACGGCTTCTACGCCCCGGCGCTCGACGTGCCGCGCGCCCACGGCGGCCGGGCGCTCTTCGGCAATTGGCTGGGCAGCCGTCTGCCGGTGGAGCAGGTGCAGCGCGTGAGTCTGCCCTATCCGCCGCCGGAGACCGACAAGTGCATGCCGCGCGTGCTGCTCGAGGCGGTGGTGCGGGTGGGCGAGCGGCGGCTGCGGGTAGCGACGAGCCATTTGGAATACTACTCGCGGCGTCAGCGCCTGGCGCAGGTGCAAGCCCTCGTCGAACATCAGCGGGAAATCCTCGCCTGGCCGCAGGGCGGCGGGGACGAGGAAGAAGCGACCTTCCGCGCTTGGCCGCGGCCGGCGGAGGCGGTGTGGCTCGGGGACGGGAACTTCGCTCCCGAAGACGAGGAGTACCGGCTGCTCGAGGAAAGCGGTCTGTGGTTCGACGCCTGGCGCCTGGTGCATGGCGAAGCGCCGCACGAGCACACGGTGGGGCTGCACGGGGCCGAATGGCCCGATCACCCTTACTGCTGCGACTACGCCTGGGTGAGCGCGGCGCTACGCCCGGCCGTGCGGGATTTTTTCGTGGTGCGGGACACGGCCGCCTCCGACCATCAGCCCATCGTGCTCGATCTCGAATTCTGAAACGCAGCGATCGGCTCAGCGGCAGCGGCGTAGGAACCGGTGCAGCAGCCAGCGCAGCGCAAGCGGCGCTTCCAGCATGGGCGTGTGCCCCACGCCGGGCAGGGTGTGCCAGGTACAGGCGGCTTCGCGCCGCGCGAGCGTTTCCCAAAGACGGGTCGCGGCCTTGACGGGCGTCATGCGGTCTTGTGCCCCGGTGAGGAAGAGCGCCGGCGCGCTCATCCCTTTGGCACGCTCCAGTGCCGGTTCCGCGGCGTAGGCATGGCAGGCGCGCAGGTCGTTGGCGAGCACGCCGGGGCGCTGTTCCAGCACGAGTTCCTGCACCGCCCGCGGCAGCCCCGTTCCCCGGGCGCGGGCACCGAATGCCCACGGTTCCATCATCTGGCAGGCGGCGCGCGGCTCGGCGGCGCGCTCGAGCAATTCTGGGCTCACCGCCATCGGCAGCGCCGTGCCGATGAGCGCGAGCCCACGGCAGCGCTCGCCCAGCCGCGCGGCGAGTTCCAGCGCCACGAGCGAACCCATGCTGTGACCCACGGCAACGACGGGACGCTCGGCATCGAGCCCGGCGGCGAGCGCCGCCGCGTATTCCTCGATGGTGGGGCAGGGCGCGCGCTCGTCGGCGCCGTGGCCGGGCAGATCGGGGGCGCTCACCTGCCAGCCCAGCCGGCTCAGTCCCAGGGTGACGGCCCACCAGATGCGCCGGTCGTGCCCGGCGCCGTGGATGAGGACGACGAGCGGATCGGTGGCGAACGTCATGGTGGAACCCTCCGGCAGAATCGAAGACTATACTTTACCGTTTTTCTTGACGCTTCAGGAGGAGCACGCATGAGCAAGGCCTTCGTGCGCGAGAGCGAGGTCGACGAGGACGAGGAACTCGTCGAGGTACAAAGCTTTCCCGGCTTCAAGAACTACATGACGCCGGCGGGTCATCGCGCCTTGCGCGAGGAGTTCGAACGGCTCGTCAAGGTCGAGCGCCCCCAGCTCGTCGAGACGGTGGCCTGGGCGGCGAGCAACGGCGACCGTTCCGAGAATGGCGACTACATCTACGGCAAACGGCGCCTGCGCGAGATCGACCGGCGCCTGCGCTACCTCACCAAAAGGCTGGAATCGGCCGTGGTGGTCGACCCCCGCGAGCAGACGCAGACCGACCGCGTCTTCTTCGGGGCGACGGTGACGGTCCGCGATCTGGATACCGAGACGGAGGAGACCTGGCAGATCGTCGGGGTCGACGAGGCCGATGCGGGCAAAGGCAAAGTGAGCTGGATCGCGCCGCTCGCGCGGGGGCTACTCAAGGCCGAGCTGGGGGAGGTGGTGCGCATTCCCACGCCGGGCGGCGTGCGCGAGCTGGAGATCGTCGACATCCGCTATGAAGCCTCCTCTTGAAAATTTCCCCCTCTATGCCCAGAAACGAAGGAGCCAACTCTCGTATTACCAAAAGTGCAAATTAGTCCATAAGGGTGTTCATGGAAAACACCATGAGCACGGGCAAGGCGGCAAAACTTCTTGGCGATGAGTGACTGACCATGCACCTCACCCACAAAATCGCCCTTCGTCCCACGCCCGAGCAGGCGGATTACTTCAAACGCGCCTGCGGCACGGCCCGGCGCGTGTGGAACTGGGCGCTCGCCGAATGGAACCGGCAGTATGCCGCCGGGCAAAAGCCCAATGCCATGGCACTCAAGCGGCAGTTCAACGCCATCAAGTACAGCGACTCCGACTGGCTCGACGAAAACGGCCAGCCGTGGCTCGAGGGCATCCACAGGGATGCGCATTCGCAGCCGTTCGCGCACCTGCAAAAAGCGTGGAAG
>NZ_LIPU01000013.1:0-52805 GCF_001418245.1 Tepidiphilus thermophilus
AGTCCCAGTGTGGCGGATCGTCCTCTCAGACCCGCTACCGATCGTCGCCTTGGTGGGCCTTTACCCCACCAACTAGCCTAATCGGACATCGGCCGCTCCGAGAGCGCGAGGCCCGAAGGTCCCCCGCTTTGCTCTTCCGAGTTCATGCGGTATTAGCCAGCCTTTCGGCCGGTTATCCCCCTCTCCCGGGTACGTTCCGATGCATTACTCACCCGTTCGCCACTCGCCGGCACCCCGAAGGGCCCGCTGCCGTTCGACTTGCATGTGTAAGGCATGCCGCCAGCGTTCAATCTGAGCCAGGATCAAACTCTCAGGTTCAATCCAAAAACCTCGCACGCATCCTGCGATGCGCGTGCCAGCGCTCTACCCCTCGCCAGCACCCACACCGCTCGGCTGTCCCCAAATTCTTAAAGAACCTTCCCTTCCCACCACACCGCCTCAGCAGCGCGGCAGAACCAGCATTATTCCTTACTCCCCTACCGCTGTCAACCCCTCCCAACATCCTCTACCTTACGGAGGGCGCCGCTTCCGCGGCAGGGAGGCGAATTATAGGGAGTCATGCGACGCGACGCAAGCCCCCTTGCGGTTTTCTTCAGCTACGCAACTGCCCGAGGAGCGATTCGAGCTCTCCGCGAACCTGCTGTACGCGGGTGCGCAATTGTTCGAGGGCCGCCCTGGCTGCGGCCTCGACGAGGTGCTCTTCGCCGAGTCGCTGACGCGCCCCGGCGATGGTATAGCCTTCGTCGTAGAGCAGATGCCGGATGCGGCGCACTAGGAGCACTTCGTGGTGCTGATAGTAGCGGCGATTGGCCCTCTTGGCGGGTCGCAGCTGGGTGAATTCCTGCTCCCAGTAGCGCAGCACGTGGGGTTTGACGTCGCACAGCTGCGCTACTTCGCCGATCGTGAAGTAGCGCTTGGGTGGGATGGGCGGCAAGGCGCCGCCCTCAGCGGGTTTCTTCTCCATGCGTCAGTCGCTCCACGGCGTGTTTGAGCTTCTGGCTGGCGTGGAAGGTGACCACCCGCCGTGGCGGGATGGGAACTTCTTCGCCGGTCTTGGGGTTGCGCCCCGGGCGCTGCGGCTTGTCGCGCAGCTCGAAATTGCCGAATCCGGAAAGTTTAACCGTTTCGCCGCGTTCGAGCGCGTCTTCGATCTCGGCGAAAAAGGCGTCGACGAGCTCCTTGCTTTCGCGTTTGGCGAGGCCGACGCGCTCGAACAGGATGTCGGCGAGCTCGGCCTTGGTGAGCTGGGCAGTCATGGGATGTTCCTCATCGTCATTGTTGCCTCAGGCGGGCACCGAATTGCGTCTCGATCTGGGCACACAGGCGCTGCAGCAGCGCGTCGATCTCTTCGTCGGTGAGTGTGTGCTCGTCATGCTGCAGGGTGAGGCGGAAGGCAAGGCTGCGCTTGCCTGGCTCGACACCTTGCCCCTGATAGACGTCGAAGAGCGTGATCTGACGCACCCAAGCAGGGGCTTCGCTGCGCAACGCATCGAGCAGGGTCTGCGCCGGCACGTTCGCGTCGACCACGAAGGCGAGGTCTCGCTGCACGACGGGCTGGCGCGACACGGGAACGTAGTGCGGCGCGGGGCGACGGCGGATTGCGTCGAGCTCGAGCTCGAAGAGCTGGGGCGCAGTGCCGAGTTCGAGCCGCTGCACCCATTCGGGATGCAATTCGCCAATCCAGCCGACGGCTCGCCCCTCGAGAAGCACGCGCGCGCTGCGTCCTGGATGCAACGCGGGGTGAGCGGCAGGCTCGAAGCGGGGGACGAGCGGCGCGAGAAGCGCTTCCAGGTCGCCTTTGAGATCGTAGAAGTCTACCGGACGGGAAGGGACGCCCCACTGTTCGGACACGACGGGGCCGGCAGCGAGCGCGGCGAGCCGCAGCGGCTGGGCGAAACCGGGCACGGCGGCATCGGCGGATTCGTCGCGCAGGAAACAGCGGCCGAGCTCGAAGAGGCGCACGCGTGCCTGCTGGCGCTTGCGGTTCGTCTGCAGCGCCTGCAGCAGCCCCGGCCAGAGGGAGCTGCGCATGGCGTTCATGTTCCGGGCGATCGGGTTAGTGAGCAGGATCGGTGCGGCGTTGGCCAGGAGTTCGCGCTCGAGCGCCTCGTCGATGAAGGCATAGGTGATGACTTCATGGTAGTCGCGCAGCACGAGGCGGGCGCGCACGTCCGCGTTCGTGCGCTCGCCCTCGGGCACGGGCAGGGGCGCCATGGGTGCAAGCGGGGTGAGCGCCGGGATCTCGTCGTAGCCATGCAGTCGGGCGACTTCCTCGATCAGGTCTTCTTCGATGGCGAGATCGAAACGCCAGCTCGGGGCCTGGGCGATGATCACTCCTCCGTTTTGCTGCACGTCGATGAAGTCGCGCCGCAACAGGGCGAGAATGCGATCGAATGATAAAGGGATGCCCAGTACGTCAGGGACTTTCTCGGACCGCAACCAGATGGGATCACGGCGCGGCAGGTGCTCGGGGGCGACGGTTTCGTTGATGGGGCCGGCAGCGCCGCCAGCGAGTTCGAGCACGAGGGCAGTGGCGCGCTCGAGGGCGCGGCGCGGCAGTTCGGGATCGACGCCGCGCTCGAAGCGATGCGAGGCTTCCGAGACGAACCCGTAGCGACGCGCGCGTCCGGCCACGGCGGCAGGAGCGAAGAAGGCGCTCTCGAGAAAGACGTCGGTGGTGTCGAGCGTGATCCCACTGCCCTCGCCGCCCATGATGCCGGCCATCGCGACGGGGCCTCCCTCGTCGGCGATGACGAGCACGTCGGGCGCGAGTGTGACGCGCTGCTCGTTCAAAAGCGACAGGGACTCGCCTGGCCGAGCCCAGCGCACGGTGATGCCGCCCCGCAGCCTGGCCTCGTCGAAGGCGTGCAGCGGCTGGCCGAGTTCGAGCATCACGTAGTTGGTGATGTCGACGAGCAGATGGATGGCACGCACGCCGCTGCGTTCGAGCCGGCGACGCATCCATTCGGGCGTGGGGCGCTTGGCATCGACCCCACGGATCATTCGACCGAGGTAGCGCGGGCACGCTTCGGGGACCGCCAGCTGGATAGGCCGGACGGCGTCCAGCGTCGCCGTGACCGGATCGATGCGCGGCAGGCGCAGCGGCGCTTCGGTGAGCGCCGAAACCTCGCGCGCGATACCCAGGATGCTGAGGCAGTCGGCACGGTTGGGCGTGAGCGAGACGTCGAAGACGGCTTCGTCGAGTTCGAGTACCTGGCGGATGTCCTGGCCGGGTGTCAGGTCCGGGTCGAGTTCGAGCAGCCCCGAGTGATCCTCGCTCAGACCGAGTTCGCGCGCCGAGCACAGCATCCCTTGCGATTCGACGCCGCGCAGCTTGGCACGCTTGATTACCAGCCCGCCCGGCAATTGGGCCCCGACGAGGGCGCAGGGCACGACGATGCCGGCCCGGGCGTTGGGTGCGCCACAGACGATCTGTAATGGCGTTTCGCCCCCTACGTCGACTTGGCACACGCGCAGCTTGTCGGCATTGGGATGCGGTTCGGCGCCGAGGATGCGGGCGGTGACCACGCCGCTGAAGGGCGGCGCGGCCGGCTCGAGGGATTCGAGTTCGAGCCCGGCCATGGTGAGCCGCTCGCCGAGTTCTTCCGCCGAGAGAGGGGGATCACAGAATTCGCGCAACCAGCGTTCGGGAAACTTCATGATGGGCCTCTTTAGCGGAATTGCGCGAGGAAGCGCAGGTCGCTCTCGAAGAAGAGCCGCAGGTCGTTGATGCCATAGCGCAGCATGGTGAGGCGGTCGAGCCCCATGCCGAAGGCGAATCCGCGCACCGACTCGGGATCGAAGCCACCGTTGCGCAGCACCTGGGGATGCACCATGCCGCAGCCGGCGATCTCGAGCCAACGGCCCTCGAGTGCGCCGCTCGTGAAGCGCACGTCGATCTCGGCGCTGGGCTCGGTGAAGGGAAAGAAGGAAGGGCGAAAGCGCACGGCGAGCGCCTCGGTCTCGAAGAAGGCGCACAGGAAGGAGGCGATGACGCCTTTGAGGTGGGCGAACGCCACGTCCTTGCCGACCCACAGTCCCTCGAGCTGATGGAACATGGGGGAGTGGGTGGCGTCGGAATCGACACGATAGACGCGCCCGGGGACGATGACGCGCAGATCGGGCATCGACGCCGCGTCGCGATGCCGCGCGGTATGCGCGAGCATGGCGCGGATCTGCACGGGGCTGGTGTGCGTGCGCAGCACGACGTCGTCGCGCCCTTGCAGATAGAAGGTATCGTGCATGGAGCGCGCCGGGTGATCCGCCGGCGTGTTGAGCGCGCTGAAGTTGTGCCAGTCGGTCTCGATCTCGGGGCCATCGACGGAAGCAAAGCCCATCGAGCGAAAGAGCGCCTCGACGCGCTCCAGCGTCCGCGTGACCGGATGCAGACCGCCGATACTCCCATTGCGCCCCGGCAGGGTCACGTCGAGCGCCTGGGCGGCGAGCTGCGCTTCGAGCCGACACCGGGCGAGCGCCTCACGCGCCTCCTCCAGCAGGGTCTCGATTTGCGCCTTGGCCCGGTTGATCGCCGCGCCAGCGCGCTTGCGCTCTTCCAGCGGAAGATTTGCCAGACTTTTGAGCGCCTCGGTGACGACGCCCGCCTTGCCGAGGAAACGCGCCTTGACGCGCTCCAACTCGGCCGGATCGGCCGCGGCGGCAAATGCCTGCCGCGCCGATTCCACCAAGCCATCCGGATCGATCATCGCTTGCTCCTGCTGCCAAAGTAAAAAAGGAGGCAAGCGCCTCCTTTTGGACACCTCGTATAACCTGCTGCGCGGCTGCATGGCGGTGTTGCGCGGTGCTCGGATGCTCGCCTATCTGGGCGATAGGTCTCGCATCCTGCGCTCCGGGCGCCTTGCCCTGCAGCCGCTCGCGACGGTTCTTCGAGCTGCCCTTTCGCCGCCGTCTTCGTGGGCTCAGGCGGAGAGCTGGGCGCGCGCCCGTTCGACGAGAGCAGCAAATGCCGGCTTGTCGAACACGGCCAGGTCGGCGAGCACCTTACGGTCGACCTCGACGCTGGCTTTCTTGAGTCCGTTCATGAACGCGCTGTAGGTGAGGCCGCACTCGCGCGCGGCGGCGTTGATGCGGGCGATCCACAGGGCACGGAATTGGCGCTTGCGCTGCCGCCGGTCGCGGTAGGCATACTGGCCGGCCTTCATCACCGCTTCTTTGGCGATGCGGTAGACGTTCTTGCGGCGGCCGCGATAGCCTTTGGCAAGGGCTAGGACTTTCTTGTGGCGGGCACGGGCGGTGACACCGCGTTTGACGCGAGGCATGTCGTTCTCCTATCAGGCGTAAGGCATCATCTTCTTGACGAGGGACAGGTCGCTCGGATGGACCTCGACCATGCCGCGCAGCTGGCGCTTGCGCTTGGGGCTTTTCTTCGTCAGGATGTGGCGCTTGAACGCCTGGGAACGCTTGATGCTGCCGCTCGAGCGCACTTTGAAACGCTTGGCGGCCCCGCTCTTGGTTTTCATCTTGGGCATGAAGGCTCTCCTATGACATGACGCCAGGCAGCCTCCGGCGGAGGCGTTTATGGGCCCGGCTTCACTTGTGGTGCACCGCGACCGAACCGCCGCGGCGCCCTTTCTCGCCACGACGGCGAGAAAGCTTTTATTTTACCGCGAATCGAAGCGCAAGACCATCATCTATTTGCTTTTCTTGGGCGCGATCACCATCACCATCTGCCGCCCTTCGAGCCGGGGCATCTGCTCGACCACGCCGATGTCGGCCAGATCCTCGCGGATACGCTCGAGCTGGCGCATGCCCAGCTCCTGGTGTGACAGCTCCCGCCCGCGGAAGCGCAACGTGACTTTGGCCTTGTCCCCCTCTTCGAGGAAACGGCGCAGGTTGCGCAGCTTGATCTGGTAGTCGTTCTCGTCGGTCCCCGGACGCAGCTTGATTTCCTTGACCTGGATCTGCTTTTGCTTGAGCCGGGCTTCCTGCGCTTTTTTCTGCTCCTGGTAACGGTACTTGCCGTAGTCCATCACCTTGCACACGGGCGGATTGGCCATGGGCGCGATCTCGACGAGATCGAGCCCCGCCTCCTCGGCCACCGCCAGCGCCTTAGCGAGCGGCACGACGCCCAGCTGCTCTCCGTCCTCTCCGATCAAGCGAACTTGCGGCGCGTCGATTTCGTCGTTGACGCGTACTTTCTTTTCCTGTGCGATGGTCTTGCTCTCCTATGTCTGACTGGACGCAGGGGCGGGCGACTTGCGCTCGATCTCCTCGCGCAGACGCGCGATGAAACCGTCGAGCGGCATGGAACCCAAGTTGAGGTTGCCGCGGGCGCGCACCGCCACCCCTCCCGATTCCCGCTCCTGGTCGCCGACGACGAGCAGGTAAGGGATTTTGTGCACACTGTGCTCGCGGATTTTATAGTTTATCTTTTCGTTGCGCAAATCGGTCTCGACGCGAAAACCTTGGCGTCGCAGCGCATCGGCCACCTGCTGTGCATACTCGGCATGACGCTCGGCGATGCTGAGCACCACGGCCTGCACCGGCGCGAGCCAGGCGGGCAGCGCCCCGGCGTAGTGTTCGATGAGGATCCCGGTGAAGCGCTCGAGCGAGCCGAAGAGCGCCCGGTGCAGCATCACCGGCCGTTGGCGCGTGTTGTCCTCGGCCACGTATTCGAGGTCGAAGCGCTCGGGCAGATTCATGTCGACTTGCAGGGTGCCGCACTGCCAGTCGCGGCCGATGGCGTCGCGCAGCACGAATTCGAGCTTGGGCCCATAGAAGGCGCCCTCGCCAGGGAAGAGCTCGTAGCTCATGCCCATGGATTCGAGCGCCCGTGCGAGCGCCCCTTCGAGCCGATCCCAGATCTCGTCGCTGCCGATGCGGTGTTCGGGGCGGGTGGAGAGCTTGACGCGCACCTGCTCGAAGCCGAAATCCTTGTAGATGTCCATGATGAGACGCACGACGGTGCGGCACTCTTCTTCCATCTGCTCGGGGGTGCAGAAGATGTGCGCATCGTCTTGCGTGAAGTGGCGCACGCGCAGCAGCCCGTGCAGGGCGCCGGAAGGCTCGTAGCGGTGCACCTTGCCGAATTCGGCCATGCGCAGCGGCAGATCGCGGTAGCTGTGCAGCCCGTGCTTGAACATGGTCACCGCCCCGGGGCAGTTCATGGGCTTCAAGGCAAAGACGCGACCGTCCTCGGTCTGGGTGGTAAACATGTGGTCGCGATAGTTCTGCCAGTGGCCGGAGAGCTCCCACAGCGAGCGGTCCATGACGTCGGGGGTGTTGACCTCGACGTAGCCGGCCGCTTCCTGGCGGGCGCGCATGTACTGGATGAGGGCCTGGAAGATGCGCCAGCCCTTGGGATGCCAGAAGACGGCGCCGGGCGCGCAGTCCTCGAAGTGGAAGAGGTCGAGTTGCTGACCGAGCCGCCGATGATCGCGTTTCTCGGCCTCTTCGAGCAGGGTCAGATAGGCCTTGAGCGACTTCTCGTCGGGCCAGGCGGTGCCGTAGATGCGCTGCAGCTGCTCGTTGCGCGCATCGCCCCGCCAATAGGCTCCGGCCACTTTGGTGAGCTTGAAGGCTTTGAGCTTGTCGGTGGAGGGGACGTGCGGACCGCGGCACAGGTCGATGAAGCCACCTTGCCGGTAGAGGGAAATGGTCTCCCCTTCGGGAATGGAGGCGATGATCTCGGCCTTGTAGTGCTCCCCGAGGGATTTGAAGAATTCGATCGCCTGGTCGCGCGGCCACTCCTCACGCACCACGGGGATGGCTTGGGAGGCGAGCTCGCGCATGCGGGCTTCGATCTTCTCCAAATCCTCGGGGGTGAAAGGACGGTCGTAGGCGAAGTCGTAGTAGAAGCCGTTTTCGATCACCGGGCCGATGGTCACCTGGGCCTCGGGAAAGAGCTCCTTGACGGCGTGCGCGAGCAGATGCGCGGTGGAGTGGCGCAGGATCTCCAGACCTTCGGGGCTGCGATCGGTGACGATCTCGACGCGAGCATCGTGCTCGATGCGGTGCGACAGATCGACGAGACGCCCGTCGACCTTGCCGGCGAGCGCGGCCTTGGCAAGCCCCGGGCCGAGCGACTCGGCCACTTCGCGCACCGTCACGGGCGCGGGGAATTCCTTGATGGATCCATCGGGCAGGGTGATTCGAATCATGTTCGTGTCTCGCAGGCAAAAAAAATGCGGCCACCGGGCCGCATTCTTGGTACAGGAGCTTCTTCCCCGGTGAGGCGGTCAGGAAGAGCGCAGGGTAGTTCGGATCATGAGAAGCTCCTAGAATCTGGTAGGCGCGATTGGACTCGAACCAACGACCCCCACCATGTCAAGGTGGTGCTCTAACCAACTGAGCTACGCGCCTGTTAGAGGTGGGGATTATATCTTCGGATCGGCGGCTGTCAAGGGCCACTGCGCCAAAAATTCGCGCCAGTGCGCACCGGGGAGTTTTTCGAGATGTTCGCGCAGGCGATCGAGAGCGGACTTCAGTTCCCTCTCGTCGAGCTTGCCGCGCAGCCACTGGAAGCGCAGGAAGACGAGATGGGTATTGACGGCATCGGTCTCGCAGTACGCCCGGATCGCCGCGGCTTCGCCCCGGCACCAGGCGCCCCACACCTGCCCGCCGTCCATGCCGAGTTTGCCGGGAAAACCGAGCAGCCGGGCGATCTGGTCGAGCGGTGCGGCGGCGCGCGTCTGGTAGCCGGCGAGCACGTCCATCAAGTCGAGATGGCGCCAGTGGAAACGCCCGAGGTAGTTGTTGTAGCGGTATTCCGACTCCCGCTCGCCCACTTCCCAATAGGCGCTTGCCTGCACGCCGTGCAACAGGCTGCGGTAGTGCAGCACCGGCAGGTCGAAGCCGCCGCCGTTCCAGGTCACGAGCTGGGGGCGTTTCTTGTCGATGGCGGCGAAGAACTGACGCAGGATCTCGGCCTCGTCCAGTTCGGGCGCGGCCAGTGAAAACACTTTCACGTCGTGCCCATTGTCCCAGACGCCGGCCAGCGTCACGATGCGCTGCAGGTGATGCGGCAGAAAGTCGCTGCCGCTGCGGGCGCGCTGGCGCTGGGCGGCGTATTCCACCACTTCCTCGTCGGACAGCGCGTCGGGCAGCTCGTGGAGCAGCCGCAACGCTGCCACGTCGGGGATCGTCTCCAGGTCGAAAACGAGCGTCGGCGCACTCATCGTCAGGCGGGAAAGACGCCGGTGGAGAGATAGCGGTCGCCGCGATCGCACACGACGAAGACGATGACCGCATCGCGCACCCCGGAAGCCACGCGCAGGGCCGCTGCCAGCGCCCCGCCGGAAGAGATGCCGGCGAAGATCCCCTCCTCACGCGCCAGCCGCCGTGCCATTTCCTCGGCCTCGGCCTGGGTGATCGGTTCGATCCGGTCGACGAGCTCCGGGCGATAGATCTTCGGCAGATATTCCGCAGGCCACTTGCGGATGCCCGGGATTTGCGATCCTTCCTCCGGCTGGCAGCCGACGGTGACGACGGCAGGATTCTTTTCCTTGAGGTAGCGCGCCACGCCCATGAGGGTGCCGGTCGTGCCCATGCTGGAGACGAAGTGGGTGATGCGCCCCGCCGTCTGCTCCCACAGCTCGGGACCGGTGGTTTCGTAGTGCGCCCGGGGGTTGTCGGGATTGGAGAACTGATCGAGGATGACGCCCTTGCCTTCGCGCTGCATTTGCTCGGCGACGTCGCGGGCGAGCTCCATGCCGCCGCCCTTGGGCGTGAGCACGAGTTCGGCGCCATAAGCCTTCATGATCTGGCGCCGTTCGACGCTCTGGTTTTCCGGCATCACCAGGATCAGGCGATAGCCCCGGATCGCCGCCACCATGGCGAGCGCGATGCCGGTGTTGCCGCTGGTGGCCTCGATGAGCGTGTCGCCCGGCTTGATCTGGCCGCGGGCCTCGGCACCGCGGATCATGGCCAGCGCCGGGCGATCCTTCACCGAACCGGCGGGATTGTTGCCCTCGAGCTTGGCGAGCAACACGTTGTTCTCCCCCGCCCCCAGACGCTGCAGACGCACGAGCGGCGTCTTGCCCACCCAGGATTCTATCGTCTCGAACATCACTCGTTCCTCTCAATGACCGGCGATCGCGTCGATCTCGATGACGCGCGCCGGGCCGAACGTCTCCCATTGACCGCAGGCAGGACAGCGCCACAGGTGGCGCCGCGCCTTGAAGCCGCATTGCGTGCAGCGATAGCGCGCCAGCCGCTGCACGTAGCCGTGCACCACCTCCCGCACGCGCTCGACGTCGGCGAGCCAGGCCGGATCGACGTGGCGCGCCACCAGCAGCAGGTATTCGTCGAGCACGATGAGGCTGGGCTGCTGACGCAGCAGCCCTTGCAACAGGCGCATGGCCGTGGCCGGCTCGCCGTGGCGCGCCTCGAACTCGACATAGCGCTCGACCAGGTCGAGCTGCGGGTAGCGGTGCAGCCACTGCCGCATGCGCTTCAAGAGCTTCGCCTGCCAGCCGCAGCGTTCGGCCACCGCCATGAGCCGGTCGATCGCCAGCGGCAGATGCTCCACGGCGATACGCTCGAGCGTGAGCCACTCTTCGAACGCCGCCTCGAACCGTCCCTGCAGGAAATGCCGCTCTCCTTCGAGCAGAATCGGACGCACGGCGTGCCGCTCGATCGCGCGCGCCTGCTCGAGGTGGTGCCCGGCCTCGTCCCAGCGTTCGGCAGTCAGCGCGAGCGCCGCGAGCTCGCAGTGGTAATGGATGAGCCGGACGCGCCAGACGGGGCTATCGTCCCGCGCCAGGCGCGTAGCCACGTCGATGCACTTGCGCCAGTCCTTCTCGACCTGATAGATCTCCAGCAGCTGGGCGAGCGCCCAATGTTTGCGCTCGGTCTGCTGCAAGGCGGCGTAGAGCGCTTCGGCACGGTCGAAGAATCCGGCCTTGTGATAATCGAGCGCCAGTTCGGCAAGGATCTCGCTGCGACGCTCCTCGCTCAAATCCTCGCGCGCGAGCAGTTCCTGATGAACGCGGATCGCGCGATCGAATTCACCGCGCCGGCGAAAGAGCACCGCCAGCGCCAGCTGCAGTTCCAGCGTGGCGGGGTTCTCACGCGCGGCAGAAAGAAACGCCTCGATCGCCTGATCGAGTTCGTCGTGCAGCAGGTGATTGAGCCCCGTGAGGTAGATACGCGGCAGGCGGCTCGAAGCGCGCACCACCTGGCGCATGTCGATGCGCGCGGCCACCCAGCCCACGCCGAAGAAAACGGGCAGCAGCAGTAGCCACCAGAGTTGGAGTTCGTTCATGCGGTAGGCAGCGTGCGGTCAGGGTTCTCGTTCGTGCGCTCCGCCGTCTCCAGACGGCGACGAAGGCGGGACAGCGTCCATTTCTGGCGCATGAGGGTACCCAACGTGAAGCTCAGGCCGAGCAGGATTCCCACCAGGGCCGCGACGAGCAGCACCACGGCGAGCGGCGCCTGCCATTGCCGGCCGAACCATTCCACGGTCACCGGCGCATGATTTTGCGCCGCGAAGGCGACGAGCACGCCGAAGACGACGAACCGGAGCACCCAAACGAACATTCGCATCTCGTTTCCCCTGGTTGGCGGAACCCCTGTCCGCACCGTGCGATTATCCCAAGCCGGACGAAAAAAAAGAAGCGGCCCTCGCGGGCCGCCTCTCTCGGGACGAGCGCCAGGCGCTCAAAGGCGCCTCGAAAGACCGTCGCGCAGCAGGTTAGTCGAGGTGCCGTCAACACACGGCCGCCGGCTCCGGGGCCTTGTGCCGGTCCACGCGTTCACGCAGCTCCTTGCCCGCCTTGAAATGCGGCACGTATTTCGCCGGCACCGGCACGGGCAGACCCGTTTTCGGGTTGCGCCCCATGCGCGGCGGGCGATACGTGAGCGTGAAACTGCCGAAGCCGCGGATTTCGATGCGGCCATTGGCGACGAGCGTCTCGCCCATCGCCTGCAGGATCAGTTTCACGGCAAGCTCCACATCTTTGGACGGTAGCTGCGGGAAACGCGCGGCCAGCCGTTCGATCAATTCGGAACGGGTCATGGCCGCTGGTCGATCAGGACTGTTTCTGTTCGTTGAGCTTGGCTTTGAGCAGTGCCCCCAGGCTGGTGGTGCCGCTGGCGGACGCGCCTTCGCCAGAGAGGCGATTGAGCGCTTCGGTCTGCTCGGCCTGCTCCTTGGCGCGGATCGACAGATTGATGCTGCGGTTCTTGCGATCGACGTTGACGATGGCCACTTCCACCTGCTGCCCTTCGTGCAGGAGCTGGGTGAGATCGTCGACGCGATGCGCCGCCGCCTCGGAGGCGCGCAGATAGCCCTCTACCTCGTCCTCGAGCTGGATCACGGCACCCTTGGGTTCGACCGACTTGACGGTACCGGTGACCACGGAGCCCTTCTCGTGCGTGGCGATGTAGTTGGTGAAGGGGTCGCCCTCGAGCTGCTTGATGCCCAGCGAGATGCGCTCGCGCTCGACGTCGACGGCGAGCACCACGGCCTCGACTTCGTCGCCTTTCTTGTAGCGGCGCACGGCCGTCTCACCCGGCTCGGTCCAGGAGAGGTCGGAGAGGTGCACCAGGCCATCGATGCCCCCTTCCAGGCCGATGAAGACGCCAAAATCGGTGATCGACTTGATCTGGCCGCGGACCTTGTCGCCTTTCTTGTGATTCTGGGCGAACTCTTCCCACGGGTTGGGCTTGCACTGTTTCATGCCGAGCGAAATGCGACGGCGGTCCTCGTCGATTTCCAGGATCATCACCTCGACTTCGTCGCCGACCTGCACCACCTTGCTCGGGTGGATGTTCTTGTTGGTCCAGTCCATCTCGGAGACGTGCACCAGCCCTTCGATGCCCGGCTCGATTTCCACGAAAGCGCCGTAGTCGGTGAGGTTCGTGACCTTGCCGAACAGGCGCGTGCCGGCCGGATAGCGGCGGGAGATGCCGACCCAGGGATCCTCGCCGAGCTGTTTCAAGCCCAGGGAGACGCGCATCTTCTCGCGGTCGAACTTGAGCACCTTGGCCTCGACCTCGTCGCCGACGTTGACGACTTCGGACGGATGGCGCACGCGGCGCCAGGCGAGATCGGTGATGTGCAGCAACCCGTCGATGCCGCCCAGGTCGACGAAGGCGCCGTAATCGGTGATGTTCTTGACCACACCCTTGACGATGGAGCCCTCTTGCAGGGACTCGAGCAGCTTTTCGCGATCCTCGCCCATGGTCTCTTCGAGCACGGCGCGGCGCGACACGACGATGTTGTTACGTTTGCGGTCGATCTTGATGACCTTGAACTCGAGCTCTTTACCCTCGATCGGGGTGGTGTCCTTCATCGGGCGGATGTCGACGAGGGAACCGGGCAGGAAGGCGCGCAATCCATTGACCATGACGGTGAGGCCGCCCTTGACGCGGCCGGTGACCACCCCCTTGACGATGCGGCCTTCTTCGAAAGCCTGCTCGAGCTCGTTCCAGGCTTCCAGGCGCTTGGCCTTCTCGCGCGACAGGCGCGTTTCGCCGTAGCCGTCTTCGAGGGCCTCGATCGCCACGTGCACGAAGTCACCGACCTTGACTTCGAGCTCGCCGCGGTCGTTCATGAATTCTTCTTTGGGGATGTAGCTCTCGGACTTCAGGCCGGCATTGACGATGACGAAGTTGTCGTCGATACCGACGACCTCGGCGGTGATCACCTGCCCCGGCGTCATCTCCTGCAGCACGAGGCTTTGCTCGAAGAGATCGGCGAAGCTTTCTTGGGTTTCGGTGGGTTGAGTGGCTACGGCGGTTGAGTTCATCGTTTCGGTTTCCAAAGACGTTTCTCCATCAGGAAAAACGCAAGACAAAAAGAGTGAATGAAAATTCCCGGATCACGCAAGCCCGCGCGTCCGGACCCAATCGAAAATGGCCTCCACGGCCTCTTCCACGCCGATGTGGGACGTGTCGAGCCGCAAGGCGTCGGGGCATTGCTGCAGAGGGGCGATGGCGCGTTCCCGGTCCCGCCGGTCGCGCGCCTCGAGCTCTTCACGCAATCTTTCAATGCTAGCAGACATTCCTTTGTCGATCAACTGCTTGAAGCGCCGCTCGGCGCGCACTTCGACGGAGGCGGTGAGAAAGACCTTGAGCTCGGCATCGGGGAAGACGACCGAGCCCATGTCGCGCCCCTCGGCCACGAGCCCCGGACGGCGGCGGAAAGCCCGCTGGCGCGCAAGGAGCGCCTCGCGCACGGTGCCGTGTACGGCGATGCGTGAGGCCGCGGCGGAGACGTCCTCCGTCCGGATGGCCTCGGTCACGTCCTCGCCGGCAAGAAGGATGCGATCGCCGGAGAAACGCACGTCCAGGTCGCGCGCAAGCCGCGCGAGCATCGCGGCATCCTCGGTCGCCAGGCCGCGGCGCAGCGCCGCGAGCGCGACCAGCCGGTAGAGCGCACCGCTGTCGAGATAGTGCCAGCCAAGCCGCTCGGCCAGGCGCGCCGCCACCGTGCCCTTGCCGCTTGCCGTCGGCCCGTCGATCGCCACCACCGGCACCGGCCGTACCACCGAGCGGTACACCTGCCAATACTCGGGAAACGTCTTGTTGACGCATTCGGGCTCGAGGATGCGCACGTAGATGTCGCCGAAAGCCGCCAGCGAAAAGCACATCGCCATGCGATGGTCGTCGTAGGTGGCGATCGCCGCCGGCTGCAGCCGCTCGGGCGGGGTGATGACGAGAAAATCCGGCCCCTCCTCGACCGTGGCGCCGAGCTTGCGCAGCTCGGTGGCCATGGCGGCGATGCGGTCGGTCTCTTTCACCCGCCAGCTGCCGATGTGGCGCAGGCGAGACGGCCCCTCGCAGAAGAGCGCCACGACCGCCAGCGTCATCGCCGCATCCGGAATGTGGTTGAGATCGAGGTCGAAGGCGCGCAGTCGGCCGTTTTCAGGGGCAGACGCCTCGATCCAGTTCTCTCCCATCGCGACCCGGGCGCCGAGCGCCTCCAGGGCCTCGGCGAAACGCACGTCGCCTTGCAGGCTCGTCCGCCCCACGCCCTCGACGCGCACCGGTCCACCGCCCAGAACCCCGGCGGCGAGGAAATAGGAAGCCGAAGAGGCATCCCCCTCGACGTAGACTTCCCCTGGCGAGCGGTAGCGCGCCTGGCCATCGTAGTGGAAGCGCCCGTCGCGCTCGACGAGTTCCACGCCGAATCGCGCCATCAGCGCGAGGGTGAGGGCCACGTAGGGACGGGAGATGAGCTCCCCTACGACTTCGACGGTGATCGGCCGGCCGAGCAAGGGCAGCGCCATGAGGAGCGCCGAGAGGAATTGACTGGAGACGTTGCCCCGGATACGGACGGTCTCGACGGAGACGGGCGCGGGCGGATGGATCGCGAGCGGCGGATAGCCCTCGTTCTCCAGATAGTCGATGCGCGCCCCAAGCTGACGCAAAGCCTCGACCAGATCGCCGATGGGCCGCTCGTGCATGCGCGGCACCCCGCGCAGGCGGTATTCCCCGTCCATCAAGGCGAGCACGGCGGTGAGCGGCCGGAAGGCCGTACCCGCATTGCCTAGGAAGAGCTCGGCCTCACGCACCGGGAAGGGAGCGCCAGCCGTGCCATGGACCACGTAGTCGTGCGCGCCGGTGCGCTCCCAGCGCACGCCCAACGCCTCGAGCGCCTCGAGCATGCGCGCGACGTCGTCGGAGTGCAGCAGGTCATGGATGTGGGTGTCACCCTCGGCGAGCGCCGCGAGCAGCAGCACGCGATTGGAGATGCTCTTGCTGCCCGGCAGCCGCGCGCTGCCCTGGGCGCACCGCGCAGGTGGCAAATCGAGGAAGGCGCTCATTCGTCGGAACCTCCGCCGTTGGCGTCGTTGACGTAGCGCTCGCCCCAGGCCATGCGCGCCGCGCGCGCCTTGGCGAAGACCTCCTCCAGTCCCGGGCCGTTGGCCGACAGCAGCAGGGCGCGGATGAAGGCGAGCTCCGAGAGATACTGATCGAGCTCGGCGAGGATCGCCTGGCGATTGACGAGGCAGATGTCGCGCCACATTTCGGGATGGCTCGCGGCGATGCGGGTGAAGTCGCGAAAGCCGCCCGCGGCGTACTCGAAGAGCTGCTCGGCGTTGGCACGCTCGGCGAGGTCGTGCACCAGGGCGTAGGCGAGCACGTGCGGCAGATGGCTCACCGCGGCGAAGACGCGGTCGTGCTCCTGCGGCGACATCTCGCGGATGATCGCGCCGCAGGCTTGCCAGAGCTGCGCCACGCGCAGCACGCTACCGGGCTCGTTCTCGGGCAGCGGTGTGAGCACCACCTTGCGGCCGCGAAAGAGCGTCGCATCGGCCGCCTCGCAGCCGCTCTTCTCCGCCCCGGCGATGGGATGCCCCGGCACGGCGTGCGCCAGATGTCCTCCCAGGTGCAGGTAAAACGCCTCGATCACGTTGCGCTTGGTGCTGCCTGCATCGGTGACCAGGGTGCCCGGCGCCAGATGCGGCGCCATGGCCTTGACCACCGCCTCCGTCTGCCCCACCGGCATGGCGAGCAGCACGACTTCCGCCCCGGCGAGCGCCTGGGCCCAGTCCGCGGCGGCCCGATCGATCACCCCCAAGGCGAGCGCCCGCTCGAGGGACGCCTGCGAACGCCCCACGCCCACCACCTCGCGCACCAGGCCGGCCGCCTTGAGGGCGAGCGCGAACGAGCCGCCGATGAGCCCGACACCGCACACGACCAGGCGTCCCACCGGTTTCGTCTTCATGGGACCCCCTCAGGTGGGAAGAATGTCGGCGAGCGCTTCGAGAAAGCGGGCGTTCTCTTCGGGCAGACCCACGGTGACGCGCAGCCACTCGGGCAGACCGTAGCCGGCGATCGGCCGCACGATCACGCCGCGATCGAGCAGCGCCTCGTTGACCGCCGCCGCATCGCCCACGTGCACCATCACGAAGTTGCCGCGCGAGGGCACCCACTGCAATCCCAGCCGCGCGAATCCTTCATAGAGTTGCTGCAGACCCCGGCGGTTGAGCTCGGCGCTGCGCGCGACGAACGCCTCGTCTTCGAGCGCCGCTGCCGCTGCCGTAAGCGCGAAGGAATTGACATTGAAGGGCTGCCGGATGCGGTTCATCACATCGACGAGCTCGGGACGCGCCACGCCGTAGCCCACACGCAGCGAGGCAAGCCCATAGATCTTGGAAAACGTCCGGCACACGAGCAGGTTGGAGAAGCGATCGACCCAGGAGAGCGCGTCGTAGCGCTCGGCAGGATCGAGGTATTCTCCGTAGGCCTCGTCGAGCACCACCAGCACGTCCTCGGGTACCCGTTCGAGGAACGCTGCCAGCGCCTCGCCGGACACGAAAGTGCCGGTAGGATTGTTCGGATTGGCAAGAAAGACGACGCGCGTACGCGGGGTGATCGCTGCGAGCATCGCCTCGAGGTCATGCCCGTAGTCCCTGGCGGGCACTTGGACCGGCCTTGCCCCCAGCGCCTGCGTCACCAGCGGATAGACCGCAAAAGCGTATCGAGAATACACGGCCTCGGTACCTGGCTGCAGCACGATGCGCGCGGCCAGTTCCAGCACGTCGTTCGAGCCGTTGCCAAGCACCAGGCGCTCGGGCGCGACGCCGAATTTACGGGAAATCGCCTCCTTGAGCACGAAGCCATTGCCGTCGGGATAACGGGCCCCTTCGGCCGCAGTCGCTTCCAGCGTGGCCCGCGCCTTGGGACTCATGCCGAGCGGATTCTCGTTCGAGGCGAGCTTGACGATGTCGGCCGGGTTCAGGCCGCGTTCGCGCGCGAGCTCCTCGATGGGCTTGCCGGGCTGATAGGGGGCGAGCGAGCGAATCGCCGCCGGAACGTGATCGATGACGCGCATAGCTTCTCCTCGTCGCGCTGTTGCCCAAAGTCACCACGCCGCGGCCGGATAGGAACCGAGCAGCTTGAGGAAGGTGGCGCGTTCCTCGAGCGCCGCAAGCGCCTGGCGCACCGGTTCGTCGAGCCGATGTCCCTCGACGTCGATGTAGAAGACATACTCCCACAGCCCGCTCTTGGCCGGACGCGATTGCAGCTTGGTCATACTAACGCCATAGTGCGCCAAGGGTTCGAGCAGACGGTGCATGGCGCCGGGCTTGTTCGGCGCGGAGCACACGAGCGAAGTCTTGTCCCGCCCCGAAGGGCCGGCGGCGTCGTGTTTGGCGATGACGAGGAAACGCGTGGTGTTGTTCGGATCGTCCTCGATGTTGGCCGCAAGCACCGTGAGCCCATAGCGCTCGGCCGCCGCCTCGCCGGCGATGGCCGCCGCGTCCGGATCCTGCGCGGCAAGGCGCGCCGCCTCGGCGTTGCTCGCCACCGGCACGTAGGGCACGTCGGGCAGATGGCGCGAGAGCCACTCGTGGCACTGCGCGAGCGACTGGGCGTGGGAATAGACGCGCTTGACCGCCGCAAGGCTCGGGGCGAGCGACATGAGGTGCTGGTGGATGCGCAGCATCACCTCGCCGCAGATCTGCAGCGGATGCAGCAGGAGCAAATCGTGTGTGACCCCTACCATGCCCTCGACCGAATTCTCGATGGGCACCACGCCGTAGTCGATGTTGCCCGCCTCGACCTCACGAAAGACCTCGTCAATGGAAGCAAGCGACACGAACTGCGGCGCGCTGCCGAAATGCTTGCGCGCGGCCGCCTCGGAGAAGGTCCCGGCCGGGCCGAGATAGGCTACCTTGAGCGGCTGCTCGAGCGCGAGGCAGGCCGACATGATCTCGCGAAAGATGGTGCGCACGGCGCTCTCGGGCAGCGGCCCGGGGTTGAGCGCGGCGATGCGGCGCAACACCTGCGCCTCGCGCTCGGGGCGATAGATCGCCCCCTGCTTGAGCTCGCCCACGCGCCGCGCACAGCGCCCGCGCTCGGAGAGCAGCTTGAGGATCTCCTCGTCGATGGCATCGATACGGCGGCGCAGCGCCAAGAGTTCCGACTCGTCCATTCCCTCCCCCCTTGCTCAGGCATGCCGCACGGCAAAATCGCGCAGGAAGGCGGCGAGCGCCTCCACCCCCTCGAGCGGCATGGCGTTGTAGATGGAAGCCCGCATGCCGCCCACCATCTTGTGCCCCTTGAGGTATTTGAGCCCGGCGGCCTCGGCTTGCTGCAGGAACGTTTCGTTCAAAGACTCGTCGGCGAGACGAAAGGGCACGTTCATCCAGCTGCGCCAGCGCGGCTCGACGGCGTTGCGGTAAAAGGGCGTGGCATCGATGCACTCGTAGAGCAGACGCGCCTTGGCTTCGTTGCGCTGCGCCATCGCCGCGAGCCCGCCGAGCGATTCGAGCCACTGAAAAACCAGCCCGGCGACGTAGATGGCAAACGTGGGCGGCGTATTGAGCATCGAGCCGTTCTCGGCCATGCGGTCGTAGCGCAGCACCGGCGGCGTTCCCTCCCAGGGCGAAGCCATGAGATCGCGGCGCACGATCACGAGCGTCAGTCCCGCCGGGCCGATGTTTTTCTGCGCCCCGGCATAGATGAGGCCGAAGCGGCGCACGTCGATCGGGCGCGACAGCAGGTGCGAGGACATGTCGGCAACGAGGGGCACGCCAGAGGCTTGCAGCGCCTCGAGCTCCAGCCACTCCACGCCGTGGATCGTCTCGTTGGTGCACACATGCACGTAGCGCGCATTGGGATCGAGCGAAAGCTCCTCGGGGCGCGGCGCGCGGGTAAAGCCGCTTTCCTCGGTGGAGCCGGCCAGACGGACCCTGCCGCCGAGCACGGGCGCGATGCGCTGCGCCTCCGCGAACGCCTTCTGCGACCAGGCGCCGGTGACGACGTAATCGGCCGAGCCGCCGCCAAGCAGGTTCATGGGGATGGCGGAGAACTGCAGCGTCGCCCCGCCCTGCAGGAAGAGCACGGCGTAGTCCTCGGGAATGGAGAGCAGCTTGCGGAGATCGGCCTCCGCCCGCGCGATCACTTCTGAAAAGTGCTTGCCGCGATGGCTCACCTCGATGATGCTCGAGCCGATCCCGTGCCAGTCGAGCAGCTCCTCCTGCACCGTGCGCAGGACCGGCTCCGGCAGCATCGCCGGCCCGGCACTGAAGTTATACACCCGCATCGTCTTCCCCTTCGTCCTCGTCCCCGACCACCGGCGTACGCGCCACTTTCACCACCGTCACCAAGCGGTCGCCGTCGTCCAGCGCCATCAGCGTCACCCCTTGGGTGGAACGGCCCATCTCGCGGATGTCGTCGACCGAAGTGCGGATCAGCACCCCGTTCTGCGAAATGAGGATGATCTCATCGCCCGGCTGCACCAGGCAAGCGGCCACGAGCCGGCCGTTGCGGCGGCTGGTCTGGATGGCGATCATCCCCTTGGTGCCACGCCCGTGGCGGGTGAATTCGGCCACCGGCGTGCGCTTGCCGTAGCCCGCCTCCGTGGCCGTGAGCACCGAGCCGGACTCGTCGCGCACCACCAGCATCGACACCACCTGCTGACCGTCTTCGAGCGCCATGCCGCGCACACCGCGCGCCTCGCGCCCCATCGGCCGCACGTCGTCTTCGGCGAAGCGCACCGCCTTGCCCGCGTCGGAGAAGAGCATCACGTCGCAGGTCCCGTCGGTGAGGTCTACGCCGATGAGGCGGTCGCCGTCGTCGAGCGACAGCGCCACGATCCCGGCCTTGCGCGGATTGGCGAATGCCGACAGCGCCGTCTTCTTCACCACGCCGGAGGCGGTGGCGAAGAAGACGTAGTGCGCATCGTCGAACTCACGCACCGGCAGTACGGCCTGGATGCGCTCGTCCGGCCCCATGGGCACGAGGTTGACGATGGGCTTGCCGCGCGCACCGCGAGCCCCCTCGGGCAGCTCGAAGACGCGCAGCCAGTAGACGCGCCCGCGGCTGGAGAAGCACAGCACCCAGTCGTGGGTATTGGCCACGAACACCTGCTCGAGGAAATCTTCCTCCTTGACCGCGGCCGCTTGCTTGCCGCGCCCGCCGCGGCGCTGCGCCCGGTAGTCGTCGAGCGGCTGGCGCTTGACGTAGCCGGCGTGCGAGAGCGTGACCACCATGTCCTGTGGCGCCACCAGGTCTTCGAGGCGGATCTCGTCGGCTTCGAGCACCAGCTCGCTGCGGCGCGGATCGGCGTACTGGGCGGCGATCTGGCGCAGCTCCTCGGCGATGATGGCCGAGACGCGCTCGGGCCTGGCAAGGATGTCGAGCAGATCGGCGATGCGCTCGATCACCTCGCGGTACTCCTGCACGATCTTGTCCTGCTCGAGCCCCGTGAGGCGCTGCAGGCGCAGATCCAGGATCGCCTGTGCCTGCACTTCTGACAGGCGATAACCTTCCTCCGACCAGCCAAACTCGGCCCCCAGCCCCTCGGGACGGAAACGCCCAGCATCCTCGCCTGCGCGCGCCACCAGCTCCGCCACCACCGGCGAATGCCAGCGGCGTGCGAGCAGCGCCTCTTTCGCCGCAGCCGGCGTGGGCGAAGCCTTGATGAGCGCGACGATTTCGTCGACGTTGGAGAGCGCCACCGCCAGACCTTCCAGGATGTGCCCGCGCTCGCGCGCCTTGCGCAGCTCGAAGACGGTGCGCCGCGTCACCACCTCGCGCCGGTGCGCAAGGAAGTGTCCGACGAGGGCCTTGAGCGTGAGCGTCTGCGGCCGCCCATCGACGAGCGCCACCAGGTTCATGCCGAAGGTATCCTGCATCTGCGTGTGCTTGAAGAGCTGGTTGAGGATCACCTCGGGATGCTCGCCGCGCTTCAATTCGATGACCACGCGCATGCCGGACTTGTCCGACTCGTCGCGGATCTCGCTGATGCCCTCGATGCGCTTCTCATTGACGAGCTCGGCGATGCGCTCGAGCAGCGTCTTCTTGTTGACCTGATACGGCAGCTCGTCGACGATGATCGCCTGCCGGTCGCCGCGGCCGATCTCCTCGAAATGGGTGCGCGCCCGCATCACCACGCGGCCCCGCCCCGTACGGTAGCCCTCGCGCACCCCTTCGAGCCCGACGATGAGCCCAGCAGTAGGGAAATCCGGCGCCGGTACGTACTGCATCAGATCGTCGTCGGAGAGCTCGGGGTTTTCCAGCAACGCCAGGCACGCCCGCACCACCTCGCCGAGGTTGTGCGGCGGGATGTTGGTGGCCATGCCCACCGCGATGCCGCTCGAACCGTTGATGAGCAGATTGGGAATGCGGGAAGGCAGCACCAGCGGCTCGCGCTCGCTGCCGTCGTAGTTCGGACCGAAATCGACGGTTTCCTTGTCGATGTCGACCAGCATCTCGTGCCCGATGCGCGACATGCGGATTTCCGTGTAGCGCATGGCCGCGGGGCTGTCACCGTCGACCGAGCCGAAGTTGCCCTGACCGTCGATGAGGGGATAGCGCAGGGAAAAATCCTGCGCCATGCGCACGATGGTGTCGTAGACGGCCGTGTCGCCGTGCGGGTGGTATTTACCGATCACGTCGCCGACGATGCGCGCCGACTTCTTGTAGGGCTTGTTCCAGTCGTTGCCCAATTCGTGCATGGCGTAGAGCACGCGCCGATGCACGGGCTTCAAGCCGTCGCGCACGTCGGGCAGAGCCCGGCCGACGATGACGCTCATGGCGTAGTCGAGATAAGAGCGCCGCATCTCCTCTTCGAGGGGCACGGGCAGGGTTTCGCGGGCAAAAGAATCCATTGAGCAAAAACCGCCGTACAAATCCGTAGAATTCGCTATTTTATCACGCCGTTCAACCCCCTTCCGGAGCCCGCCGATGCCCGAGCCGACCGCGCTTCAGTCCGCCGATGCCCTCCTCCTCCCCCGCTGGTTGCTGCCGATGGAACCGGCCGGGGCACTGCTCACTGGTCACGCCGTCGCGATCCGCAGCGACAAAATCCTCGACGTAGGGCCGACCGACGCGCTGGAACGGCGCTGGCGCCCCCGCGAGCGCGTCGAGCTGCCCGAGCACGTGCTGCTGCCCGGCCTCATCAACGCGCACACGCACGCGGCCATGACCCTGCTGCGTGGCATCGGCGACGATCTCCCTTTGCGCCGCTGGCTCGAAGAGGCGATCTGGCCGCGCGAGGCGGCCCTGATGAGCGAGGAATTCGTCTACGACGGCACGCTGATCGCCGCCGCCGAGATGCTGCGCGGCGGCATCACCACCGCCGTCGACATGTACTTCTATCCCGAGGCCGCCGCGCGCGCCTTCACCACCATGGGCATGCGCTCGGTGCTCGGCATCACCGTCATCGATTTTCCTACGCCGTACGCGGCCGACGCCGACGAGGCGCTCGCCAAAGGGCTCGCCGTGCGCGACGCCTGGCGCGAGGAACCGCTCGTCTCCTTCCTGCTCGCGCCGCACGCACCCTATTCGGTGGGCGATGCGGCGCTTGAGCGCATCGCCACCCTCGCCGCCCAGCTCGACCTGCCGGTGCAGATCCACCTGCTCGAAACGGCGCAGGAGCGGGAAGAATCACACGCACGCCACGGCGAGACCCCCCTGGAGCGGCTCGACCGCCTCGGCCTGCTGGGACCGGGGCTCGTCGGCGTGCACGCGGTGCACCTCACCGAGAGCGAAATCGCGCTGCTGGCCGAGCGCGGCGTAGCCCTCGTGCACTGCCCCACCTCCAACATGAAACTTGCCAGCGGCATCGCCGCCGTACCCCAGTGGCTCGATGCCGGCATCGCCGTCGGCCTGGGCACCGACGGGGCGGCGAGCAACAACCGGCTCGACCTCTTTCAGGAGATTCGCCACGCGGCCTTGCTCGCCAAGGTCAGCCAAGGACGCGCCGAAGTACTACCCGCGATACAGGCGCTGGAACTGGCCACCATCGGCGCCGCCCGCGCCCTCGGGCTGGATGCACGCCTCGGCTCGATCCGCCCGGGCAAGGCCGCCGATCTCACCGCCGTGGCGCTCGACGCCGTCGAAACCCAGCCCTGCTACGACCCCTGCTCACATCTCGTCTTCGTCGCCGGACGCGAGCACGTCAGCGACGTCTGGGTCGCTGGCCGGCGGCGCGTGGCCAACGGCCAACTTCTGTTGCAAGAAAGCAACAGCCATTTGACCGCTTTGGCGCAAAACTGGCGACAGCGGATTCAGTTGCAAACCCGCTGAAAAAGTGCTTGTATAATGAACTCAAGGATGCAATCCCAGACCTTGTCCCAACCGTTTTCACAAGAAAGGATGCTGCCATGACTAAAAACACCCGCCTCAAGCTGCTCGCCGTGCTCGGAACGCTCGGTTTCTCCATGAGCGCGATGTCCGCCGACGTCGTCGTCGATCCGAAAGGCGTCGTTCCCTACGTCACCGACTCCCGCAACGTCGTCGTCACCTCGGGTTCCGGCCTGTGCGTGCAGGCAGGCGCCAGCTGGTCGCCCGCAGCCGCCGAACAGGCCAAGGACGCCAGCGGCAAACCGCTCGCCTGCAGCTGCGATCCCGACCTGATCGCCAAAGAAAAATGCGAACCGCCCAAGCCGGCCGCTCCGGTCGCGCGTCCCGCGCCGAAACCTGCCGAGCAGAAAGTCAAGCTCGCGGCCGACACCCTCTTCGACTTCGACAAGGCCACCCTGCGCCCCGAAGGCAAGGCCAAGCTCGACGAAATCGTCTCGCAACTCGGCAAATACAACGTCGAAGTCATCCTCGCCGTCGGCCATACCGACCGTATCGGCAGCGATGCCTACAACCAGAAACTCTCCGAGCGCCGCGCCGACGCCGTCAAGAAATACCTGATCAGCAAAGGCGTGCCGGCCAACCGCGTCTACACGGAAGGCAAGGGCGAGAAAATGCCCGTCACTGGCGACAAGTGCAAAAACATGGGCCCGGAAAACCGCCGCAACAAGAAACTCATCGACTGCCTGCAACCCGACCGTCGCGTCGAAATCCAGGTCATCGGCACCGACAAGTAATTCTGGTCATCCGATGTCTGCGAAAAACCCCGCCATGGCGGGGTTTTTCTTTGGAGAAACTGCTATGACGAACGTCGACCCGCTGGAACTCGCCAAATTCGACGAGCACGCCCACCACTGGTGGGATCCGACGAGCGAATTCCGCCCGCTGCACGAGATCAATCCGCTGCGGCTCTCCTGGATCGAGTCGCACGTCACCCTTGCCGGCAAACGCGTGCTCGACGTCGGCTGCGGCGGCGGCATCCTCTCCGAAGGAATGGCGCAGCGCGGCGCCAAGGTCACCGGCATCGATCTCTCCGCTGCCGCCCTCGACGTCGCCAAGCTCCATCTCCTGGAATCCGGCCTATCGGTGGACTACCGCCTAGAGAGCGCAGAGGACCACGCCGAAGCACATCCCGGTGCCTACGAGGTCGTCACCTGCATGGAGCTGCTCGAGCACGTCCCCGACCCCGAATCCATCGTCGCCGCCTGCGCCGCGACGCTCGCCCCCGGCGGCTGGGCCTTCTTCGCCACGATCAACCGCACGCCCAAAGCCTACCTGCACGCCATCCTGGGGGCGGAATATCTGCTGAGGCTGCTGCCGCGCGGCACCCACGACTTCGGAAAATTCATCCGCCCCGCCGAACTCGCCCGCTGGGCGCGATCGCACGGGCTCGAACCGGTCGCCCTCAAGGGGCTGGGCTACAACCCGCTCACGAAAACCTATCGCCTGATCGACGAAACCGCGGTAAACTACCTGCTCGCCGCCCGCAAGGCGACGTGAAAAAAGTGCACCCACCGGCGGAACTTTTCCGCCCTGCGATGCACTAATACCTTGCAAACCCAATGGGGCCGTACCTGGCTTCGACGGGGGTCGCAAAGCAGCACAGCGCATACCGAGGACCAGTCCCCTCGTAAATCCACTGGAAAGCAAACAAACGCCAACGACGAGCGTTTCGCTCTCGCCGCCTGAGGGCGGCGAGCGCTGCACCGGCTGGCCTCTGGGCCGGATGATGGCGTAAGCCATCTCGCAGCGTCATTCACAGAGGCTCGTCCCCGGGTCGGGCCGCTTGGCTCGGGGCCTAAAACCAAGGCGGCTCGCGTCGGTGCGGTGAGCCTACCCACCCACACCGGCGCTAAATTCAAACGGTAGGCTAAGTATGTAGACCTGGCTGTAGAGGGCTTCCGGACGGGGGTTCGACTCCCCCCGGCTCCACCAATACCCCAAGGCCAACCGATCTCGGTTGGCCTTTTTTCATGCCCGCAACGCCAGTATTGGCGCGGTTTCCGGGCGGCGCCTTGCGGACGCGCGCGCCGTCCGAGCGCCGTTTCCGCCCCGACAGCGCCTCTCTGTTCTCGGTTTTTCTCTGCGGCCCGTGGTGGGAACCAGAGGCCACCTCCTTGTCTGACAAGGACTTAGAGACCCCGGGTTGCGGTCGGAGACTGCCTTGCAACGGCGACCGAAGTAAGTGGGTGAGCCCGACGTGAAAAAGACCCCTTCCGCGCTCAAGTGGCTCGCCGAGAGGCGCGCCCGCACGGCCCGCGACTTGGCGCAAAACCTGCGCTTTCTGCAGCGCGTGCAACACGAGATCAAGACGCTCGAACTCGGCCTCGAGAGTTTCTTCCCCAACTCTTCCCGTCATTGACGAACGCACGTCTTCAGGGCAATACTTTTGCAACACCGAATGGGACCAAAGCGATGCCGCGAGTCAGACGCAAGACCGAAGTCGCGACCATCAAACTCACGCCTGAAGTCAGGCGTGCATGGGTGGCCGCCGCCGAGGCCGAGCGCCGCTCGTTGGCCAACGTGTTCGAGGTCGCCATCCTCGAGTACGTCAAGCGCCACCACATAGCCGTGCCCGCTGCCGTCAAAGAAGAACAGCCCAGGGAAGACTGATGCCGACGACCCCGCAACACGGTTTGCTTACACGCCTGCTCGATTACATCGTCGAGCAGGGCAAGGAGATCGACCCCAGGGCCTACGTTCTCACGGGCGCCTCCGACTTCAGGCGTTTCCCAAAGGACCTGTCCGGGCTGCCCGGCGTCGACCTCGATCGCAAGGTCGAAGGCGACCACATCTGGCTGCAGGTTGCGCGCCTCGCGTCCACCTCGCCACCTGCTCCTGACGAGGAGGCGCGGCCCTATATCACCTATTCCGACGATCCGAGCGGGCCCGTGCCGACCCTCAACGAGCAGGCGCTGCAACATCGATTCGCAGCTGACAGACGTACGATGAGTGAGGAGGTCGCGGCCACTCGCGACAAGCATCGCCGCGAGCGCGTCACGAGAGCCTTGACGGACTACATACCGCTTTGGCAGGCCTGGGCCGAAGGGGAGAAACCCCGGCGCCGCACCATCGCACTCTATGGCGATCTCTTCATGCTCAAGGGTCGGCTCGAAGCCGAGGAGACCTCCAACCCATGGGAACTGGTTTGGGGCATGGGCGTGTCGGCCTGGAAGTTCACCGGCACGCGCACGGAGGACGGAAACGGCAAGGGCGTCAGCGTCGACTACCAGTACCCGCTGCTGACACAAGTCGTCGAGATTGACCTCGACCCCCAGACGCACACGATTTCGGTGCGCCCCAGGGCCGTGGCCCCGCGCCTGGAGTTCGACGCCTTTGGCGCCTGTCAAGTCATGGGAGCGGCCGAAGTCGAGAAGCAGGCCAAGGTGCTCCTGGAGAGCGACTCGGAACGCACGCTCACGCCGTTCGACATCGGCAGCTTCGAGCCCATCTTGAAGCTCGTCGCCGGAAGCCTCGACAAGGCGGGGCGCTACGACCCGGCCTATCAAGACTTACCCACTCCGTCCGACCAACTGCTCGTCACGGCCGGATGGGTGTTGTTCGTTCGTCCGCGCTCGGCCAACTTCCTGGTCGAGGACATCCGTCGTCTAAAAGCACGCCTGCAAGCAGGCGATGCGATACCTGCCGGCCCTGCTTGCCTCGTGACGCCGCCCTCTGATGAGGTCGTCAAGTACGAGGCCATCTCGTTTCGAGGCCTATGCAGCGGCAGCAGTGCCAAGGGTGAGCCGCGCGAACTCTACTTCCCGCTGCCCTATAACCAAGAGCAGGAGACCATCGTCGAGATGCTCGAGCGCGCTCCTGGCGTCTGCGTCCAAGGGCCGCCAGGCACCGGCAAAACGCACACGATCGCCAACATCATCTGTCACTACCTCGCCACTGGGCGCAAGGTGCTGGTGACATCCAAGGGCGAGCATGCGTTGTCCGTGCTGCAGGAGAAGATCCCGGAGGACGTGCGGCCACTGACAGTGGCGCTGCTTTCAGGCGACAAGGAAGGGATGCGGCAGTTCCAGGCCTCCATCGAGGCCATCATCCACAACCTGTCGCAGCTCAACACACGCGCCATACAAGACGAGATTGAGCGCTGCAAGCAGCTGATCGACGCCGCACACGCCGAGATCGCCCGTATCGACAAGCGCGTTGACCAGATTGCCGTTCAGCAGTTGGCGGGCATCGAGGTCGATGGCGTGCAGATGCGCGCGCAGAAGATGGCCGAGCTGGTCGTCTGCGGCCAACAACAGCACGACTGGTTCGACGACGATCTGACGCTATTGCCGGAGCACGCCCCGCCCCTGAGCGACGCCGAGGCACAGACGCTCAGAGATGCCCGCCGCCGACTGGGAACCGACCTCATCTACGTCTCTTCACGGCTGCCCTCGAGCTTCGGGCTCTTGCCTACCGAAGAGGTGGCCAAGCTGCACGACGCTCTCGTGGGTATTCGCGAAATCGATGGTGCTGAGGCCGACGGCGAATTGCTGGCGCTGCGTGCCTTGACGCCCGAGGTGCTCGATGAAGCCCGCCGCATGCTCGCGGCAGTCGACCAGGTGCTCAAGATCGTGCACCACCTGGAAGAATTGGAGAGCCCCTGGGTCTTCGATCTGCGAGCCAAGTGCCGACGCCCGGACTTCGCCAGCGAACAGGAGGCGCTGAAGGCACTGCTGGCCGAGGTCGACGAACTGGTGCAGGCTCGCGCGGCATTCCTGCAGCGGCCTGTGGCGTTGCCCGCCGAAGCATTGGGCAACCCGAAGGTCATCCAAGCCATCGAGCGGGCGCGCGAGACGGGAAAGCCCTTCGGGTTGATGAGCTTTGGCAACGGTGATGCGAAGGAACAGGTGGGTGCCATCCGCGTGTCCGGACTACCGCCCCAAGCAGTCGAGGATTGGGTACATGTGCATCGCTATGTGCGATTGCACGAGAGGGTACTGTCGTTCTCCGTGCGATGGAATCAGTTCGCGCAGGAACTCTCGGTGCCTGAGGTCAAGGCTGACGTAGAGGCGCTGCGTTCGACCGAGCGGATTGCGCTCGCGGCGAAACTGGCGCACGAACTGGCGATCGCCCACGACGCCAATCTGCCTCGCATGGCCGAGAAGGTGTTTCGCGAGCCGCCGAAGAACGAACTCCTTGGCGGCTCGTCTCAACTGCAGACGGTGCGCGAACATCTACGCCGCCACCTCACGCGCGCCGAGCTCGCGACTGCCGCCGCGCAGCTCGCCATTCTCCAGGAGAAGCTCGCCGGCACTTCGGGGCCGGTGGTCGAGCGGCTGCGCGCGTTCATCGACTCGCAGCTCGGCAATCCCGAAGTCGCCACCGAGCGCATCGTGGCGCAGTATGCGGAGATCATCGGTGAGATCAAGCGCGTCGAGTCGCTGTCGTCGAGCCTGGCAACCGTCAACGACCTGTGTACGCGCATCGAGCGCGCCGGGGCGATGAAGTGGGCAGCCCGCCTGCGTTCTCAAGTACTCCCGCCCACCGGCGACGACGAGGTGTTGCCTGTCTCATGGCGCGATGCCTGGAACTGGGCGCGCATCAAGAACCACCTCGCAACCATCGAAGCCCGCGATGAACTCCTGACGCTCGCACAACGCCGCCGCGACCTCGAGAGAGTGCTCGCTCAGCAGTACGAGCAGTTGGTGGCCAAGTCGGCGTGGCTTGAGACAAAGGCCCAGGCATCAGCCAGGGTGCTATCCGCCCTGGAGAGCTACCGTGTGGCCATCCGGAGGATCGGCCAAGGCACCGGGCCCAACGCCACCCGCTATCGACGCGACGCACAAAAGGCGATGCTCGACGCTCAAGGCGCCATTCCCTGCTGGATCATGAGTCATGCCAAGGTCTCCGAGAGCATGCCGGCCCAGCTCGGTGTCTTTGACCTAGTCATCGTGGACGAAGCCAGCCAGTCCGACCTCTGGGCATTACCAGCGGTGCTACGTGGCAAGAAGATCCTGGTGGTGGGCGACGACAAGCAAGTATCACCGAGTGGTGGCTTCATCTCGGCAGCCAAGATCGCAACGCTCCGAGAGCGCTTCCTCTCTGACCAACCTTACGGGCGGGACCTGACTCCTGAGAAGTCGCTGTACGACATCGCGTCCACCGTCTTTGCGGCCGAGCGCGTGATGCTCGCGGAGCACTTCCGTTGCGTGCAGCCCATCATCGCCTACAGCAACAAGACCTTCTACAAGAACCAGATTCGACCCCTTCGCGTGCCCAAGGCCTCTGAGCGCATCGACCCACCGCTCGTGGACGTATTCATTGAGCATGGGGTGCGGGACAACCGGGACGTCAACCGGATGGAGGCCGAGTTCATCGCAGCTGAGATCGAGGCCATCCTGCGTAACCCCAAGCTGCGCAATCGCACGATCGGGGTCGTGTCGCTCTTGGGGCCAGAGCAGGCCAAGTTCATCCACAACTTGGTGGTCAGCCGGGTGGACCTGGCCGAACTCGATCGCCGAAAGTTCGCCTGCGGCGACGCCTACGTGTTCCAGGGCAGCGAGCGCGACATCATGTTCCTGAGCATGGTGGCCGACGCCACCCGCCATCACGCGCTCTCCGGACAGATCTTCGAGCAGCGATTCAACGTCGCCGCCAGCCGTGCCCGCGACCGTATGTACCTCGTACGCTCAGTCAAGCTCGGTGAGCTGTCGATGACGGACGTCCGGCGCACGCTCGTCGAACACTTCACCATGCCGCTGGAGGGCGGCGAGGAGGAAACGAGCCTCGTCGACCTGTGTGAGTCTGGTTTCGAGCGCGACGTGTATTCGTCGCTCGTCGATCTCGGCTATCGCGTCACGCCTCAGGTCAAGGTTGGTGCCTACCGCATCGACATGGTGGTGGAGGGAGCGAACGACACGCGCCTTGCTATCGAATGTGACGGCGACGAGTTCCACGGGCCGGACCGCTGGCCGGCAGACATGCAGCGCCAGCGCATACTCGAGCGCGCTGGCTGGGTCTTTTGGCGGTGCTTTGCGTCGACGTGGTCGCTGCGTAAGGACGAGGTGCTAGCCGAACTCAAGGCACGGCTACATGCAATGGGCATCGAGCCGCTTGGGGCTCTGGAGCGCATACCGTCGGTTGTCGAGAGTCGCGTGTGGTCGATGCCGAGTGCAGTTGCCGGCAGTTCGGTTGCAGATGAGGCTGGCGACGCGGTTGCGGTGTAGCGATGACTGGGCTTTCTCGCAATGCTCGCTGCCCTTGCTAAACAGGCAACAAGTACGCACTGCTGCTTGGGCAAACTCGATTGGGATATTCGTCCCGCCGACTGGTTCAAGATCGCCTCAGTCAAGCAACCGCACCTGCTCGCGCCAGCCGTAAGGCCAGGGGCGGCCCAGCACCTTCTCGACGGCGAGGTCGGGCGATCCGATCAGCCGCTCGACCACCTCGGGCGCGAGCAGCGTCAGCCGCATCAGGCGATGCACTTTGGATACATCCAGCCCTTCGGCCTGGGCGATCTCGGCCGCCGACGCCACCCGCCCCTCATGGAGCAGCCGTTGCCAGTGGTGCGCCAGCCCGAGCGCGCGCATCAACGCCGTGTCCTTGGCCTCGGTGCGCGCCGGGCCGGCCCACGTCGAGTGAACCTCCACACCTTTCGGTGCGCCGGGCGGCGCGATCACCGCGCGCCGGATGCAGCGCTGCACCAGCCGCCAGGGCACGAAGGTTTCCAGTTTCACGCCGCCCGCCGGCGTCGGCAGTTTCTGGGTGACCGGCGCTCCCTCGATGCGTCCCCGGTGCTTCGTGCTCACGCTTTCTCCTCGAAGCGCCGCACGATCTCGCGCTGGGCCGCCCAGTCCACCGGCAGCGGGTGGCGCTGGAACCAGATCAGGCTCATCCGGCGTGGCTGCCGCCCGGCCATCAGCATCTCGACGATGTCGGGCGCGAGCAGCGTCAGGCGCAGCAGCTCGTTGACCACGGAGTGGTGCAGCCCTTCGGCGCGCGCGATGGCCGAGCCGCTGGGCATCGCGCCGCTGTCTAGCAGCCGTTGCCAGTGGAAGGCCCGTGCCATCCCTTCGATGAGCGTGCTGTCGTGCGCGTCCCGGTCCTCGGCCTGGTGCTGGACCAGCCGGCGCACGCCGCGCCGCCGCAGGGTCAGCGGCACGAAGGTCTCGAGCGTCCCGTCCTTCATGCCTCGACCTCCAGCAGCTCGGCGCCGATGCTCCTGGGCGCGAACTCGCCGATCAAGGCGTCCCAGCCCAGTTCGCGCCACTTCACCCGGATGCCCTGCATCTCGTCGGTGTGGACGAGATCGATGCGCTCGATCATCAGGTTGGCGATGCGGTGCTGCTCAACCGGGAAGAGCTGATCCCACACGTCGTTGAGGCGCCCCATCGCCATCACGACCGTGGTCTCGTCGATCGGCACGCCCTGGCGTTGGATGTGGCGCACGACGGCGGCGATGGATTCGGGGCTGGTCAGCACGGTGCGGATCTGGGCCACGACCGCCGCCTCGATCTCGCGGGCGGGCAGGCGCTCGTAGCTCTTGCCCGGCGCGCCGAAGGGGCTCTCGGACTTGGAGACGTAGTACTGGTACTTGCGGCCGTTCTTGCGCGAGTACGTGGGGTACATGCGTTCGCCCGTCGGCGCGTACAGCAGCCCCCGCAGCAGCGCGTCGTTGCGCGAGCGGATCTTGGTCTCCACCGACCGCGCGTGGCTGTCGCGGGCCAGCACGACGTGGACCTGGTCCCACAGCTCGCGCTTGATGATCGGCTCGTGTACGCCGGGGTACCACTGGCCCCGGTTCGACAACTCCCCGAGGTATATGCGGTTGCGCAGCACCTTGTGGATGTACTTCTTGTCGATGCGCGTGCCGGTCCGCACCCGCCCGTCCTGCGTCGTCCACGCCTTGGTCGTGATGCCCTCGGCGGTCAGGCGCGCTGCGATCTGCGTGGGTGAGCCAATGGTCAACATCTCCTCGAAGATGCGGCGCACCACCGCCGCCTCGGCGGGGTTGACCACCAACTGGCGGTTGACCACGTCGTAGCCGATGGTGGGCACGCCGCCCATCCACAGCCCCTTCTTCTTGGCCGCGGCGATCTTGTCGCGGATGCGCTCGCCCGTGACCTCGCGCTCGAACTGGGCGAAGGACAGCAGGATGTTGAGCGTGAGCCGCCCCATCGAGGTCGTGGTGTTGAACTGCTGCGTGACCGAGACGAAGGACACGCCGTGGCGCTCGAACACCTCGACCATCTTGGAGAAGTCGGCGAGGCTCCTCGTCAGGCGGTCGATCTTGTAGACCACCACGATGTCGATCAGCCCGCGCTGGATATCGGCCATCAGGCGCTTCAAGGCCGGGCGCTCGGTGTTGCCGCCGGAGTAGCCGGGGTCGTCGTAGTCGTCGGCCACCGCAATCCATCCCTCGGCGCGCTGGCTGGCGATGAAGGCGTGCCCGGCTTCCTTTTGCGCATCGATGGAGTTGAACTCCTGGTCGAGCCGCTCGTCCGACGACACCCGGCAGTAGACCGCACAGCGCTTGCGCGCCTTGGTGGAGGCGATTTCCGTCATCGGGCGCCTCCCTTCAGGCCGAAGAACAGCGGGCCGCTCCAATGCTGGCCGGTGATGTGCCGCGCCACGGCGGTCAGGCTCTTGAAGCGGCGGCCTTCGTATTCGAAGTGACCATCGGCGTCAACCGTCACCCGGTGCTCGCGCTCGCCCCATTCGCGTAGCAGCACGGTGCCCGGTGCGAAGTCGAACTTGCGCGGGCGCGCGCGCAGTTTGATCTTGGAGTGCTTCGCGCCGATGGCCTCAAGGCGCTGGCGCGTTTCGGGTGCGAGTCCGCCGAAGGCTTCTTCCTGCAGCTTGTAGGCGATACGGGATTCGACATGGGTGCGGTTCGGAAACTCCGGGCGCCGCTCGAAGTACCGATCCCAGAGCACCCAGAGTTCGGCCATCGGCAGGTGACTCAGCTCGGCGATCCGCGCCGCGACGGAAGCTTGTTTCTCGTTCATCACAACTTCTCCTGTTGAGAGGGGGTTGTATGAACGCGCTGGTCGGGCAAGAAGCCAAGGCGAACCGCGCTCTGTTCCAGCCCGGAAGACCCGAGGGTACGGACGATGGCGGCCGCAAGGATGGTGGTGATTTCGCCAGCACGGGCGCTGGCGCTCATCTCTGCCGGAGATGCAAGTTCGAGGTTTCTCATGACGGCTCCAGGGAATCGAAACCGCCAGGGATGATGTGCGCAGATTTCCGAAGCGGATCGCAACGCCGATCAATCGGCGCGGCGCGCTGACGCCTCAACGGCGGTCAGACGTCTTCGGTGACTGCTTCGATCGCAGCGCTGCGCGTGTCGCTGTCATCGACGATCACTCGATCGAGTGGGGTCAGCTTCAGCTGCCACGCCCGCGTGCCTGGGACCCTTTCGAGATAGTCGCGCCAGGGCGAGTGCTTGCCGGTGAAGAGGTTGGCCGGAGACGTGCAGCCCGTGCCGGCCATCAGCGCCTTCGTGTTGACGTGGGGCGTTCCTGCGGCCCAGGCCTCCACCAGCCGCTGCAAGACGGCGATCCTTGCTTTGCCCGTGACCCGCCACGGCGCCTTGCCCGGAAGGTACAGCGTCGCCGCGTGACCATCGGGGGCGACCTTGAGCGTCACCGTCGACCCGCCCATGGCCGCCAGTTGCCCGTGGCGATAGGCCACCTTCAGCCGGTCCAGGTCGATGGCGCTGCCGTTGCCCGCATCGGCGAGCACATCCTCGATGGGAATGACGACATTGGTGCCGGCGAATGGCAGCGGCGTCGAGGTCGTCGTCAACACCACGCCCGCCACCGGGCGCGGACGAAGCCTCAGCGCAGCGTCGACTTTCGCGTACGCGCGCTCGTGGGACATCCTGGAGGCGAAGTACAGCGCCACGGCATGGCCGTCGATGTCGATCTCGCCAAGGAACACCGGCTCGTCGTCGAAGTGCCGACTGCGGGGTCCTTTCAAGGCCGATCCCAGCGCCGTGATCAATTCCTCGCGCAACCAGTCCAGCTGCACCTTCCAGCGCCGGGCGAGACGGGCCGGCATGACCACGTCGTTGCCCGTCAGAGGATCGCGGTAGCGCACGGTGTCGGCATCGGCGCAGCGTTCGAGCACCACCTTCATCGGCTCGCCTTCGTCGACGGGGACCGACAGCTCGGCGATGCGCTCGCCTTCGATGAGGATGCCTTCGTCCTGCAGCCGCTCGATGTCGATGCCGAGCTTATGCAGTGCGAAGCCGTCCATCGGGCTGCTGGCGCTCTCCAGAAGCCGGGCCACCTGCGCGATCAGGCTCGGATCGTCCCGCCCGCAGCCCGGGTGCAGCGGTTTGCGCACCCCCAGGGCCTCGAGCAGTTGCATCCCGGCGCGGCGCAGGCGTTGGTCTTTCTCGCCAGCCAGGCTGCAGCGACCGGGCTCGGCCAGCACGATGGCCAGCGGGGTGGCCGCCGTCTCCCCCTCGAACACCAGTTCGGCCACCAGGGTCACACCGAGCAAGGCACCAGGCTGCGCGAAGGGGTGGTTGCCCCAGCGCTCGTCGATCACCTCGTGCAGTTCTGCGCCGCTGTCGATGTGCAGCGTGACGGCGTCCGTGGCATGCCCAAGCAAAGCCTTGGCTTCGGTCAGATACAGCCGCTCGATGCGGCCCCCGTCGATGCGCGGCTTGGTGTCCTTCAGTGGCCGCGCAAAGCGCGACAGGTCGTAGCGCGAGCGGTCCAGCGGACGGTTCGACAAGGGGGCCTTGAAGCCGTGCCGGGACAGCACGTTGGCCAGCGGCGCACGGGTGCCCAGCGTCGGGGCAAAGACTTCGACGAGCCCACGATGAGGCGCGTAGATGAGGGTGGCGTCGCGCGCCGGGAAGTAGAAGAAGCTCTTGCGCTGGCGGTTGCGCATCTCCACCGCGGCCACCTGATCGCCGGCGAAACGCACCACGAGGTAGTGTGTCGCCTGGGTCTGGCCTTGCCGGTTCGGCTCCTCCATGGCCACGTGGATGACCTCGCAGGGCTCGGCCAGCCGCATCGCCTCGGTGAGTTGCGCTTCCAGCCGGTCCTTGACCTCATCGTTCCACAGGAAGGGCGGCGCCTCGCCAGGCACGTCGAACGCGTCGTGCAGGCGTTTGAGCCCCTTCAGGTCCTGGGTGTTGACGATGGACTCGGCAGTGTCGAAGAGCTTGATCGAGGCCTCGCTGTGCGTGCGCATCCACACCGCGCGACCGACCTCGCCGCCTTCTTGCGCACGAAACCGTGCGAGCAGGTCCTCGTCGTAGAGCTGCTCGGCGACGGTGGCGAGGATGGCGGCCCCGCGTGCGGTGCTCAGGCGCAGCACCCGCAAGGCTTCGCGCTCGGCCGGATCGCGCTGCTCCTTGCGCAGGTGCTTGATGTGCTCGATGAGGGCAGCGCTCAGCCCCTCGTCGGGCTGCGTCCAATCAAACCCGCGCTGCAGTCCCAGGCACTCGGGCAGGCCGGCGAACAGCTTGAGGACTGAGGCCGGCACGCGCTCGACCAGCTCCAGCAGACAGTGTGCGTTGGTCAGGGTCTTCTTGCCCATGCTCCCTCCGATACAGCGCGGTGCCTCACATGGCCATGACCCATGGGCGCATCACCGCCACCGATTGCGTCAGCCCCTGCGCCAGCAGGGTGTCCAGGTAGTCGTCCGCCGACTTGGGCGGGTTCTTCAGACTGCGGCGGTGGCGGGCGACTGCTTCGAGCACGCCGGCC
Source organism: Tepidiphilus thermophilus (assembly GCF_001418245.1). NCBI lineage: Bacteria > Pseudomonadati > Pseudomonadota > Hydrogenophilia > Hydrogenophilales > Hydrogenophilaceae > Tepidiphilus > Tepidiphilus thermophilus. Next base: position 36,672 of record NZ_LIPU01000013.1, read on the forward strand.
GGGTGCAGATCCAGCAGATCGACGATGAAGTCGTCCGGATGCTGCGCCGCGAGGTTGTAGGGCTTGAGCGCCTCGGGCGGGAAGTCCTTGAGGTTGAAGGTCACGATGAGGCTGGCGCCGGCGTGGATGGCGGCCGCCACCACATGGCGGTCGCTGGGGTCGGGCAACTCGATCGAGGCAATCAGGTACTCGAAGCCGGTGACCAGGCAGTCGCGGACGTGGGCGTTCATCAGCCGCCGCGTGCGCTCGAGTTGCTCGGCAGTCAGATCGGGACGGCTGGCCAGCACGTGGCGCATCCACTCGTCGTGAATCATGTCGCTCCAGCGCGCCCGGTACAGGTCCGACAGCGCCAGATGCATCAGCAGGTCGCGCAGGGGCGCGGGATAGAGCACGCAGGCGTCGTAGACGACGGTGAAGTGCGAGCTCATCCGCTCAGTACCCCATGCCGAGTTCCTGGGCCTGCGCGGCCAGTTCGTCGAGGGCCTTGCGGCGCTCGGCATCGATCCGGTGCTTGTAGGCGATCACGTCCTGGTAGCGCACCCGACGATGCGTGCCGATCTTGTGGAACGGGATCTCGCCTTTTTCCAGCAACTGCACGAGGAAGGGCCGCGAGACGTTGAGCAGGTCGGCCGCTTCCTGCGTGGTCAGTTCGGCGTGGATGGGGATGACGGTGACGGCATTGCCCTGGCCGATCTCGGTCAGCACGTCCAGCAGCAACCGCAGCGCCGTCGTCGGCAGCGTCACTGAGCGCACGGCGCCCTTGTCGTCGTGGAAGTCGATCTGCTGGGTCTCGGCGCGCGTTTGCAGCACCGTCGAGAGCACGCGCCCGGATTCCCGAGCCAGCGCGACGTCCTCGGCCGAGGGCAGCGCATTGGGGATGGTGGGGGTCGTCATGGGGCTCTCCTGGTCGGATCGGATGCGATAGGGGTCATTGTAAACGAAACAAACGAAATCGCAATAACCGAAAAGACATTGTTCTGACCATACAAATCAAAGACTTAAGGCGCATGCCTGGCTCGCCACCGGTCGGGCCGCGCCCCGTGATCGCCTAAAAAGCACTCGCCCAAGCCCAAAGCGCCGGGCAATTCAATGAGGGCTCCCAAACAGAAGGAGCCCCGCCATGCAGAAACACCCTGCATCTGTTCGATCCCCCCGGAACTTCTATCCGGCACCACCCGAAGGCACGACGCCGGTCGCGCTCAACGAGTTCGAACTCGCCGCCCGCTGGCGACTGTCCGTCCACACCCTGCGCCGCTGGCGGCAGGAGCAGCTGGGCCCGGTCTTTTGCAAGCTGGGCGCACGCGTCACCTACCTGATCAGCGACGTCGAGGCCTTCGAGCGGCGCGTCTCGCGCTACTCGACCTTCGCTCGGGCATACCAGTGAGGGGGCGGCCATGAGCGACCTCACCCTCTACCCCGCCGACATCGCCGCGATGTCCGTCGGCCAGCTGGCTCAACTCCCGCCCGCCCAGAAGGCGCAGATCAGCCGCAACCTCGACGAAGCGCTCGCCTGGCTCAAGCAAGCCCGCGCCAAGTTCGACGCTGCGCTGGAGGCCGCCTACGGCGAGCAGGCCCGTGCTGCCCGCCTCGAGGCGGGCAAGGACTTCGGCGTCGTGCACCTGCAGGACGGTGCGCTGCGCGTGACGGTCGATGTCCCGAAGCGCGTGTCCTGGGACCAGGCGCAACTGGCGGCGATTGCCCGGCGCATCGCCGCCGCCGGCGAGAAGGTCGAGGACTACCTCGACGTCGAGTACTCCGTCTCGGAATCGCGCTTCTCCAACTGGCCGCCGGCACTGCGCGCCGGGTTCGAGGCCGCCCGCACCGTCAAGCCCGGCAAGCCCACGTTCCGGCTGGCCCTCGTCTCGGAGGAGTGATCCATGAGCACCGAACTGATCCCGTTTGATTTCGAAGGCCGTCCGGTCCGGGTCGTCACGGATGCCCAAGGCGAACCGTGGTTCGTCGCGGCGGATGTGTGCGCGGTTCTTGAACTGCCGAACACCACCCGCGCCCTGGCGCGACTGGACCCTGACGAGCAAGCCCTGATCTCGATTCAGGGCATCTCGCGCGGCAATGACCAGGTCAACGTCGTCAACGAGCCCGGGCTGTACAGCCTGGTCCTCGGCAGCCGCAAGCGCGAGGCCAAGCGCTTCAAGCGCTGGGTCACCCACGAGGTGCTGCCGGCGATCCGCAAGACGGGCAGCTACACGGCGCCAAGTGCACGCCCGACCCTGCCGGCACCCACCCAGGACCGCGTCGCCGCTCTGCTGCTGATCGGCGAGGCCGTGGCCAAGGTGCCGGGGGTCAAACCCGGCATCGCGATGGCGGCCACGCTCACCTGCATCCAGGAGAACACGGGGTTGAGCGTCCAGACCCTGCGTCGCGCGCTGCCTGCGGCGAACGAGGCGATCTGCTCGCTCAACGCCACCCAGCTCGGCAGGCTGCTCGGCCTGTCGGCCAAGGCCACCAACCAGCGCCTGGCCCACCACGGCCTGCAGTTGCGCAACGAGCGGGACGAGTGGGAACTGACCGAAGCCGGCGAGGCCTGGGCCGAGGCGATGCCGTATTCGCGCAACGGGCACAGCGGCTACCAGATCCTCTGGAACCCGGCGGTCGCTGAAGTGCTGAAGGAGGTGGCGTGATGGCCCTTCCCATCATCACCGCCGACCAGCGGCTGCGCGAGAAGCAGGGCGTCAAGCTCGTGCTTCTAGGCAAGAGCGGCATCGGCAAGACCAGCCAGCTCAAGACGCTGCCGGAAGGATCGACCCTGTTCGTCGACCTCGAGGCTGGCGACTTGGCCGTCAAGGACTGGCGCGGCGACTGCGTGCGCCCGAGCACCTGGCCGGAGTTCCGCGATCTCGTCGTGTTCCTCGCCGGCCCGAACCCGGCGCTGCCCGCCGACGCGCCGTTCTCCGAGGCGCACTACCGGCACGTGTGTGAGCGCTACGGCGATCCCGGTCAACTCGCCAAGTACGACACCTACTTCGTCGACTCGATCACGGTACTCGCGCGCCTGGCGCTCGTCTGGGCCAAGACCCAGCCGCAGGCCTACAGCGAGCGCACCGGCAAGCCCGACACCCGGGGCGCCTACGGCCTGCTCGGCTCGGAACTGATCGGGGCGCTGACCCATCTGCAGCACGCGCGCGGCAAGCACGTCGTGTTCGTCGCCATCCTCGACGAGCGCCTGGACGACTTCAACCGCAAGGTCTTCGTGCCGCAGATCGAGGGCGCCAAGACCGCCGCGGAACTGCCCGGCATCGTCGACGAGGTGGTCACCTTGGCCGAGATCAAGGCCGAGGACGGCTCGTCCTACCGCGCCTTCGTCTGCCACACGGTGAACCCCTACGGCGTCCCGGCCAAGGACCGCTCCGGCCAGCTCGAGTTGCTGGAGCCGCCGAACCTGCGCGCGCTGATCGACAAGTGCGCCGCCGCCACCCGCATCCCGCCATCCCCCACTGCATCCCAGGAGTAAGCCATGACCCATTGGTCCGATTTCAACGACGCCGAACAGCAGCAGCACTTCGACCTCATCCCCAAGGGCACGCTCGCCCGCGTGCGCATGACCCTCAAGCCCGGGGGCTACGACGACCCAGCCCAGGGTTGGACCGGCGGCTATGCCACCCAAAGCTTCGAGTCCGGCTCGGTGTATCTGGCGGCCGAGTTCGTCGTGCTGGAGGGCGAGTACGCCCGTCGCAAGCTCTGGAGCAACATCGGCCTGCATTCCCCGAAGGGCCCGACCTGGGGCCAGATGGGCCGCAGCCTCATCCGCGCGATCCTCAACAGCGCCCGCAACGTCCATCCCCAGGACATGAGCCCGCAGGCCGCCGCCGCGCGGCGCATCCAGGGCTTCCACGAGCTCGACGGCATCGAGTTTGCGGCCCGCATCGACATCGAGAAGGACGGCCGCGGCGAGTTGAAGAACGTCGTCAAGAGCGCCGTCGAGCCCGACCACCCGGAGTATGCCCGCCTGATGGGCGTGCCGCCGAAGAACCCTGGCAGCGGCTCCAGCGGTGCGCCGGCGGCGCTCACCCCGCCCCGTGCGATGTCTGCGCCAGCCGCCCCGCAACCCCCCGCCATGCCGGGCAAGCCCGCCTGGGCGCAGTGAGAGGAGGGTCAGTGAAGTGTTGGGTCTGCAAACGACAGGCGCGCGGCTACGGCCACTCGGACCTTCGGCATCCGGTGGGCGACGCCCGGCGCTATCCGATCGACTGGGTGTTCTGCTCGCGGCGTTGCCAGGAGGCGTTTCACGCGCTCTACGGTCAGTGGCTGCGGGTGCAGGAAGGACGCACGCCCAAGACGGAGGTGGCCATGATCGACCCGTCTGACGTCGAACTGGCCGCGATGAAGAAGTGCCTCAAGGCCTTCGGCGCGGCGGCAGAAAGCATCGGCTTTGCCAAGCCGCTGGGCGAGTATTCCGAGGCTGAGGCGATGCAGGTGATCGACGCCATCGTCACCTGCTACACGGACGCGATGGTCGAGCACCACGAGGCGACCAAGTATCCGCCGGTGCGGGGCTTGAAAGACCCGGTGTCCGACCCGTTCGCCGACCTCGAGGACGATCTGCCGTGGGAAGAACCGAAGGCTCAAGCGCAGACGGCACGCACGGCAGCACCCAAGGAGGCGCGGCGATGATGGACTTCAACGCCTCCAAGAGCCTGTCGGGTCAGCTCACGGCGCTGATCGACGCCGGGCTGCAGCAGTCTCGCGCGGCGCAGCCTCGCCGCACCTACCTCGGCGCCTCGCGCCTCGGGGTCGCCTGCGAGCGCGCGCTGCAGTACGAGTTTGCCGACGCCCCGGTCGATCCGGGTCGCGAGACCGACGGCCGCCTGCTGCGCGTCTTCGATCGCGGCCACGTGATCGAGGACTGCATGGTCGGATGGCTGCGTGCCGCGGGCTTCGATCTGCGCACGCGTAACGACGCGGGGGAGCAATTCGGCTTCTCGGCGCTAGACGGGCGCCTGCAGGGCCACGTCGATGGCGTGCTCGTCGCCGGGCCCGACCTGGGCTTTGGGGCTGGCTATCCCGCGCTGTGGGAGAACAAGTGCCTGGGCGCCAAATCGTGGCGCGAGTTGGAGAGACATCGCCTCGCGGTCGCCAAGCCCGTCTACGCCGCCCAGGTCGGGCTCTACCAGGCCTATCTCGAACTGCACGCGCACCCGGCCCTGTTCACGGCGGTGAACGCCGACACCATGGAGATCCACGCCGAGCTGGTGCCGTTCGATGCGGCGTTGGCGCAGCGCATGTCCGACCGGGCGGTCAAGGTCATCACGGCCACCGAGGCGGGCGAACTGCTGCCGCGCTCGTTCTCCGATCCCACCCATGTCGAGTGCCGGATGTGCCCATGGCAGGACCGGTGCTGGAGGGCTGCGGCATGAGGACCCGATCCGTATCGACGACGGGCGCGATTGGCGAGCCCATGATCGACGCCAAGCAAGCCGCGGCCAGCCTGCGCCTGCCGTACTACTGGTTCGCCGATCCAATGATGCGCGCCAAGCACCGCATCCCGCACTACCTTCTGGGTGGGCTGGTGCGCTACCGGCTGTCGGAACTGCAGGTTTGGGCCTCGCACCACGCGAGAGCCATGGCCCGCAGCGCGTCGGATGGCAGCGAGGAGGGCGGTGCATGATCGATTTCAACGCTCTCCCGGACCCGCCCGCCGACGCCGACCCCACCGCGCGCCGCGAGGAGATTCGCGCCGCCCTGCTCGCGAGGCTGGAGTCGGTGCTGTTCACCCTGTTCCCCGCTGGAAAGAAGCGCCGCGGCAAGTTCTTCATCGGCGACGTGCTCGGCAGCCCGGGCGACAGCCTGGAGGTCGTGCTCATTGGGGACAAGGCGGGACTCTGGACCGACCGTGCCGAAGGCTCCGGCGGCGATGTGTTCCACCTGATCGGCGCCCACTTCGGCGTGGACGTGCACGGCGACTTCGCCCGCGTCCTCGACCTGGCCGAGGACCTCGTCGGCCGAGCGCCCACGGCGCCGCCGCGCAAGGCGGCCAAGAAGGCCTCGATCGACGACCTCGGCCCGGCCACCGCCAAGTGGGACTATCTGGATGCACAAGGGCGCCTCATCGCCGTGGTCTACCGCTACGACCCGCCCGGGCGCAAGAAGGAGTTCCGGCCCTGGGACGCCAAACGGCGCAAGATGGCCCCGCCCGAGCCGCGGCCGCTGTACAACCAGCCGGGGATCCACAACGCCGCCCAGGTCGTGCTGGTCGAGGGCGAGAAATGCGCCCAGGCCTTGATCGAGCTCGGGATCGTGGCCACCACCGCGATGCACGGCGCCAACGCCCCGGTGGACAAGACCGACTGGTCGCCGCTCGCCGGCAAGGCCGTCCTCCTCTGGCCCGATCGCGACAAACCCGGCTGGGACTATGCGATGGCCGCGGCGCAGGCCGCACTCGCCGCCGGCGCCGCCTCCTGCGACGTGCTGCTGCCGCCCGACGACAAGCCCGAGGGGTGGGACGCGGCCGACGCCGTCGCCCAAGGCTTCGACGTCGCCGCCTTCATCGCCTCGGGCCCGCGGATGAGCATCAAGCCAGCACTTGGGCAGCCCACGCAGGAGCCTTCCGTCTGGGCCACCGACGACGCGCTGGCGCTGAGCTTCACCAGCCGCTACAGCGAAGACTGGCGCTACTGCGCCGCCTGGGGCAAGTGGCTGGTGTGGGACGGCCGGCGCTGGCAGGCGGACGAGACGCTGTTGGTGCACCACCTCATCCGGGCGATCTGCCGCGAGGCCGCCCTCAAGGCCGACTCCCACCGGCTGGCGGCCAAGCTCGCCGCGAGCAGCACGGTCGGCGGCGTGGAGCGGCTGGCGCGCACCGACCGGCGGCACGCCTCCACCTCGCAGGAGTGGGACGCGGATCTGTTCGCGCTCAACACGCCGGGCGGCGTGGTCGACCTGCGCACCGGGCGGCTGCGTCCCCACGACCGCGCCGACCGCATGACCAAGCTCGCCACCGCCACGCCCCGCGGCGACTGTCCCCGCTGGCGGGCGTTCCTGGCCGACGTCACCGGGGGCGATACCGACCTGCAGGCCTACCTGCAGCGCATGGTGGGCTATTGCCTCACCGGCTCGACGGCGGCGCATGCGCTGTTCTTCCTCTACGGCACCGGCGCCAACGGCAAGTCGGTGTTCGTGAACACCTTGGCCACGATCCTCGGCGACTACGCCACCAGCGCGCCGATGGACACCTTCATGGAGGCGCGCAGCGACCGCCATCCGACCGATCTGGCGGGCCTGCGCGGGGCGCGCTTCGTCTCCTCCATCGAGACCGAGCAGGGCCGGCGCTGGAACGAGTCCAAGGTCAAGGCCATCACCGGCGGCGACAAGGTCTCGGCGCGCTTCATGCGCCAGGACTTCTTCGAGTACACGCCCCAGTTCAAGCTGGTCATCGCCGGCAACCACAAGCCCGCGATCCGCAACGTGGACGAGGCGATGAAGCGCCGGCTGCACCTGATCCCCTTCACCGTGACCATCCCGCCCGAGCGGCGCGACGCCGGGCTGACCGACAAGCTCCTGGCCGAACGCGACGGCATTCTCGCCTGGGCGGTGCAGGGCTGTCTGGCCTGGCAGCGCGAGGGGCTCCGGCCCCCGGCCAGCGTGGTGTCGGCCACCGCCGAGTACTTCGACGAGGAGGACGCCGTCGGCGACTTCCTGGACGAAGAGGCGCAGCGCCACCCGCAGGCCCGCGTGGCCGTGGCCGACGTGTTCCAGCGCTGGCAGGACTGGGCCGGCCGGCGCGGCGAGTACGTGGGCACGAGCCGCTGGCTCGCGCAGCAACTGGCCAACCGCGGCTTCGAGCGCACGCGCATCCACGGCGGCGTCAAGGCCCTGGCGGGCCTGTCGCTCAAGCCCAAGGACTCCGGCGTACGGCTCCCGTACCGCGACGACTGACCACCCACGGTGACCGAAGGTGACTGGTCCAAGGATTGAATCTCTTTACGCGCGTACGCGCGCGCGGGCGGAAGGGATATTCCCCACGGCGGTCACCTTCGGTCACCGGCATGAGAACACGAACGAAGGACTGCAACGATGACAGCAACGATTCTGGCCCTCGACCTGGGCACCACCACCGGCTGGGCGCTGCGCGACCGCACGGGGCGAATCACCAGCGGCAGCCAATCCTTCAAGCCGCAGCGCTTCGAAGGCGGCGGCATGCGCTACCTGCGCTTTGGCCGTTGGATTTCTGAAATTCAGACATCGGTTTCTGAACTTCAGTTTTTGTACTTCGAGGAAGTGCGCCGCCACGTCTCCACCGATGCCGCGCACGCCTACGGCGGGTTCCTGGCCACGCTCACGGCCTGGTGCGAGCACCACGGCGTCCCCTACCAGGGCGTGCCGGTGGGCACGATCAAGAAGCACGCCACCGGCAAGGGCAATGCGAGCAAGGACGAGATGATGGCGGCCGTGCGTGCGCGGGGCCACGCCCCGGCGGACGACGACGAGGCCGACGCCCTGGCGCTGTTGCACTGGGCCATCCAGCAGCACGACGCGGCGCAGGAGGCGTGAGATGGACATCCCGACCCCTCGCTACCGCTGCCCGCTGGGGCGCCTGCAGCCCGAGCCGATGGACGTGGAAGCCGTCAAGCGCCGCGGCTGGCGCGAGCAACGCCTGCTCGTCGTCTCCCTCGAGGACGACCGGCTCGACTGGATGGAACGCGAGCTGATCCGCCGAATCGGCGAGCGGCTCTACGGTGCACGGGAGGCGCGCCATGGCTGAGTGGACCGTCGAGCGTGTGGCCGAACGCTTCCGGGAGGCGGCCATCACCGCCCACCGCCTGCCGCCCGTGCGCGTGCAGGGCTACTTCAACACCTGGCCCGCGATCCGGCGCATGCCCTGGGAGACGCTGGGGGCTGAGCCGACGATCCGGCGCTTCCCACCCAGCCCCGAGGCCATCGAGCGCATGCTCGAGACCATGCGCTGGGTCTTGTGGCTGGAGGAAGAGGAACGGCATCTCGTGTGGATGCGCGCCGAGCGCCACCGCTGGCGCGACATCTGCGCCCGCTTCGGCTGCGACCGGACCACGGCGTGGCGGCGGTGGCAGCGGGCGCTCTCGATCGTGGCCGACCGTCTGAACGGAGAGCAAGGAACTTCTCGACACATGGTGCCACTAAGTGGCATACTTCACTAATGAGAAGAGTCTTCAAGACGCGCCACTTCGCTCGTTGGATGCGCAAGACCGAACTGACAGACGCCGGGTTGTGTCAAGCGGTCGAGGAGATGGCCGCGGGCCTCATCGATGCCGACCTGGGCGGTGGCGTGGTGAAAAAGCGCGTGGGCTTGGCTGGCCGCGGCAAGCGTGGTGGCTCGCGCACCTTGATCGCCACCAACAAGGGCGATCGCTGGTTCTTCGTCTACGGCTTCGAGAAAAACGAGCGGGCCAACATCGATGACGAGGAACTGGAAGCGCTGCAGGATCTGGCCGCCGATCTGCTGGCCCGTCCCGCGCGCCAGTTGGATGAATCCGTTGCCGACGGAACATTGCAGGAGATTTGCCATGACAAACGAGCCTAAGTCCAAGAGCCGCCTGCTCGAAGCCGTTCACGAAACGGCGCGCGACCTGCATCGCCTGGGCTTCATCGACAAGCGCAAGATGCGCAAGTACGACGCGCTGTGCCTGGAGCCGGTGCATGAATACGACGCTGAGAAAGTGCGCGCCTTGCGCGAACGCCTGCACTTGAGTCAGGCCGTGCTGGCATCGGTCCTCAACACCAGCGTCTCGACCGTGCGCAAGTGGGAAGTGGGCGACAAGAAGCCCAGCGGTCCCTCGCAGAAGCTGCTCGACCTCATCGAACGCAAAGGGCTGGAGGCGGTGCTCTGATGGGGTAGCTCTTCCAAACCCATGCGCAACGTTGATGAACGCAGGGCGCGCTGACAGACAGTTTCGGACTGGATGCAAATCCGGGGTCGTTCAGGGGTGCAACAAAGCAGGCCGATCAGGGGTAGTATCTCGGCTAACTTCTGGACAGCGGTGACGGTCGAGGAAGCCGCCCGGCCATTCACGGGTCCTTCCTGGCGACCCAGCCATGCGGGGGGCGCGAGCGCGGCGCTTCGATAGCGTCAGGGTGCAAACCGAGGTTTGCAGGGTTTGCGGTTTGCAGCCCTCCAGCCCGAGACCTTCTCCCCGACACCCCCAGCCCGCCTACGGTCCGCCGTCGGCGGGCTTCTTCGTTTCCGAGGCACCGATTCTGGACACGCTCGCCGTCACGTACCGCAAGGTCGAGACGCTGATCCCCTACGCCCGCAATCCGCGCACGCACAGCGACGAGCAGATCGCGCGCATCGCCGCCAGCATCGCCGAGTTCGGCTGGACCAACCCGATCCTGGTCGATGGCGAGCACGGTGTGATCGCCGGTCACGGCCGGCTGCTGGCCGCACGCAAGCTGGGGCTCGCCGAGGTGCCGGTGATCGAGCTTGCGCACCTGACGCCTGCGCAGAAGCGCGCCTACGTGATCGCCGACAACCGGCTCGCGCTCGATGCCGGCTGGGACGAGGCGATGTTGGCGCTGGAGTTCGCCGAACTGGCCGACGCCGGCTTCGATCTGGACCTGACCGGCTTCTCGGCCTCCGAGATCGAAGGCCTGCTCGACGCCATCGAGAAGACGGAACCGTCCGCCGAAGAGGACACGAGCGCTTTGGTCCGCGCCCCGGACGAGGACGACGTCACACCGCCCGCGGTGGCGGTCACACGCCCCCGCGATCTGTGGCTGATCGGTGAACACCGACTGCTCTGCGCCGACAGCCGCGACGCGGCCGCCGTCGCGCGCCTCCTCGAGGGCGAGCGGGCGCACCTGCTCTTCACCAGCCCGCCGTATGCCAACCAGCGCGACTACACCACCGGCGGCATCGCGGACTGGGACGCGTTGATGCAGGGCGTGTTCGGCGCTGCCCGCGCGGCACTGCGCGAGGACGCGCAAATCCTGGTCAACCTCGGGCTCGTGCATCGCGACAACGAGTGGCAGCCGTACTGGGACGGCTGGATCGCATGGATGCGCACGCAGGGCTTTCGGCGCTTTGGCTGGTACGTCTGGGACCAGTCGGTGACCGTGCCCGGCGACTGGGCCGGGCGGCTGGCGCCCCGGCACGAGTTCGTCTTCCACTTCAACCGACGCTCGCGCAAGCCGAACAAGATCGTGCCCTGCAAGTGGGCCGGGCACGAGACGCACCTGCGCGCCGACGGATCGTCCACCGCGATGCGCGGCAAGGACGGCAAGGTCGGCGCCTGGAACCATGCCGGACAGCCCACGCAGGCGTTCCGCATCCCAGACTCGGTCGTCGAGGTGACGCGCCAGCGCGGCCGCATCGGTGAAGGCATCGACCATCCGGCCGTATTCCCGCTGGGCCTGCCGAAGTTCTTCATCGAGGCCTACACCGACGCGGGCGAGATCGTCTTCGAGCCGTTCGCGGGCTCGGGCACCACGCTGCTGGCCGGCCAACTCACCGGCCGCCCGGTACGCGCCATCGAACTCGCCCCCGAGTACGTGGACGTCGCGCTGCGCCGCTGGCTGCAGCACCACCCGGGCACGGCGCCGGTGCTGGAGGGCAGCGGTCGGACCTTCGACGAGGTGGCGGCCGAGCGGCTGGGCGAGACGGCGGAGGTCACTGCATGAGCTGGCTGGCCGATCGCATCGAGCACTGGCCGATCGACAAGCTGCTGCCCTACGTGCGCAACGCCCGCCAGCACTCGGACGAGCAGATCGCCCAGATCGCGGCCTCCATCGCGGAGTTCGGCTTCGTCAATCCCATTCTCACCGGCGCCGACGGTGTGCTGGTCGCGGGCCATGGGCGGCTTGCCGCCGCGCGCAAGCTGGGCCTGCCCACAGTGCCGGTGGTGGTGCTCGATCACCTCACGCCGACCCAGCGCCGCGCCCTGGTGCTCGCGGACAACCGGCTCGCGGAACTCGCGACCTGGGACGATGCCCTGCTGCGCATCGAACTGGAGGCGCTGCAGGACGATGGCTTCGATCTCGATCTCACCGGATTCGACGCCGATGCACTGGCAGAACTGCTGGCCGATGAGGAACCACAGATCGAGGGCCGGACGGAGGACGACGCCGCGCCCGACGTGCCCGAGGAACCCGTCTCCCGGCCGGGCGACGTCTGGCGACTCGGGCCGCACCGCCTGGTCTGCGGCGACGCAACCACCGCCGAGGCCTACGCGCGCCTGTTTCCGGACGGCGAGCGGGCGGACATGGTCTTCACCGATCCGCCCTACAACGTGAACTACGCCAACAGCGCGAAGGACAAGCTGCGCGGCAAACACCGCCCCATCCTCAACGATGCGCTGGGCGAAGGCTTCTACGATTTCCTCTTTGATGCGCTGGCGCTGATCATGGCGCACACCCGAGGCGCGATCTACGTCGCCATGTCCTCCAGCGAACTGGACACGCTGCAAGCGGCCTTCCGCGCCGCCGGCGGGCACTGGTCGACCTTCATCATCTGGGCCAAGAACACCTTCACGCTGGGCCGCTCGGACTACCAGCGCCAGTACGAGCCGATCCTCTACGGCTGGCCCGAAGGCGCGACGCGCCACTGGTGCGGCGACCGCGACCAGGGCGACGTCTGGCAGATCAAGAAGCCAGCGAAGAACGATCTGCACCCGACCATGAAGCCGGTGGATCTGGTCGAGCGGGCCATCCGCAACTCCAGCCGCCCCGGCGACGTGGTGCTCGACCCCTTCGGCGGCTCGGGCACGACCTTGATCGCCGCTGAGAAGGCCGGGCGCGTGGCGCGCCTGATCGAACTCGACCCGAAGTATGCGGACGTGATCGTGCGGCGCTGGCAGGACTGGACGGGGCGGCAAGCCACCCGCGAGGCGGATGGCCTGGCCTTCGATCAGGCGGCGAGCGACTCGTCGGCGATCGCGCAGTGAATCACGAACCCGGTCAGATAGGGCAGCCCGCGCGGGATGTGCTGCCCCATCGCGACTCAGGCAAGCCGGTAGACGCGCTCGCCGCCCGGGGATCTCTCGGAGACGATCGTCAGGCCCAGTTTCTTCTTCAGCGCCCCGGCCAAGGTGCCGCGCACCGTGTGCGCCTGCCAGCCGGTGCTGTCCATGATCTGGCGGAGGGTGGCGCCTTCGGGACGCTGCAGCATCGCGATTACCTGCGCCTGCTTGCTGTGGGCGCGGGGGCGGCGGGGCTCGGCGCTGCGATGCGCATCCTGCGCCCAGGCCGCTTCGGCGGCGTTCACCGCCGCCTCCAGGTCGGCCTCGTCGCGCGCCGTCTGCGCCTGCTCGGCCCGGGCGATCACCGCATCGAGCTTCGCAACGAAGGACTGGCGCTGGGCGGTGCGGGCACCCGGGCGCGGCACGCCCAAGGCCTCGTAGCCTGCGTCGGCAACGACCCAGACCTCGCCCTGGCGGGCGATCAGGGCGCGGTTGGCCAGGCCGTCGAGCACCTTGCGGCGGGCACCGCCTTGGATGTGCTCGGGGAACCAGTCGATTCGGCCGTCGCTGTGCTCGAGCGCATGGGCCAGGATCGCGTGCTGGGCGGGGGTCAGGGTGATGGTGCTCATGGTCTGCTCCTGGATAGGGATGGATCGGCGCGAGTCAGTCTTCCCACAGGTGCTCGCCATCGAGGCTGATCCACAGGCGCGCATCGCGCGCGGTGGCCATCTCGCGCACCGCCAAGCCGGTTTTGAGGTGGGTGCCGGTCTTGCCGGTGAAGTCGTAACGCTGGCCGTCGTGCATCACGGTCGCTGGGCCTTGCTCGTCGAACTCGATTCGGATCAGGCGGGTACCGAGGGCGTTGCCGTTGGTGTCGGTGACCTGGGGTTGGCGGATGCGCAGGGTCATGGTCGGCTCCTTCGTACAGGGTGATCGGGTGAGGTGATGAACGCGCTGTTCGCCCGTGAAGCCAAGCGTTTTCTGCGGGTGTTGGCCAAGAACTGACGATGACTTGATCGAAGAGGGCCATGGGCATCTCGATTCGCGCCTACGCCCGCCACCGTGGGGTATCGGACACCGCCGTGCACAAGGCCATCCGCACCGGGCGCATCACGCCCGAGGCGGACGGCACCATCGACCCAGACCGGGCCGACCGCGACTGGACCCGGAACTCCGAGCCGCCGAAGGCGGGAACGGGCTCCCGGACCGTGAAGGTGCGGGTGGCGGAGGATCCGGCCCCCAACCTCGCCACCGGCCTGCCCGCAGGCGGCACCACGCTCGTGCAGGCGCGCACGGTCAACGAGGTGGTCAAGGCGCAGACCAACAAGGTGCGGCTGGCCCGCCTCAAGGGCGAACTGGTCGATCGCCACCAGGCCATCGCGCATGTGTTCAAGCTCGCCCGTACGGAGCGCGACGCCTGGCTCAACTGGCCGGCGCGGATCTCGGCGCAGATGGCGGCCCGGCTCGGCGTGGAGGCTCACACCCTGCACGTGGCCCTGGATGCCGCCGTGCGCGAGCACCTCGCCGAGCTCGGGGAACTCAAGGTTCGGGTCGATTGATGGACGAGTTCGCCTATGAGGGCTGGGACGTCATCGAGCGCGCTTGGCGCGAGGGCCTCACGCCGGACCCGCTGCTCACCGTCTCCGAATGGGCCGACCGTCACCGGGTGCTGTCGAGCAAGGCCTCGAGCGAGCCGGGGCGCTGGCGCACCAGCCGCACGCCGTATCTGAAGGCGATCATGGACTGCCTGTCGCCGACCTCGCCCATCGAGCGCGTGGTGTTCATGAAGGGCGCGCAGGTGGGCGCGACCGAGACCGGCTCGAACTGGATCGGCTACGTGATCCACCACGCCCCCGGGCCGATGATGGCGGTGTGGCCCACCGTGGAGATGGCCAAGCGCAACTCCAAGCAGCGCATCGACCCGCTGATCGAGGAGTCGCCGGTGCTCTCCGAACTCATCGCTCCGGCGCGTTCGCGCGACTCGGGCAACACCATCCTCGCCAAGGAGTTTCGTGGCGGCGTGCTGGTGATGACCGGCGCGAACAGCGCGGTGGGCCTGCGCTCGATGCCGGTGCGCTATCTCTTTCTCGACGAAGTGGACGCCTACCCGCTCGACGTCGAGGGGGAGGGCGATGCGATCTCGCTGGCCGAGGCGCGCACGCGCACCTTTGCGCGGCGCAAGATCTTCATCGTCTCGACGCCGACGATCGCGGGCGCCTCGGCCATCGAGCGCGAGTACGAGGCCTCTGACCAGCGGCGCTACTTCGTGCCCTGCCCGCATTGCTCGCACCGGCAGTGGCTGCGTTTCGAGCAACTGCGTTGGGAGAAGGGACGGCCCGAGACGGCGGCGTATGTGTGCGAATCGTGCGAGACGGCGATCGCCGAGCACCACAAGACCTGGATGCTGGAGCACGGCGAGTGGCGCGCGACGGCGGAAGGCTCGGGCAAGACGGCGGGGTTTCATCTGTCGTCGCTGTACAGCCCGCTGGGCTGGCGCGCCTGGCGCGAGATCGCCGCCGCGTGGGAGGCCGCCGTCAGTAAAGAGTCGGGATCGGCCGCTGCCATCAAGACTTTCAAGAACACCGAGCTCGGCGAGACCTGGGTCGAGGAGGGCGAAGCGCCCGACTGGCAACGCCTGCTGGAGCGCCGCGAGGACTATGCCATCGGCACCATTCCCGCCGGCGGGCTCTTGCTCACCGCCGGCGCCGACGTGCAGAAGGACCGCATCGAGGTCTCGGTCTGGGCCTTCGGGCGTGGCAAGGAGGCCTGGCTCATCGAGCACCGGGTGCTGATGGGCGACACCGCACGGGATGCGGTGTGGAAGGCGCTGGGCGGGATGCTCGCCGAGACCTGGACCCATGCCTCGGGCGCGGCCATGCCGCTGGCCCGCTTGGCGCTGGACACCGGCTTTGCGACACAGGAGGCCTACGTGTCAGGTCCCGGACGATTACGTGGCACTTTTATGAAAAGTTCCGGTTTTTCTGCGTACCATCTTTTCATGGCCTCGATGGGCGGGACATGCCCCAGGGCTTTCTGGGGAATGTGGTGATTGTACAGCCAGACGTAGCGATGAATCGTTGCCTCCAGCGCTTCGCGGCTGTCGAAGCGATGGGTGGCGAGTACCTCGCTGATGCGCCCATTGAAGCGCTCGACCATGCCGTTCGTCTGCGGACGGCGAGGTTTGGTCAGCCGATGCTCGATGTCGAGCGCCTGGCACAGTTCATCGAAGGCATGCGTTCCCGTAGGAGTA
>NZ_LIPU01000014.1:0-49115 GCF_001418245.1 Tepidiphilus thermophilus
AACCCCGGCGTCATGACCAACACCACGGAAATTTACAGAAAAAAGGTTGCACAACCGGCGGGCACGGCGCGCTCGTCTGTGCCCTGAAAAATCCTGGCCGCTACGCCTCGGTCTCGGCGTTTGCTCCCATCGCCAACCCCAGCCGCTGCCCTTGGGGGCAGAAAGCGTTTCGCGCCTACCTCGGGGACGATCCCCAACGCTGGCGGCAATGGGACGCCTGCGCGCTCATCGCCCAGGCCGAGGAACGCCTGCCTCTGCTCGTCGATCAAGGGGCAGCGGACGAATTCCTCGCCGAACAGCTCCATCCGGAAGCGCTCGAAGCCGCCTGTGCCGCAGTCGGGCATCCGCTGCAGCTACGGCGTCACCCCGGCTACGATCACAGCTATTACTTCGTGGCTACTTTCATCGACGATCACCTCCGTCATCATGCACAGGCCCTTCTTGGAGATTATCCAAAAGCATATTAGCTGCCAAAGGCATCTTCCGAGACCGAAACGATGCTAGGCGCACAGCCTGTGCGTCTTGTCTAGCTCGGTTTTTTTCTGATCGGCCCGGCGAGCGTCCTCGAAGCACGAGGCGCTCGCGGGCCTTTTTTACGCATGAAATGATTCGGATCGAAGAAATTTGTGTAAAATCGCCGACGTTTGCAGAAATTAAGAGATTTTCATGCAAAAAACAGGTGCTTTTGCTTTCGCATCGCTCTGGATGATGATGTGGGTTGCGCCGAGCGTCGCTGCGGCGGGAATCGAGCTCTACGGCGTGGCCGATGCCTTTGTGAAATTCGGCGAGTGGCGCGGAGACCAGACCGTTGGCGTCGACGACAGCTGGTTTTCCGGCGACCGCATTGGCTTGCGGGGCAAAGAATCGCTTGGTGATGGGCTCGTCGCCACGTTCGTGCTCGAACAGGGCTACGCGCTGGATACGGGCAAGTCGGAGGTGATGAGCCGCGAGGACTCCCTGAAAAACGAGGGCAGTGAAGTGCTCACGCGTCAGGCGTGGGTCGGGCTGGAAGGGGCGTTCGGGCGGGTGGCGCTGGGGCGGCAGTACGCGCCGGGCTATTTCACCTACGCCTACGACGCTTTGCTATCCGCCGTGCCCAGTCCGCAGAGTTGGCTTTCTTTACTGGGACGATTGTCGATCACGCCCAACTCGCCGGCGCGCTGGAACAACGCGGTGACGTGGGAGGGCGGTTTCCGCTCACTGACTTTTTCCGCCATCCATTCGGCCGGTAACCGCGAGACGGCACGTGCCGATGGTCCGGGGGAGGGCGACGACGACAAGGACGGTGTGGCCCTACGCTACGACGGCGGGGCCTTCAAGGCCGGTGCCATTGCCCATGTGGTCCGTTTCGACGGCGAGCATCTCGTCGGCGGGCGAGTGGCCGATGAAACCCAGAAAGAGGGGTTCTTCGGCGCATCCTACGACTTCGGAGTGCTGCGCTTGGCCGGCTCCTGGCAACGAGGGGTCGATGTCCAGGGAGTGGGTGGTTTCGATGTTTCGATCTGGCAGTTTGGGGTACTCGTGCCGTTTGGGCCAAACAATCTGCACTTCGCTTATGGCAAATCCCGTTTCGAGGGGGTGGGCGGGGGAGAGGGAGGGCGATTCTCGCCTTCGTCATGGACCGTCGCCTGGACGCGGGCGCTGTCGAAGCGAACCACCGCGTATGCCGGTTATACGGCGATCGACCATGACGGCCTGGACTGGGGCCAAATGCAATGGCTGGGTCAGACCGACGCGGCCCGCAACGGCCATGCGGCACAGGAGACGGTCGGTGATACGGGGTTCTTCTTCGTCGGGATGCGGCACGTTTTCTGAACGGTTTGCGCGGCGCTATTCGCCCTTCTGGCGGTTCGGGCAATTCTCGCGCCGGCAGTGGGCGTAGAGGTACATCGCGTGATCGGCAACCTCGAAGCCGCGTTCCTGGGCGATTTCTCGCTGCCGCGCCTCGATCGTCGCGTCGAAGAACTCTTCGATGTGGCCGCAGTCGAGGCACACCAGATGGTCGTGGTGCTCGCCGGCGGCCAGCTCGAAGATCGCCTTGCCCGACTCGAAGTGGTGCCGCTCCAGCACGCCGGCCTGCTCGAACTGGGTGAGCACCCGATAGACGGTGGCGAGCCCGATTTCCACGCCGGCGGCGTCGAGCAGGCGATAGACGTCCTCGGCGGTGAGGTGGCGGTGTTCACCGCTCTGGAAGAGCTCGAGGATCTTGAGCCGCGGGTAGGTGGCCTTGAGGCCCATGTTGCGTAGATTCTTCGTGTTGTCCATCGGCAGAAGCCCTCATCTTGGTGCGTGCGTTCCGGCGGCACGACATGCGCTATGATATAGTTTTTCGCCGTTCGGCAGAACCTTAGTGAGACTCATGTCGCCTCGTATTCTCTTGCCGACCGTCGCGTTGGCGCTGCTCTCGAGCGCGTGCTCGATGGACCGACTGGCGGGCCTGGCTTCGCCCTACCGTGCCGACGTGCGCCAGGGTAATTTCCAGGATCCGGAAGCCGTCTCTCGTTTGGAGAAGGGGATGACGCGCGACCAGGTCCGTTTCCTTCTGGGAACGCCGCTGCTCGTCGATCCATTCCGCAACGATCGCTGGGACTACGTCTACTACGTGAAAAAGGGCGACGGCACGATCCAGCAGCGGCGGCTCACCGTGTTTTTCGAGAACGACGTGCTCGTGCGCGTGGCTGGCGACGTGATGCCGACCGAGGGGGATGCGCCGGTGACGAGTTCCGCACCGCGCGTGGTCGAGGTTCCCGGCAAGCCGCCAAAAGAGGAGAAGAAGAAAAAAGAGGAGCCTGAGCCGGCAAGTGGTGAAGCGGGGGGCGGCGCCGAAACCAAAGGGCAGACGAAAGAGGAGAATGCACCATGAAACCGGTTCGGGTTGCAATCGCCGGCGCGGGCGGCCGGATGGGGCGGATGCTGGTCGAGGCAGCGCTCGAGGATCCGGGCATCGAGCTTGCGGCGGCCTTCGTGCGCCCCGGCAGCGAATGGATCGGCCGCGACGCGGGGGATCCAATTGGACGGAGCACCGGTGTGCTCATCGGCGAAGATCCCGAGACAGCAGTTGCCGCGGCGGATTGCGTCATCGACTTCACGCGACCGGGGGGCACCGTCGGGCTTGTCCGAGTGGCTCAGCGGCTGGGCAAATCCGTCGTGATCGGCACCACCGGGTTCGACGCCGAGCAACGGGCCTTGATCGAACAGGCCGCCAAGGAGATTCCCATCGTCCTCGCGCCCAACATGGCCGTCGGGGTCAACGTCGTCTTCCGGCTGCTGGAAGGCGCTGCCGCCTTGCTCGGTGAGGGCTACGACGTAGAGGTGATCGAGGCGCATCACCGCAACAAGGTCGACGCGCCTTCGGGCACCGCCCTCGAGATGGGGCGCATCCTCGCCCGCGTGCTGGGCCTGGACCTCGAACGCGAGGCCGTCTATGGCCGCCAAGGAGAGGTGGGCGTGCGCCCGTCGCGGCAGATCGGCTTTTCCACCATCCGCGGCGGGGATATCGTGGGGGACCACACCGTGCTCTTTGCCGGTACCGGTGAGCGCATCGAGATCACCCACCGTTCGCAGAGCCGCATGCCCTATGCCGTGGGGGCCATGCGTGCGGCGCGTTTCCTGCAGGGGCGCCCGCCCGGTCTCTACGACATGCGCGACGTGCTGGGCTTGCGCTGAAAGGCGCGGCGATTGCCGCCGGCAGGTTTTCGCGGTAAAATATAAATGTAAAGAACGGGATGGCGAAGCGCGCCCATCCCGTTTTTTTCGGCGGGCAGCTCACGCACCGCTGAATCCACTGCAAGGAGCCGTCGTGTCTTTCAATCCCGCGATCCTCGTCCTTGCCGACGGAACGGTGTTCCACGGCGAGGGCATCGGTGCGACCGGTCACACCGTCGGTGAGGTGGTGTTCAACACCTCGATGACGGGCTATCAGGAAATTCTCACCGACCCGAGTTATTCCCGGCAGATCGTCACGCTCACCTATCCGCACATCGGCAACGTCGGCGTCAACGACGAAGACCTCGAATCCGACCGGGTGATGGCCGCCGGTCTGGTGGTGCGCGACGTGCCGCTTCTGGCGAGCAACTTCCGCATGCGCCGCACTTTGCCCGAGTCTCTGCGCGACGAAGGGGTGGTGGCGATCGCCGGCATCGACACGCGCCGCCTCACCCGCATCCTGCGCGATCGCGGTGCGCAGGCAGGCGCCATCGTCACGGCCCCGGTGGGCAAGACGCCGGACGTGGCCGAGGCGCTCGCCCTGGCGCGCGCCTTCCCCGGCTTGGCCGGCATGGATCTGGCCAAAGAAGTGAGCCGGCGTGACGTCGCCATCTGGCACGAGGGCGAATGGGAGCTGGGGCGCGGTTACGTGCCGGCCGGCGAAGGGCCGCGGCACGTGGTGGTCTACGATTACGGCGTCAAGCGCAACATCCTGCGCATGATCGCCGCGCGCGGCTGCCGCGTCACGGTGGTGCCGGCGCAGACCCCGTTCGAACAGACGCTCGCGCTCGCGCCCGACGGCATCCTGCTCGCCAACGGGCCGGGCGATCCGGCCGCCTGCGGTTATGCGATCGCCACCGCGCGCGAGGCGATCGCGCGGCGCATTCCCACCTTCGGCATCTGCCTGGGGCACCAGATCCTGGGGCTTGCCTCGGGGGCGAAGACGGTGAAGATGAAGTTCGGCCATCACGGCGCGAACCATCCGGTCAAGGATCTCGACACCGGGCGCGTGTACATCACCAGCCAGAACCACGGCTTTGCCGTGGATGCCGACACGCTGCCGGCCAATTGCCGCGTCACGCACGTCTCGCTCTTCGACGGCAGCCTGCAGGGGATCGAGCGCACCGACGCGCCGGCCTTCGGCTTCCAGGGCCACCCCGAGGCGAGCCCGGGGCCGCACGACGTGGGGTATCTCTTCGACCGTTTCGTCGCGCTGATCGACGCGCACCGCAACCAACGTCCATGAGTTTTTCCGCCGCCGGCCCCGTCCGTCACGAGCGGGCGGGGCCGGCGGCTACCTACCGACGACAGGGAACGACATGCCCAAGCGTACCGACCTCCACAGTATCCTCATCATCGGCGCCGGCCCGATCATCATCGGCCAGGCGTGCGAGTTCGACTATTCCGGCGTGCAGGCGTGCAAGGCGCTGCGCGAGGAAGGCTACCGCGTGATCCTGGTCAATTCCAACCCGGCCACGATCATGACCGACCCGGAGACGGCCGACGTCACCTATATCGAACCGATCACCGCCGCCGTGCTCGAGCGCATCATCGACAAGGAGCGGCCCGATGCGCTGCTGCCCACCATGGGGGGGCAGACAGCCTTGAACTGCGCGCTCGAGCTCGCCCGCAGCGGGGTGCTGGCGCGCTATGGGGTGGAGCTCATCGGCGCGCGTGAGGAGGCGATCGACAAGGCCGAGGACCGGCAGAAATTCAAGGAGGCGATGACGCGCATCGGGCTGGAGTCGGCGCGCTCGGGTATCGCCCATACCTTGGAAGAGGCGATGGCCGTGCAGGCACGGATCGGCTTTCCGGTCATCATCCGGCCTTCCTTCACCCTTGGGGGCACGGGCGGGGGCATCGCCTACAACATGGAGGAGTTCGTCGAGATCTGCAAGCGGGGGCTGGATGCGAGCCCCATCAGCGAACTGCTCATCGAAGAGTCGCTCATCGGCTGGAAGGAATTCGAGATGGAGGTCGTGCGCGATCGCGCCGACAACTGCATCATCGTCTGCTCCATCGAGAACCTCGACCCGATGGGCGTGCACACCGGCGACTCGATCACCGTGGCGCCGGCGCAGACGCTCACCGACAAGGAATACCAGCGCATGCGCGATGCTTCCCTTGCCGTGCTGCGCGAGATCGGGGTCGACACGGGCGGCTCCAACGTGCAGTTCGCCATCAACCCCAAAGACGGGCGCATGATCGTGATCGAGATGAACCCGCGCGTGTCGCGCTCCTCGGCGCTCGCCTCCAAGGCCACGGGCTTTCCCATCGCCAAGGTGGCGGCCAAGCTCGCCGTGGGCTACACGCTCGACGAGCTCAAGAACGAGATCACCGGCGGGGCGACGCCGACCTCTTTCGAGCCCACGATCGATTACGTGGTCACCAAGGTGCCGCGTTTCGCCTTCGAGAAATTCCCCCAGGCCGACGACCGGCTCACCACGCAGATGAAGTCCGTGGGCGAAGTGATGGCGATCGGCCGCACCTTCCAGGAATCGTTCCAGAAGGCGCTGCGCGGGCTGGAAGTGGGGGTCTATGGGCTCGATGAGCTCGACGCGGATCGCAGCGAACTGGAGCACGAGCTGGCCAACCCCGGCCCACAACGCATCTGGTACGTGGCCCAGGCCTTCCGCGAGGGCTATGCGCTCGCCGACGTGCATCGCCTGTCGCACATCGATCCGTGGTTCCTCGCCCAGATCGAGGATCTCGTGCGCACGGAGCAGTCGCTCATGGGCCGCTCGCTCGAGGCGATCGACGCGGCGCAGATGCGCGCGCTCAAGCGCAAGGGATTCTCCGACCGGCGGCTCGCCAAGCTGCTGCAGCGCGACGAGACCGCCGTGCGCCTGCACCGGCATGCCCTGGGGGTGCGTCCGGTCTATAAGCGGATCGATACCTGCGCGGCCGAGTTCGCCACCCAGACGGCCTACCTCTATTCCACCTACGAGGAAGAGTGCGAGGCGGCCCCGAGCAACCGGCGCAAGATCATGATCCTGGGCGGCGGACCCAACCGTATCGGCCAGGGGATCGAATTCGACTACTGCTGTGTGCATGCGGCGCTCGCACTGCGCGAGGACGGCTTCGAGACCATCATGGTCAACTGCAACCCGGAGACCGTGTCCACCGATTACGACACCTCTGACCGGCTCTATTTCGAACCGATCACGCTGGAAGACATCCTCGAGATCGTCCACGTCGAGCGCCCGGAAGGGGTGATCGTGCAGTTCGGCGGCCAGACGCCGCTCAAGCGCGCCAGGGCGCTGGAGGCGAATGGCGTGCCCATCATCGGCACCGCGCCCGATGCGATCGACGCGGCCGAGGACCGCGAACGCTTCCAGCAGCTGCTCATGCAGCTGGGCCTGCGCCAGCCGCCCAACCGCACCGCGCGCACGCCCGAAGAGGCGTTGCGGCTGGCCGCCGAGATCGGCTATCCGCTGGTGGTACGCCCGAGCTACGTGCTCGGCGGGCGCGCCATGGAGATCGTGCACGAGCAGAAAGACCTCGAGCGCTACATGCGCGAGGCGGTGAAGGTGTCGAACGACTCACCCGTCTTGCTCGACCGGTTCCTCAACGACGCCACCGAGGTCGACGTCGACGCACTCGCCGATGGCAAGGACGTGGTGATCGGCGGCATCATGGAGCACATCGAAATGGCCGGCGTGCATTCGGGCGATTCGGCCTGTTCGCTGCCGCCCTACACGCTCGCGCCGGCCGTGCTCGACGAGATGCGCCGCCAGACGGTGGCCATGGCCCGGGCGCTGGGCGTTGTGGGCCTGATGAACGTGCAGTTCGCCATCCAGGGAGAAGGGGAGAAGGCCGTCGTCTATGTGCTGGAGGTCAATCCGCGCGCCTCCCGCACGGTGCCTTTCGTCTCCAAGGCCTGCGGCGTGCCGCTCGCCAAGGTGGCGGCACGCTGCATGGTGGGACGCCCGCTCGCCGAGCAGGGAGTGACGCGCGAGATCGTGCCGCCCTATTATTCGGTGAAGGAGGCGGTCTTCCCCTTCGTGAAATTCCCCGGGGTCGATCCCATTCTCGGCCCTGAGATGAAGTCGACCGGCGAGGTGATGGGAGTGGGCCAGACCTTCGCCGAAGCCTTTTACAAGGCGCAACTGGCGGCGGGCGTGCGGTTGCCTACCAAGGGGCGCGCTTTCATCAGCGTCAAGCCGAAGGACCGTCCCGCGGCGGTGGAAATCGCCCGCAAGCTGCACGCGCTCGGCTTCGAGCTGGTGGCTACGCGCGGCACGGCCGGCGTGATCGCCCAGGCTGGAATTCCCGTGCGCGTGGTGAATAAGGTGACCGAAGGGCGGCCGCACATCGTCGACATGATCAAGAACGGCGAGATCGATCTCGTCATCAATACGGTCGAAGAGGCGCGCCAGGCGGTGCTCGATTCGCGCTCCATTCGCACGAGCGCGCTCGCGGCCAAGGTCTCGGCGATCTTCACCACCATCGAAGGGGCCGAGGCCGCTTGCCTGGGCATCGAACAGGCAGGACGCTACGACGTGTATTCCTTGCAGTCGCTGCATGCCCGGTTGCGGGAGGAGGCGAGATGAAATACCCCATGACCGTCGAAGGTGCAGAGAAACTGCGCCAGGAATTGCATCGTCTCAAGACCGTGGAGCGGCAGGCGGTGATCGCGGCGATCGCCGAGGCGCGCGCCCACGGCGATCTTTCCGAGAACGCCGAATACGACGCCGCGCGCGAGCGCCAGGCGTTCATCGAGGGGCGCATCCAGGAGCTGGAGGCGAAACTGGCCAATGCCCAGATCATCGACCCGAAGACGCTGGATGCCGACGGGCGGGTCGTGTTCGGCGCCACCGTCGAACTCGAGGATCTGGAAAGCGGCGACAAGGCGTGCTACCAGATCGTCGGCGACGAAGAGGCCGACGTGAAGGCAGGGAAGATCTCGGTGAGCTCGCCGATCGCCCGCGCCCTCATCGGCAAGTACGCCGGCGACGTGGTTCAGGTGCAGACGCCGGGGGGTATGCGCGAGTTCGAGATCCTGGACGTGCGCTACGTCTAAGGCTTGCGGCTCCGCCCCTTGGCGGGGCGGCGTTGGCGTGCCGCCTTGGCTGCGGTGCGCGCTTCGATGAGCGCGCGCAGCCGGGCTGCCCGGGCGAAGGACTTGGCCGATTTTGCATGCGCTGCCGGGGCGGTGGGCTTTTCCGCCGCTGCGCGCGGGGTGGCCTCGGGTTTGGGGCGCCACAGCACCAGCAGGTTGCCGATGTGCTGTACCGGCGCGCAGTCGAGCCGCTCGCAGATCTCGGCCATGAGTGCTTCGCGCACCTCGCGCTCGGAGCCGGCCACCCGTACTTTGATGAGCTCGTGCGCCGTCAGCGCCCGGTCGATCTCCGCAAGTACCGCCTCGGTGAGGCCCTTGCTCGCGATGATGACGACAGGATTGAGGTGATGGGCCTGGGCGCGCAGCGCCCGGCGGGTGTGACTGTCGATCTGGCGCATGGAATGGGGTTTCGCAGCCTAAAACGGAATTTTAACGCAAGGACGATGGGAAAGAACAAAAGCCACCGGGACTGGATCCACCGGCATCTGAACGATCCTTACGTGCAGGAGGCCACCCGCGCCGGCTACCGCTCGCGGGCGGCGTTCAAACTACTCGAGATCGACGACAAGGATCGGCTGCTGCGCCGCGGACAGTGCGTGCTCGACCTGGGTTCGGCGCCAGGGGCTTGGTCGCAGGTGGCGCGCGAGCGCGTGGGGGAGACGGGGCGGGTCTTCGCCCTCGATCTGCTGCCCATGGCGCCGATTCCCGGCGTGGATTTCCTGCAAGGGGATTTCACCGAGGAGGCGACGGAACGGGCGCTGGAGGCGCTGCTCGCCGGCGCAGTGCTCGACGTGGTGCTGAGCGACATGGCGCCCAACCTCTCGGGTATCGCCTCGGTCGATCAGGCGCGTGCAATGCATCTGGCGGAACTCGCGCTCGATTTCGCCGTGCGCCACCTGCGCCCTGAAGGGGTCTTTCTCATCAAGGTGTTCCAGGGAGAAGGGTTCGACGACTTCCGCCGGGCGTTGGGCGCGGCGTTTCGCAGCGTGGCGGTGCGCAAGCCCAAGGCTTCGCGCGATCGCAGTGCGGAGGTGTATCTGCTCGGACGGGGACTGCGCGGCGCTTGAACGCTTGAGTGCGAAGGGCAGCGTGTCAAAGAAAAAAGGCCGGTTTCCCGGCCTCAACTTTGTCTGCGCGCGGCCGTCTGGTGCGGCCGCGGACTCCCCCCTCTCTCGTGATCAGTGGAACTGCTCTTCTTCGGTCGAACCGGTGAGCGCGGTGACGCTGGATTGTCCCCCCTGGATCACCGTGGTCACGTCGTCGAAATAGCCCGTGCCGACTTCGGCCTGGTGCGCCACGAAGGTGTAACCGCGTTCGCGGGCGGCGAATTCGGGTTCCTGCACTTTCTCGACGTAGGCCGACATGCCGCGGCGCACGTAGTCATAGGCCAGGTCGAACATGTTGTACCACATGGAGTGGATGCCGGCGAGCGTGATGAACTGGTACTTGTAGCCCATGGCCCCGAGTTCGCGCTGGAACTTGGCGATGGTGGCGTCGTCCAGGTTCTTCTTCCAGTTGAAGGAGGGCGAGCAGTTGTAGGCGAGCAGCTTGCCGGGGAATTTGGCATGCACCCCTTCGGCGAATTTACGGGCGAATTCGAGATCCGGCGTACCCGTTTCGCACCAGACGAGATCGGCATAGGGCGCGTAGGCGATCGCACGGGCGATGGCCTGCTCCAGACCGTTGCGGGTGCGATAAAACCCTTCGGCGGTGCGCTCACCGGTGAGGAACGGTTTGTCGTATTCGTCGTGATCCGACGTGAGCAGGTCGGCCGCTTCGGCGTCGGTGCGGGCGATGACCAGCGTGGGCACGCCGCAGACGTCGGCGGCAAGCCGTGCGGCGACGAGTTTCTGCACGGCTTCGGAGGTCGGCACCAGCACCTTGCCGCCCATGTGGCCGCATTTCTTCACGGAGGCGAGCTGGTCTTCGAAGTGCACGCCCGAGGCGCCGGCGCGGATCATGGCCTTCATGAGCTCGAAGGCGTTGAGCACGCCGCCGAAACCGGCCTCGGCGTCGGCGACGATGGGCGCGAAGTAGTCGATCCAGCCTTTGTCCCCGGGGTTGAGTCCCTTGCTCCACTGGATCTCATCGGCGCGTTTGAAAGCGTTGTTGATGCGCTCGACCACCACCGGCACGGAATTGACCGGGTAGAGCGACTGGTCGGGGAACATGGCGCGGTATTCGTTGTTGTCCGCGGCCACTTGCCAGCCGGAGAGGTAGATGGCCTTGACGCCGGCTTTCACCTGCTGCATCGCCTGACCGCCGGTGAGCGCGCCGAGGCAGTTGATGTAGGGCTCTTCGTGCAGCAGCTTCCACAGTTTCTCGGCGCCGCGGCGGGCGAGGGTGTATTCAGGGGTGACCGAGCCGCGCAGCCGCACCACGTCTTCGGCGGTGTAGGGGCGCGTGATGCCTTTCCAACGGGGGTTCTCGGCCCAGTCTTTTTTCAGAGCGGCGATCTGCTGTTGACGATCCATGACGGTTCCTTCCATGAGAGAGGGGAAAAAGCCCATGAGCAAAGCTCATGGGCTGCATGGTACGTCAGCTCGAGCGCGACGTCAACAGTCTTATATAAGACATAAGATAAGGCAAGCGTGCCGCGGCATCACGCCGCCTTTATGGTTCATACGAGGGGCGCGTCGGATACGATCACGCCGTCTTCGTCGGCGTAGGCAAACATCCCTGGCGCGAACGTGACGCCGCCGAAACTCACCGGCACGTCGCGTTGCCCTTCGCCGCGCTTGACGGTTTTCATGGGATGGGTGGCAAGCGCCCAGACACCCAGCGGAAGCCGGCCGATGGCGGCCGAATCGCGGATGCAGCCATAGACGACGACTCCGGCCCAGCCGTTCTTCACCGCGAGTTCGGCGAGATTGTCGCCAAGGAGCGCCCGGCGCAGCGATCCTCCGCCGTCGATCACCAGCATCGCGCCCTGGCCGGGCTCAGCGAGCATCTCGCGCACCAGGGCATTGTCCTCGAAAATCTTCAGGGTGCGCACGGGCCCGCCCGCGGCGCGGGCGCCGCCATAGGAGCGCAGCATGGGGGCGAGCACGCGCACGCGGTCTTCGTGCGCGTCGCACAGGTCGGCGGTATGGAAGTCCATAAAAAATCTCCGGTCGGTGGAAGACGACCGGAGATTCTAGCAGCAGCTCGGACGCGGGATGGCGTCCGCCCGGGTTCAGGATTCGAGCACGGCCTCTTCGTCGAAGAGGAGTTTCACCTTGCCTTCGGCATCGACGTCGATCGTCACGTGCCCGCCGTTGACCAGCCGCCCGAAGAGGAGCTCGTCGGCGAGCGCGGCGCGGATCGTGTCCTGGATGAGCCGGGCCATGGGACGCGCGCCCATGAGCGGGTCGAACCCCTTGGCGGCGAGCCAGGCCTTGAGCTCGTCGGTGAAGTGCACCTCGACCTTGCGCTCGTGCAGCTGGGCTTCGAGCTGCATGAGGAACTTCTCGACCACGCGCTGGATGATTTCGTTGTCGAGCGGCTTGAAGGAGATGATCGCGTCGAGCCGGTTGCGGAACTCCGGCGAGAAGATCCGCTTGAGCTCGCCCATCTCATCGCCGGCCTCACGCTTGGAGGCGAAGCCGATGGTGCTCTTTTGCATCGTCTCGGCACCGGCGTTCGTCGTCATGATGATGATGACGTTGCGGAAGTCGGTCGAGCGGCCGTTGGCGTCGGTGAGCGTGCCGTGGTCCATCACCTGCAGCAGGATGTTGAACACGTCCGGGTGCGCTTTCTCGATCTCGTCGAGCAGCAGCACGCAGTGCGGTTTCTTCATCACCGCTTCGGTGAGCAGCCCACCCTGTTCGAAACCGACGTAACCGGGGGGTGCGCCGATCAGGCGGCTGACGGTATGCCGCTCCATGTACTCCGACATGTCGAAGCGGATGAGGTCGATCCCCAGCGTGTAGGCGAGCTGGCGCGCGACCTCGGTCTTGCCCACGCCGGTGGGGCCGGAGAAGAGGAAGGCGCCGATGGGTTTTTGCGGATTGCCCAGGCCCGAGCGCGACATCTTGATGGCGCGCGCGAGCGCTTCGATCGCCGCGTCCTGTCCGAAGACGACGCTCTTCAGGTCGCGCTCGAGGCTGGCGAGTTTCTCGCGGTCGTCGGCGGCGATGGTGCGCGGCGGGATGCGGGCGATCTTGGCGACGATCGCCTCGATCTCGCCTTTGCCGATCACTTTCTTCTGCTTGTTCTTGGGCAGGATCTTCTGCGCCGCGCCGGCTTCGTCGATGACGTCGATCGCCTTGTCCGGCAGCTGACGGTCGGTGATGAAACGCGCCGCGAGCTCGGCGGCGGCGTGCAGCGCCGCGGTCGAGTATTTCACGTTGTGGTGCGCTTCGAAGCGGCTGCGCAGCCCCTTGAGGATGGCGATGGTGTCTTCCACGCTCGGCTCGGGCACGTCGATCTTCTGGAAGCGCCGCGACAGGGCGTGATCCTTCTCGAAGATCTGGCGGTATTCGGCGTAGGTGGTGGCGCCGATGCACTTGAGCTGGCCGCTGGAGAGCGCCGGCTTGAGCAGGTTGGAGGCATCCAGCGTGCCGCCCGAGGCCGCCCCCGCACCGATGAGGGTGTGGATCTCGTCGATGAAGAGGATGGCGTTGGGCCGCTCCTTGAGCTGCTTGAGCACGGCCTTGAGGCGCTGTTCGAAGTCGCCGCGGTATTTCGTGCCGGCAAGCAACGCCCCCATGTCGAGCGCGTAGACCTGGGCGTTGGCGAGGATCTCGGGTACCTTGCCTTCGACGATCATGCGCGCGAGCCCTTCGGCGATGGCCGTCTTGCCCACGCCGGCCTCGCCCACCAGCAGCGGATTGTTCTTGCGCCGGCGGCAGAGCGTTTGGATGACGCGCTCGAGCTCGGTCTCGCGGCCGATGAGCGGGTCGATCTTGCCTTCGCGGGCGAGCTGGTTGAGATTGACGGTGAAATTCTCCAGCGCACCGCCGTTGCCCTGCGGCGTTGTTTCTTCTTCCTCACTCCCCTCGTGCTTGGCCTTGCTTGCTGCGGCTTCGCCTGGCGCGGCGTTGCGCGACTTGACGATGCCGTGAGAGAGGTAATTGACGAGGTCGAGCCGGGTGATCTTCTGCCGCTGCAGCAGATAGAGTGCGTGCGAATCCTTCTCGCCGAAAATCGCCACCAGCACGTTGGCGCCGACTACTTCGGATTTGCCCGAGGATTGCACGTGCAGGATGGCGCGCTGGATGACGCGCTGGAAACCCAGCGTGGGCTGGGTGTCGACTTCACCGTTGCCCAGCACCCGCGGTACGTGCGTGTCGATGAACTGCGACAGTTCTCGGCGCAGTTCATCGAAATTGGCCCCCACGGCACGCAACGCATCGGCCGCCGACGGGTTGTCGAGCAGCGCGAGCAGCAGGTGTTCGACGGTGACGTACTCGTGCCGCTTCTGCCGCGCGTCGACGAACGCCATGTGTAATGTGACTTCTAGCTCTTGGGCGATCATTTTCAAACTTCCTCCATGACGCAGGCGAGGGGGTGTCCGTGTTGCCGGGCAAAGGCCGTGACTTGTTCGACCTTGGTGGCGGCGATGTCTTTCGGATAGACGCCGCACACTGCCATCCCCTCATGATGGACTTTGAGCATGATTTGCGTCGCGCGTTCGCGGCCCATGTGAAAAAAACGCTCCAGCACGATCACGACGAAGTCCATGGGGGTGTAGTCGTCGTTGAGCAACAGCACCTTATAGAACGGCGGGGGGGAAACCCGCGCCTCTTCCTCCTCGAGGATCGGGGTGGTGGTATACCGTGTCGTCATGGTTTCATTCTAATGCGTCCGCGCCCAAACGCAACCCCAGCGCCGACGATGGGATCGATTCGTCGCGCTCAATCGTCGCGTTCGGAAAAGTCGCTCTCGATGCGGTCGATCAGGGCGTGGAAGATCTCGCGCACCTGGCGTTCGCTCACGCCCATGAGGAGCGCGTCGTCGAGGGCATCCTTGAGCACCTGGGCGAGCTCTTCGAGGTTCTCGCGCAGGACTTTGCGCTTTTCCGTGCAGCCGATCGCCTCGCCCGAGGGGGTGCGCCAGACGAGGTGTTCGAGGAAGGTGTCGAGTTCGTTCATGGGAGGAGAGAGTGCCGCCCCGGGCGGGGCGGCGGAAAGGGGCTCAGCCGCGCAGGACGGCGGCGATCGCTTCGGCGACGTAGTCGAGGTTGCGCGCATTGAGCGCGGCGATGCAGATACGCCCGGAGCGCACGGCGTAGATGCCGTATTCGCTCTTGAGCCGTTCGACCTGCTCGGGGGTGAGCCCGGTGTAGGAGAACATGCCGCGCTGTTCGGTGACGAAGGAGAAGTCCTTGCCCGGCACGGCGGCTTCCAGCCGCTGCCGCAGGCCCTCGCGCATGGCGCGGATGCGCCGGCGCATGCCGCCGAGCTCTTCTTCCCATTGCGCGCGCAGCTCGCCGGAGGCGAGCACGTCGGCTACGAGCGCCGCGCCGTGCGTGGGCGGGTTGGAGTAGTTGGTGCGGATGACGCGCTTGAGCTGCGACAGCACTCGCTCGGCCTCGTCGCGCGAGCCGGTGACGATGGACAGCGCCCCGACGCGCTCGCCGTAGAGGGAGAAATTCTTCGAAAACGAACTCGAGACGAAGAAGGGGATGCCAGCTGCGAGGAAGTGGTGCACCGCCGCGGCGTCGGCGTCGATCCCTTCGGCGAACCCTTGGTAGGCCATGTCGAGGAAGGGGACGAGCTCGCCCGCCACGCAGGTCTGGGCGACTTCCTGCCACTGCGCTTCGGTGAGGTCGGCCCCGGTGGGGTTGTGGCAGCAGGCGTGCAGCACGACGATGCTGCGCGGGGCCATGGCCGCGAGCGCCGCCTTCATGCCGGCGAAATCGACGCCGCCGGTGGCGGGGTCGTAGTAGCGGTAGGTGCGCACGGGAAAGCCCGCCGCCTCGAAGATGCCGCGGTGGTTTTCCCAGCTGGGGTCGGAGATGTAGACGGTGGCTTCGGGCACGATGCGCCGCAGCAGATCGCCGCCGATGCGCAGCGCCCCGGTGCCGCCCAGCCCTTGGGCGGTGACGACGCGCCCTTCGGCGAGCAGCGGGGAATCGGCACCGAAGAGCAGGCGCTGGACGGCGCCGGTGTAGGCCGCCGGGCCTTCGATGGGCTGGTAGCCGCGCGGCTTGGCCTGACGCACGCGCGCTTCCTCGGCGGTCTTCACCGAGGCGAGCAGCGGGATGCGCCCTTCTTCGTCGTAATACACGCCCACGCCGAGGTTCACTTTCTGCGGGCGTGGGTCGGCGGCGAAGGCTTCGTTGAGTCCGAGGATGGGGTCGCGCGGCGCGAGTTCGACCGCGGCGAAGAGGCTGCGAGACATGGATCGGGGCTCCTGGGGCTGGACCATCGGGCTGTGCCTTGCGGGAACCCGCTTCGGGGTAAGATGTCGCAAGGCTACCGCAGAAAAATGGAATTGTAGCATGGCCGAACTTCCTTCCTCCAGCGGGCGCTTCGTGCGTTTTCCCGGCAGTCCGTTCGAGCTTTTCCAGCCTTATCCGCCGGCCGGGGACCAGCCGCAGGCGATCGAGGCGCTGGTCGCGGGCATCCGCGACGGGCTGATGTACCAGACGCTGCTGGGGGTGACCGGTTCGGGCAAGACCTACACCATGGCCAATGTCATCGCCCGCTGCGGGCGCCCGGCCCTGGTGATGGCGCCGAACAAGACGCTCGCCGCGCAGCTCTACGCCGAGTTCCGCGAGTTCTTCCCCAAGAACGCCGTCGAGTACTTTGTCTCGTATTACGACTATTACCAGCCCGAAGCCTACGTGCCGAGCCGCGATCTCTACATCGAGAAGGATTCGAGCGTCAATGCGCACATCGAGCAGATGCGCCTGTCGGCCACCAAGAGCCTGATGGAGCGGCGCGACGTGGTGATCGTGGCCACCGTTTCGTGCATCTACGGCATCGGCGATCCGGTCGATTACCACTCGATGGTCTTGCACCTGCGCGAGGGCGAGCACATGGGGCAGCGCGCCATCATCGAGCGTCTGGTGCAGATGCAGTACGAACGCGCCGACGCGGATTTTCGCCGCGGAACCTTCCGCGTGCGCGGCGAGGTGATCGACGTCTTCCCGGCCGAGAGCGCGGAGTACGCGCTGCGCATCGAGCTCTTCGACGACGAGATCGAGCACCTCACGCTCTTCGATCCGCTCACCGGGCATCTGGTGCATAAGCTCGTGCGCTTCACCGTCTATCCTTCGAGCCACTACGTGACGCCGCGCGCCACCGTCCTGCGCGCGATCGATTCGATCAAGGAGGAGCTGCGCGAGCGCAAGGCGTGGCTATTGGAGTGCGGCAAGCTGGTGGAGGCGCAGCGTCTGGAGCAGCGCACGCTCTTCGACCTGGAGATGCTCTCGGAGATGGGGTTTTGCAAGGGGATCGAGAATTATTCCCGGCATCTTTCGGGACGCCGTCCGGGCGAGCCTCCGCCCACCCTCATGGACTACCTGCCGGCCGATGCGCTGCTCTTCATCGACGAGTCGCACGTGACGGTGGGGCAGATCGGGGGAATGTTCCGCGGCGACCGTTCGCGCAAGGAGAATCTCGTCGAATACGGGTTTCGCCTGCCCTCGGCGCTCGACAACCGGCCGCTCACGTGGGAGGAGTTTGAGCGTTTGATGCCGCAGACGATCTTCGTCTCGGCTACGCCCGGCGAGTACGAGGCGACGCACCAGCAGCAGCTCGTGGAGCAGGTGGTGCGCCCCACGGGTCTGGTGGACCCGGAGGTGATCGTGCGGCCGGCTTCGACCCAGGTCGATGACCTGCTCGCCGAGGCCAAGCGCCGCGTGGCCGCCGGTGAGCGGGTGCTGGTGACCACGCTCACCAAGCGCATGGCCGAGGATCTAACGGAGTATCTCAACGAGAACGGTGTGCGGGCGCGCTACCTGCATTCGGACATCGACACGGTCGAGCGGGTGGAGATCATCCGCGACCTGCGTCTGGGCGAATTCGACGTGCTGGTGGGGATCAACCTGCTGCGCGAGGGGCTGGACATCCCCGAGGTGTCGCTGGTGGCGATCCTGGACGCGGACAAGGAGGGGTTCCTGCGCTCGGAGCGCTCTCTCATCCAGACGATCGGCCGGGCGGCGCGCAACCTCCACGGCACGGCCATCCTCTATGCGGACAGAATCACCGAGTCGATGCGCCGCGCCATCGACGAGACCGAACGGCGCCGCGCCAAGCAGCTCGCCTACAACGCCGAGCACGGCATCACCCCGCGCGGCGTGACCAAGCGCATCAAGGACATCATCGACGGGGTCTATGACGAAGAGGGCGAGGGGCGTCACGCGGTGCGCCGCGCGCCCGCTTCGGGTGAGGCGCATTGGGAGGAGGCGGTCGACCCGGCCGACGAGAAAGCGGTGGCCAGGGCGATCGCCCGTCTGGAGAAGGAGATGCTGGAGCACGCGCGCAATCTGGAGTTCGAGGCGGCGGCGCAGGTGCGCGACCGGCTCTTTCGCCTGCGCGAACGTGTCTTCGGTGCCGATCCCCACGCATCGCTCGAGGAGTAACGCAGGCGAAGAAAGGGACTCCTCGAATGACCTACTGCGCGACGGTTCTTCGAGCTGCCCCAAGGTGAGGGGCGCGGCGTTTGCCGCGCCCTTTTTCAGGCGGCGGGAGGCTGCTCGCCGGTGAGCTCCGGCGTCGATGCGGCAGCGGTTTGCTTGGTCTCGACCTGCACCAACGGGCCTTCCTCGACCTTGGGCGGGCGCACCACGGGGCGACCGAGCTGCACGATCACTTCGGTGGGCTTGAGCCCGGCGAGCTTGGCCGGATCGGTTTCCACCCACTGCAGGCCGGCGGCGGCGAGGATCTCGCGCAGGGCTTGCGGCGTCATCTCCGGTGGCGGCGGGGGGGCCACGACCTCCGCCTTCGGCGTGGCGGATCCGGACGGCGTGGAGGGGGTCTCCTCTGGCCGGAGTTCGCTTGCCGGCACGGAGACGGCCGTTTCCTCGCCCGCTGGAACCGCCGGCGACTCTTGGGTGGCGGCCGTGCGGCTGGGCGGCGTCTGCTCGGCGGGCGCCGCCTCGGTGGCCGGAGCGCTTGGGGACGGCATCGGCGTAGCCAGATCGGTGAGCGGTACGGTGGCGATTTCGACCGCCGTCCCGCCTTCGGGCCGATCGCGCCGTGCTGCCTCGGGTTCGCCCCGCGGCGTGGAGATCTCGGTCTGGCTGGCGGGAGCGGCCGTGGCCGTGGTGGGAAGGGCTTCGGGCTCGGAGGCCGCGCCTGCGCCGTCCCGCCCGACCGTCGGCGCGGGGAGTTGCGGTGGCACGAGGGTGGGCAGGTTTTCCGGCGCGGGGGCGGCGGATGACGCTTCGGGCAGAGGCGCGGCGGCGTCATCGCGCTTTTTCGCGGACCTGCGCGGCGGCTGGGCCTCGACGGCCTGGGCGTCCTCATCGCTCGCAGCGGGTTCGGCCTCGGCCTGCGCCGTTTCTTCGGTTTCGGCGGATTCGATCACCTCTGCCGATTCACCCACGGCCTTGCGGCGTGAGCGCGAGCGGCGGCGGCGTTTGGCAACGGTCTCGGACGTGGTGTCCTCGCCGGCCGCTGGCAAGACCAGTTCCAGCGTTTCTCCGGTTTCCTCCACGGCAGGCGACGGCGTGGGCTCGGCGCTAGGGGCGGAGACGGGCGTCCGGGGCGCTTGCGGTGCGCCGGGCAGGGCTTCGGGAACGGGGCTCGGAAGAGGCGCTTCGACGGGCGTACGCTCGCTGCGGCGTTCCGTCGCTTCTTCACGGCGCCGGCCCGGTTCGCGCGGCGGCCGCTCGCTGCGGCGGGATCCTTCGGCGCTACGGGGCGGGCGCGGTTGACGCCGGCTTTCAGGGCGTCGGGGCGCTTCGGCGGCGGATTCGGCTGCCGCGGGGGCTGGGATGGGCGCTTCGGCCTTGGCTGCTTCGCCCTCGCCTGGGCCCATGAGGCTGCGCAGCCAGGACTTGAGGCGCTGCACCAAGGGAGCCGGGGCCGCCGGTTTGGCCGCAGCGGCTTCGGCGGCAGGCGCGGGGGTCGGCGTGGGGGCCGGTGCGCTCGGCGAAGGGGGCGGCGTTTCGGGGGTGATGCCCTTGACGGCCGCTTCCTGGCGTCGGGCGGGTTTCTCGGTGAGCTCGGTGACACGGCTGGATTCGGGGGCGGGCGGGGTGGCCAGCTCGTAGCTCACCAGGGTGACGTCGTGCGTGTCGAGCTGGTCGTGGCGCAGGCGCACCACCTCGTAGGCCGGAGTTTCCAGGTGGCGGTTGGGGATGACGACGATACGCACCTTGTGCCGCGCTTCGATGCGGGCGACGTCGACGCGCTTCTCGTTGAGGAGATAGGTGGCGACGTCGACCGGAACCTGGGTGTAGACGGCAGCGGTGTTCTCCTTGATCGCCTCTTCCTCGATCAGCCGCAGGATGTGCAGCGCGGCCGATTCGGTGCTGCGGATGTGGCCGGTGCCGGTGCAGCGCGGGCAGGTGATGTAGCTCGTTTCGGCGAGCGCCGGACGCAGCCGCTGGCGCGAGAGTTCCAGCAGACCGAACTTGCTGATCTTGCCCAGCTGTACGCGGGCGCGGTCGTGCTTGATGGAATCCTTGAGGCGGTTCTCGACCTCGCGCTGGTTCTTGGCCGACTCCATGTCGATGAAGTCGATGACGATGAGCCCGCCGAGGTCGCGCAGGCGCAGTTGCCGCGCGATTTCGTCGGCTGCCTCCAGGTTGGTCTTGAAGGCCGTCTCTTCGATGTCGGCTCCTTTCGTGGCGCGACCGGAGTTGACGTCGATGGCGACCAGCGCTTCGGTGTGGTCGATGACGATGGCCCCGCCGCTCGGCAGATTCACCTGGCGCGAATAGGCCGTCTCGATCTGGTGCTCGATCTGGAAGCGGGAGAAGAGGGGGACGTCGTCCTGGTAGCGTTTGACGCGCGGCACGCAGTCGGGCATGACGTGGGCCATGAATTGGCGCGCCTGCTCGTAGATGTCGTCGGTGTCGCAGAGGATCTCGCCGATGTCGGGCTGGAAGTAGTCGCGGATCGCCCGAATCACCAGGGCGCTTTCCTGGTAGATGAGGAAGGGGCCGGATTGCGAGGCGGCGGCGTCTTCGATCGCACGCCACAGCTTGAGGAGGTAGTTGAGGTCCCACTGCAGTTCTTCGCGCGTGCGGCCGATGGCGGCAGTGCGGGCGATCAGGCTCATGCCTTCGGGGACGTCGAGCTCCTCGAGCAGGGCTTTGAGCTCGGCGCGCTCCTCGCCGTCGATGCGCCGCGACACGCCCCCGCCGCGCGGGTTGTTGGGCATGAGTACGAGGTAGCGGCCGGCGAGCGAGATGTAGGTGGTGAGCGCCGCCCCCTTGTTGCCACGCTCGTCTTTTTCCACCTGGACGATGAGCTCTTGCCCGACCGAGAGCGCGTCCTGCACCCGGGTGCGGCCGTTGGCCTCGGTGCTCTTCCAGTAGGTGCGGGCGACTTCCTTGAAGGGAAGAAAGCCGTGGCGATCCTCGCCGTAATCGACGAACACCGCCTCGAGGCTGGGCTCGATGCGGGTGATCACCGCTTTGTAGATGTTGCCTTTGCGCTGTTCGCGGCCGGATCCTTCGATGTCGAAATCGATCAGCTTCTGGCCGTCGACGATGGCGACGCGCAGTTCCTCTGGCTGCGTCGCGTTGAAGAGCATGCGTTTCATCGTGTCGTCACTCCCGCGCTGCGGGCGGACGCGAACGGGCAGCGGCCCGGTGAGGGTCGACGTCAGCGCGCGGAGGCGCCGTTCCGCGGCGGCCGTTGAGGCCGCACGGGGCAAGGGACTGCGCCGTGCAGTGCGGGAGGCGTGGGGCCTGGATTCGGTGGCACCATGTCGTCGATCATCTCTTCGGTTCTGCCGCACCGTTCGGGGTGCGGCGGACTGCATTCCTGTTCGTGTCCGCCCGAGCCGTTCAAGTTGAGAAAAAAGTCGATAAGGCCGGGCGAGCCTGGTGTTCCGCCGGTTCATCCAACGCGGCGCCGAAAAGACGGGCGCCGGGTCGGAGGGGTTGTTCGATTCCGGTCGGGCGGGAGCACGGCGTCTTCTCGACGGGCTCGACCGCTCGAAGTCGGTCCACTCCGGGTGGACGTTGCACGACGACTCGACCGTGAATCGAAGCGATAGTATATTCGGGAAGATGATGGAACGCAAAATTTCTCCCGCGGCGCAGGAGTGGTGCGTCGACGAGGCGGGCGCAGGACAGCGCCTGGACAACTACCTCTTGCGCCACCTCAAGGGGGTGCCGAAGAGCCATGTCTATCGCATCATCCGCAGCGGCGAGGTGCGCGTCGACGGGCGTCGGGCACAGGCGCAGACGCGCCTGGCGCAAGGGCAGCGGGTGCGGGTGCCGCCAGTGCGCGTGGCCGAGGCGCCCGTGCGTCCGGCGATTCCCGCCGGGCCGCCGCTGCCGGTGATCCATGAGGACGAAGACTTGCTCGTCCTCGACAAGCCGGCCGGGTTGGCGGTGCATGGCGGCTCCGGCGTCGCGTTCGGGGTGATCGAACGCTTGCGCGCCGAGCGACCCGGGGCGTCGCTGCTCGAGCTGGTGCATCGGCTCGATCGCGAGACTTCCGGCCTGCTGATGGTGGCCAAGCGCCGCTCGGCCCTGAAAGCGCTGCAGGATGCCCTGCGCGCCGGACAGGTGCGCAAGCGTTATCTCGCCTTGGTCCATGGCCTCGTCGAGCACCCTTTACAGCACGTGCGCGCGCCGCTCTTCAAGTACCTCACGGCCGAAGGGGAGCGGCGCGTGCGCGTGAGCCCCGAAGGGAAGGTCGCGCACAGCATCGTGCGGCGGCTGCGGCGCTGGCCGCAGGCGGGTTATACCCTGGTCGAAGTGGAACTGAAGACGGGGCGCACGCATCAGATTCGCGTGCATATGGCGCATCTGGGGCATCCGCTGGTGGGCGACGAGAAGTACGGCCGTTTCGCCGCCAACAAGGCGTTGGCGCGAGCGGGATTCGATCGCATGTTCCTGCACGCGGCATTTCTTGCTTTCGTGCATCCGCGCTCGGGGCTGCGTCTCGAACTGGAGGCGCCGCTGCCACCGGAGTTGGGGGAATTCTTGGCCGGTCTGGGGCCGGGGGAGGAAGGGTGAGCGCATTCGAGCTGGTGGTGTTCGATTGGGACGGCACGCTGATGGATTCGACGGCGGCCATCGTCCGGGCGATGCAGCGCGCCGCCGAGGAGCTGGGGATTGCGCCGCCACCGGCCGAGCGGGCGCGCCACGTGATCGGCCTGGGGCTGGCCGATGCTTTGCGCCAGGCGCTGCCGGAGCTGCCGCCGCAGCGCTATCCGGAGATGGCGGCGCGCTACCGCCACCATTACTTATCGCATGACGGCGAGCTCGCCCTCTTTCCCGGCGTCGAGGAGCTCCTTGCGCGACTCGTGGCCGCCGGGCGCTACGTGGCGGTGGCCACCGGCAAGAGCCGGCTGGGGCTGGAGCGGGCGCTCGATCATTCGGGCCTGCGCCGCTACGTGATGGCCTCGCGCACGGCCGATGAGTGCCATTCCAAGCCGCATCCGCAGATGCTGCAGGAGCTGCTGGAGGAATTCGCCGTGCCGCCCGAGCGGGCGGTGATGATCGGCGATACGACGCACGACCTGCTCATGGCCCAGGCGGCGGGGACGGCCGGCATCGGCGTGGCCTACGGAGCGCATCCGCGCGAGGCGCTCGCGGCGCTGCGGCCGTTGTCGGTGGTGGATGCGCCGCGTGCGCTCGCGCCGCTATTGCTGGGCGAGGAAGCCGAAGACGGTCGGGCGCTTGCCCAGCGTCGGTAAAGGCTCGGCGCGCCAGCGCGCGACGGGGGCGGTGCGGATCCACTGATCCGGCTGGGTGAGGTGGCAGGCCACGCACAGCAGCGTCGTCGGCACCAGCACCTGCGCCAGGGTTTCGAGCATGCGCTCGTTGCGATACGGCGTTTCGATGAAGAACTGGCTCTGCCTCCGGGCGCGGGATTCTGCTTCCAGCGCGGCGATGGCAGCGGCGCGCTCTGACGGCGGGATCGGCAGGTAGCCGTGGAAGGCGAAACGCTGGCCGTCGAGGCCGCTGCCCATGAGCGCGAGCAGGATGGCCGAGGGGCCGACGAGGGGGACTACGGCGATGCCGCGTCGATGCGCCCGGGCGACCAGCGCTGCTCCCGGGTCGGCCACGCCGGGACAGCCGGCATCCGACATCAGACCGAGGTCCTCGCCTTCCAGGCAAGGGGCGAGCAGCACGTCCAGGGCGGCTGGGGCAGGAGATTCGGGGAGGCGCTGTAGCAAGAGTGCGGCGATCGGCCCCGGGTGTCCCAGGCGCTTGAGGGCAGCGCGGGCCGGTTTTTCGTTTTCGACGACGAAACGGCGCAGGCGCTGTATTTCGCGCAGGTGCTCGGGGGGCAGCAGCGGCGGACCTCCGTCGCCGAGCGGCGTGGGGATGAGCAGCAGGCGCCCCGGGGTCACGGCAGCGCCCAGCCGAGGCGGCGCAGCATCCGCGCCGTAGCGATGAGCGGCAGGCCGATGAGGGCGGTGGGATCGCTCGATTCGACCGCCTCGAGCAACGCGATGCCGAGCCCCTCGGCCTTGGCGCTGCCAGCGCAGTCGAGCGGCCGTTCGCGCTCGACGTAGCGCACGATCTCCTCGTCGGTGAGATCGGCGCGAAAGCGCACCCGGGTGGGCACGAGTTCGGTCTGGACGTGGCCCTCTTCGTCGAGCACGCACACGGCGGTGGAGAATTCCACCGTCTGTCCGCGCATGCGCCGCAACTGCTCGATGGCGCGCTGCGCGCTGCCGGGCTTGCCGAAGCGCTCATCGCCGAGGTGGGCGACCTGGTCGCTGCCGATGACGTGGCAAGCTTCGCCGAGCGTTGCCGCGACCGCGCGGGCCTTGGCTTCGGCCAGTCGCCGTGCCGTCTGTTCCGGCGGCTCTTCGGGCAGCGGCGTCTCGTCTACCTGCGGAGCGATGGCGACGAATGGTACGCCGAATCGTTCGAGGAGCTGGCGGCGGTAGGAGGAGGTCGAGGCGAGGATCAGGCGGGGCATGGTAGTATTTTTTGACAAAAACGTCGGGAAATCTTATCATTATCGACTTATGTCGCAAAACGTGATTGTGTCCGATCCGCTGGCGTTCGCCCGGGATGCCGCTTCGCTCTCCGGCGAGTTCGGCTCGGCCGAGCTGCCGCGTCTGGCCGCTTCCTCGCTCGAGCTGGGGGCGGTGCGCTGGCATGTCTCGGGGCTGCGCCTCGAGGATGGCCGTGCCGCGCTCGAGGTGAGCGCGCAGGGTGTGGCAGTGCTGCGCTGCGAGCGTTGTCTGGAGCCGATGGACTGGGTCTTCGCCGTGGCGCGGCGCCTGTCGCTGTATCGCGCCGACGAGCTCATTCCCGACGAGGAGCTCGAGGACGAATCCTGCGACGCGATCCACTTTGCCGGCACGATTGACGTGGCGAGCCTCGTCGAGGACGAGATCCTGCTCGAGTTGCCCGTTTTTGCGCGGCACGAAGTCTGCGAGCCACCGGGGCCGTGGGAGGCAGGCGAGAAGCCGTCGCCTTTTGCAGTCTTGGCGCAGTTGAAGCGTTCGTGAGATAATACCCAGCTTTTTGGCCGGCATCGTCCGGCCGGTTCGAACGAGAGGAGTATCCGGTCATGGCCGTTCAGCAGAACAAGAAGTCCCCTTCCAAGCGTGGGATGCACCGTGCGCACCAGGCGCTGAAGAATCCGCCGATCGCCGTCGATCCGACCACGGGTGAAGTGCATCTGCGCCATCACGTCACGCCGAGCGGCTTTTACCGTGGCCGCAAGGTGATCGACGTCAGCGGCGAGTGATCCCTGCGTTTCTGCGCCCGATGATCTCGTGCAATCGTTCGCGCTGCCTGGTGCCGCGGTTGCACGTTTTTTGTGACCGATCATGACGGATTCCGAGAGCGAAGGCTCGCTCGTGCTCGCCGTCGATTGCATGGGCGGCGATCATGGCCCTCAGGTCACGCTGCCGGCGATCGAGGCGTTCTTGCGCCGGCGCCCCGGCGTGTCGGTGCTGGCGGTGGGGCAGCCAGAGGCGCTCGAAGCGGAAGTCGCGCGTCTGCGGCGTCGCTTTGGCGGGCGCATCGAGCTCGCGCCGGCTTCCCAGGTCGTCGGGATGGACGAGGCGCCCACTTCCGCCATGC
This sequence comes from Tepidiphilus thermophilus, assembly GCF_001418245.1. Lineage (NCBI taxonomy): Bacteria > Pseudomonadati > Pseudomonadota > Hydrogenophilia > Hydrogenophilales > Hydrogenophilaceae > Tepidiphilus > Tepidiphilus thermophilus. The sequence continues at coordinate 25,884 of NZ_LIPU01000014.1, forward strand.
GCAACAAGAAGGATTCCTCCCTGCGCGTGGCCATCGAGCAGATCAAGGCCGGCCGGGCGCAGGCGGCGGTCTCCGCGGGCAATACCGGGGCGCTGATGTCGATCGCGCGCTTCGTGCTGAAGACGCTGCCCGGCATCGATCGCCCGGCGATCGCCACGGTGCTGCCGGCGCGCGGCAGCCGCGTCTGGGTGCTCGACCTGGGGGCCAACGTCGATTGCACCGCCGAGCACCTGCGCCAATTCGGCATCATGGGGTCGCTGCTCGTATCCGCGGTCGAACAGGTGGAGCGCCCGCGGGTGGGGCTGCTCAACATCGGCACCGAGGACATCAAAGGCAATCAGGTGGTGCGCGAGGCCGCGGCGCTCTTGCGTACCACCGATCTCAATTTCGTCGGCAACGTCGAGGACATCTATTCCGGTCAGGCGGATGTGGTGGTGTGCGACGGCTTCGTTGGCAACGTCGCCCTCAAGACCACCGAGGGCCTGGCGCAGATGCTCGCGCTCATCCTGCGCGAGGAATTCAACCGCAATCTGCTCACCCGCCTCATGGGGCTGGCGGCCTATCCGGTGCTCAAGCACTTCAAGGCCCGCGTCGATCCGCGCCGCTACAATGGAGCGGTGCTGGTGGGGCTGCGCGGCGTCGTGGTGAAGAGCCACGGCGGGGCCGATGCCTATGCCTTCGGCCAGGCGCTGGATCGGGCGGCCGAGGCGGCAGCGCATCGCCTGGTCGAGCGCATCGAACAAAAAATGGCCGGGGCGTGGCCGCGGGCCGCTTCGCCCGTCACCGAGGTGTCATCGTCATGAGATTTTCCCGCATCATCGGCACCGGCAGCCATCTGCCCGGTGTGCCCATCACCAACGACGATCTGGTCGCGCGTGGCATCGAAACTTCGGATGAATGGATCCGCACGCGCACCGGCATCGCCGCGCGGCACTTCGCTGCCGAGGGGGAGATGGCGAGCGACCTGGCGCTCGTGGCCGCACGTCGCGCCTTGGAGCAGGCAGACTGCCGCCCCGACGACATCGACCTCATCGTGCTTGCCACCTCCACGCCCGATTACGTCTTTCCGAGTACCGCTACGCTTCTGCAGGCCAAGCTCGGCATGACCAACCGGGCGCCCGCCTTCGACGTGCAGGCGGTGTGCAGCGGCTTCATCTATGCGCTGGCGCTCGCCGACAAATTCCTGCGCCTGGGGGAGGCGCACCGGGCCCTGGTGGTCGGGGCGGAGGTCTTCTCCCGCATTCTGGATTGGAACGACCGCTCCACCTGCGTGCTCTTCGGCGACGGGGCCGGTGCCATCGTACTCGAAGCCGACGAACTGCCCGGCATCCTCGCCACGCGCCTGCACGCCGACGGGCGGCACCATGCCGAGCTATGGGTGCCGGGTCAGGTGGGCGCGGGCAAGGTACAGGGCGACCCCTTCGTGCGCATGGAGGGGCAGGCGGTATTCAAGTTCGCGGTCCAGGTGCTCGCCGAGGTGGCGCACGAGGTGCTCGATCTGGCCAAGCTTCCGGTGGAGGCGCTCGACTGGCTGATCCCGCATCAGGCCAACGTCCGCATCCTGCAGGCTACGGCCAAGCGCCTGGGCTTGCCGCTCGAGCGGGTCATCAGCACCGTGGATCGGCACGGCAACACTTCGGCGGCTTCCATTCCGCTGGCGCTCGATACCGGCATCGCCGAGGGCAAGATCCGTCCCGGCCAGACGCTGTTGCTCGAAGGGATCGGCGGCGGGTTTACCTGGGGCGCGGCGCTGCTGCGCTATTGAGGAGACGGAGAATCATGCGCTTCATGTTCGTGTTCCCCGGCCAAGGCTCGCAGTCCGTCGGTATGATGGCTTCTTATGAGGGGCTGCCGGCCATCCGTGAGACCTTTGCCGAGGCGAGCGACGTGCTCGGCGAGGATCTGTGGGAGATGGCCCAGTCCGGCCCGGCCGAGCGGCTCTCGCTCACGGTCAACACCCAACCCCTCATGCTCACGGCCGGCGTGGCCGTGTGGCGTGCCTGGCGCGCTCTGGGTGGCCCCGAGCCGGCGCTCCTTGCCGGACACAGCCTGGGGGAATATACGGCGCTGGTGGCTGCCGAAAGCCTGTCGTTCGCCGATGCGTTGCCTCTCGTGCGGTTGCGCGCCCAAGCGATGCAGGAGGCGGTTCCGGCCGGGGTCGGTGCCATGGCCGCGGTGATGGGGTTGGATGCCGCGGCCGTGGAAACCGTCTGTCGCCAGGCCGCTGCCGAGACCGGCGAGACCGTCGCCCCGGCCAATCTCAATGCCCCGGGGCAGATCGTCATCGCCGGGCACAAGGGGGCCGTCGAGCGCGCCGCGGTACTCGCCAAAGAGGCCGGGGCCAAGCGCGCCGTGCCGCTACCCGTGAGCGCTCCTTTTCACTGCGAACTGATGAAGCCGGCCGCCGAGCGTCTGGCCGAGCGCCTCGCGGGCATCGCGCTGCGCCCGCCGCGCATTCCCGTGCTGCACAACGTCGATGTCGCCGAACACCGCGACCCCGAAGAGATCCGCCGGGCGCTCGTCGAGCAGGCCTGGCGCCCCGTGCGCTGGATCGAGACGATCGAAGAGGCGGCCCGCCGCGGCATCACGCACGTCTATGAATGCGGGCCCGGCAAGGTACTCGCCGCGCTCACCAAGCGCATCGTCAAGGATCTCGACGGTGGGGCGCTCGCCGACGCGGCGAGCCTGCGTGCGGCGCTCGAGGCGCTTGCTGCCCAGAGCTAACGAGGACAAGGGGAAGACATGATCCAGTTTCGCCTCGACGGCCAGACGGCCGTCGTCACCGGCGCCTCCCGCGGCATCGGACGCGCCGTCGCGCTCGCCCTGGGACAGGCGGGGGCCAAGGTGATCGGCACGGCGACCACCGATGAGGGCGCCGCCGCCATCTCCGAGGCGCTGCGCGCCGAGGGTATCGCCGGCGAAGGAATGCGGCTCGACGTCACCGACGCCGCTGCGGCCGCCGCCTTCATCGGCGCTGTCGAACGGGATCACGGTCCCATCGCCGTATTGGTGAACAATGCCGGCATCACCCGCGACAACCTCGCCTTGCGGATGAAGGACGAAGAGTGGGATGCCGTGCTCGACACCAACCTCAAGGCGACCTTTCGCCTGTGCAAGCTCGTACTCAAGGGGATGATGAAGGCGCGTTACGGCCGCATCGTCAATCTCACCTCCGTGGTGGCGCACTCGGGCAATCCCGGTCAGGCCAATTACGCCGCGGCGAAAGCGGGCGTGGCCGGCATGAGCCGCTCGCTCGCGCTGGAGCTGGGTAGCCGCGGCATCACGGTCAATTGCGTCGCCCCTGGCTTCATCGACACCGACATGACCCGGGCGCTCGGCGACGAAGCCCGCAACGGCCTGGCCGCCCGCATCGCCCTGGGGCGGTTCGGCGCGCCCGAAGAGGTGGCCGCGGCGGTGCTCTTTCTCGCTTCGCCGGCGGCCTCCTACGTCACCGGCGCGACGCTGCACGTCAATGGCGGCATGTACATGGCCGCTTGATGGTGTAACCTTCCGTTGCAAACTTCCCAAGTTTGGTAGAATAACCCCGTTTTTTCCACATCCCGTTCAAGGAGTTTCCTGAAATGGAAAACATCGAGCAGCGTGTCAAGAAAATCGTAGCCGAGCAGCTGGGCGTCAATGAATCCGAGATCAAGAACGAATCCTCGTTCGTCGACGATCTCGGCGCCGATTCGCTTGACACCGTCGAACTGGTGATGGCGCTGGAAGAAGAATTCGAATGCGAGATTCCGGACGAAGACGCCGAGAAGATCACCACGGTGCAGCAGGCCATCGACTACATCACCAATCACGTCAAGAAATAATCCTTTTTCTTCTCCCGCGGAGCCAACCTTGACCCGTCGCAGAGTCGTCGTCACCGGGATGGGGATCATTTCCCCGGTCGGCAATACCGTCGAAGAAGCCTGGGCCAACATCGTCGCCGGGCGCTCCGGCATCGTTCCCATCAGCCGTTTCGATGCTTCCGGTTTTCCGGTGCGCATCGCCGGCGAGGTCAAGGGGTTCGACGTCGAGGCCTACATCCCCAAGAAAGAAGCGCGCCGCATGGATACCTTCATCCACTACGGGATGGCGGCCGGCATCCAGGCCGTGCGCGATTCGGGGCTTGAGATCACCGAAGACAATTCCGAGCGCATCGGCATCAACATCGGCTCCGGCATCGGCGGTCTGCCGATGATCGAAGAGACGCACGGCGAATTCCTCAAAAGTGGCCCGCGGCGCATCTCGCCTTTCTTCATTCCCGCCACCATCATCAACATGATCTCCGGCCACCTGTCGATCCATTTCGGCATCAAGGGGCCGTGCCTGGCGATGGTGACCGCCTGCAGTACCGCCACGCACTGCATCGGCGAGGCGACGCGCATGATTCAGTACGGTGACGTCGATGTGATGATCGCCGGCGGGGCCGAATCGACCGTGACGCCGCTGGCGATCGGCGGCTTCGCCTCGGCCAAGGCGCTCTCCACGCGCAACGACGAGCCCGAACGGGCGAGCCGCCCCTGGGACAAAGACCGCGACGGTTTCGTGCTCGGTGAGGGAGCAGGGGTGTTGGTGCTCGAGGAATACGAGCACGCCAAGGCCCGCGGCGCGCGCATCTATGCCGAGGTGGCCGGCTACGGTATGAGCGCCGACGCCTTCCACATGACGGCGCCGTGCGAGGATGGCGATGGGGCGATGCGCTGCATGCGCAACGCGCTCAAAGACGCGCGGATGGCGCCCGACGAGATCGACTACATCAACGCCCACGGCACTTCCACGCCGCTGGGCGACGTGGCCGAGACGCTGGCGGTGAAGCGCACTTTCGGCGAGCACGCGCGGCAGCTGGTGGTGAGCTCGACCAAGTCCATGACCGGGCACCTGCTGGGCGCGGCCGGCGGGGTGGAGGCCGTATTCACCGTGCTCGCGCTGCATCAGCAGATCGTGCCGCCCACCATCAACCTCGAAGAGCCCGGCGAGGGGTGCGATCTGGATTATTGTCCCAACGTCGCCCGCCCCACGCGCATCCGTGCCGCCCTGTCCAATTCCTTCGGCTTTGGCGGCACCAACGGCACGCTGCTCTTCAAGCGGGTCTGATCCATGGAGGGTACGGCGCAGCCCTACCGGCTCGTCGTGCCCTTGCCGCGGTATTCGACCGGCCTGGCGCTCGCTCTGGTCGCGGCGGGGTTCGTCCTCTCCTTCGTATATTTTCCTTGGCCCAAGGCGGTCGCACTCGCCGTCGCCTTTGTGGCTGTCGGCATCCGGTGGCACCGGTCGTGTTCCGCTACGAAGGCCCTGTGGTTGTGGCCCGGCCACCACCTTGCATTTGCCGCGGACGATGCGCCGCGCCATCGCACCGACGCCTGGCGCTTCGGCCCCTGGGTGATCTTGCGCGCTTGCCCGCGGCGCGGCGGCCGCGGCGCAACTTATCTCATCGAGCTGCCGTCCTTGTCCGAGTCAGACCGTTGGGCTTTGGCGCACTGGTGTGCCACTGGCCGGCCGCCGCGGTCTTAGGATGGTATCGCGGGCGACCGGCAGCATCTCGGGATAGTCCTTGGTGTAATGCAAGCCGCGGCTCTCCTTTCGTCTGAGCGCGCAGCGCACGATGAGCTCGGCCACCGTCACCAGGTTGCGCAGCTCGATGAGGTCGTTGCTCACCCGGAAATTCGCGTAGTACTCGGCGATCTCGCGCTCCAGCAACCGGATGCGGTGCATCGCCCGCTGCAGGCGCTTGGTCGTGCGCACGATGCCGACGTAGTCCCACATGAAGCGGCGCAGCTCGTCCCAGTTGTGCGCGATCACCACTTCCTCGTCGGCGTCGGTCACGCGGCTCTCGTCCCAGTCGGGCAGCGGCAGGGGCGCGCGCCGAGGCTGCGCCAGCATGTCCTGCACCGCGGCTTCCCCGAAGACGAGGCACTCGAGCAGCGAATTGCTCGCCAGGCGATTGGCGCCGTGCAGCCCCGTGCAGGTCGACTCGCCCACCGCGTAGAGGTGCGGCAGATCGGTGCGGGAAGCCAGATCCACCTTGACGCCGCCGCAGGTATAGTGCGCCGCCGGCACCACCGGGATCGGCTGCTTGGTGATGTCGATGCCCAGTTCCAGGCAGCGCGCGTAGATGTTGGGAAAATGGCTGCGGATCCAGTCCGCATCCTTGTGCGTGATGTCGAGATAGACGCACTCGATGCCGAGCCGCTTCATTTCGTAGTCGATGGCGCGCGCCACGATGTCGCGCGGCGCGAGTTCGGCGCGCGGGTCGTGTTTTGGCATGAAGCGCTCGCCATTGGGCAGCCGCAAGATGCCGCCTTCGCCGCGCACTGCCTCGCTGATGAGGAAAGACTTGGCGTGCGGGTGATAGAGGCAGGTGGGATGGAACTGGATGAACTCCATGTTTGCCACGCGGCAGCCGGCACGCCAGGCCATGGCGATGCCATCGCCCGTGGCGGTGTCCGGGTTGGTCGAATAGAGGTAGACCTTGCCCGCGCCGCCGGTGGCGAGCACCGTGTGCCCGGCGGAGAAGGTGCGCACGTGTCCGGCCTGCCGGTCGAAGACATAAGCGCCGAGGCACCCCAGTTCGGGCCGACCGATCTTCGCGCCGGTGATGAGGTCGATCGCGATGTGGTGCTCGAACACCTGGATGTTCGGATGCGCTTTCACCTTGGCGGTGAGCGTCTGCTGCACGGCCGCACCGGTGGCATCCGCCGCGTGGATGATGCGCCGCTGCGAGTGTCCGCCCTCGCGGGTGAGATGGTACTGGCCGCGCTCGTCGCGCGAGAACGGCACCCCTTGGGCGATGAGCCAGTCGATGGCTTTCTTGCCGCGTTCGACCACGAAGCGCACGGCTTTCGGGTCGCACAGCCCTGCGCCGGCTACGAGCGTGTCGCGCACGTGCGCTTCGATGCTGTCGGCATCGTCGAGCACCGCCGCGATGCCCCCTTGGGCATAGGCGCTGGCGCTCTCCATCAAGGTGCGCTTGGTGACGAGGGCGACCTTGTATTGGTCGGCGAGTTTCAGCGCCACGCTCTGACCAGCGAGGCCGCTGCCGAGGATGAGGACGTCGAAGTGTTCCATCGCGGACAGGAAAGAGGGGGTGGGGAATCGAAGGGTATCACAACGGCGGAACCAAATCGCCGCTCCCGAAGTCGATTTCGGCAAATGTCGGCGAAGCGAGTGGGTATAATGAACTTCCGACAGGGAAGTCAGGCTCGCTTTCGATGACCAACCGAGAAATCGACCAACAGCTCGTGGCGCGCGCGCGGCAAGGCGACAAGAACGCCTTCGGGCTGCTCGTGTCGAAATACCAGCGCAAGGTGCAGCGGTTGTTGTCGCGCCTGGTGCGCGACCCGGCGGAGGTGGAAGACTTGACGCAGGAGACCTTCATCAAGGCGTATCGGGCGCTCGACTCGTTTCGCGGCGACAGCGCCTTCTACACCTGGCTCTACCGCATCGCCATCAACACCGCAAAGAATCACCTGATGGCCTCCAACCGCCGTCCAGCGGTGAGTGCCACCGTCCATGAAACGGAGGAGGGAGAGACGTGGGACGAACTCGACACGCTCAGCGACAGCGAGACACCGGAAAACCTGCTCCTCACCCAGGAGATCGCCCAGACGGTGGAAGAGGCGATCCAGTCCCTGCCCGAAGAATTGCGCATCGCGATCACGCTGCGCGAGCTCGAAGGGCTCAGCTATGAAGAAATCGCCCAGGTGATGGGCTGCCCGATCGGCACCGTGCGCTCGCGGATCTTTCGCGCCCGGGAGGCGATCGCACACCGTTTGCGGCCGCTGCTCGACACGGCCCCAGATCGACGTTGGTAGGAAACGACATGATGCGCGACACGAAAACGACTCCAGAAGCGCTGTCGGCCCTGATCGATGGTGAGCTCGACGGCGCTGACGCCGCGTTTTGGGCCGAACGGCTCGCGAGCGACCCGGCATTGTCGGGGCGCTGGGCGGCCTATCATCTCATTGGCGAAGCGCTGCGCGGAGAGCTCGCCACGCCGATGCGTGATCTACGGGCATCCATCCTTGCCCGCATAGACGCCGAGGCTCCAGCCCTGGCAGTCGTGCCGCTGCCCCGGCGACCTGCCGCCAACGAGCCCCGTCTGCGCTGGATGGCCACGGCCGCCGCCGTGGCGGTGGTCGCCACCGCTGGCTGGGCCGTGTGGCAGGCGCCGCGTGAAGCGGGCGGCGAGGCCTTGCCCCTGCGCCAGGCTGCTGCCGATGCGGCTCCCCAGGTCCAGGAGGAGGCGAGCGTCGACGAGCGCTTCTACTGGGTGGCCTATGGCAACGCGCATGGGGCCAATGGTCCCGGCAGCCTTCGTTATGCCCGAGTGATGGCGCAGACGCGAGGTACGCATTGATGCCCGTGGCTCGCACACTGACGGTGGCGCTGTGCCTCGCTGCCGTGCTCGCCGCCGCCTCCGCCCGGGCGGCAGAAGACCTGCAGCGTTGGGTCGAACGGGCGCTCGCCCCTTCTGCCGCCGATTATCACGGTACGGTGGTCCTGCAGATCGGTGACAAGATGCAGACCCTGCGCGTGACCCATCTGCTCGCCGACGGCAAGCCCCTGGAATGGGTCGAGGTGCTAGAAGGCGCGCCGCGCGAGACCATACGCATCGGCGACGAGGTCCGCTGTTTCCTGCCCGAGGATCGCGTCGTCCTGATCGATCGCGCTGCCGGGGCCGCGGGGCTTTCCTATCATCCGGTCGGCTCCGTCGGTCGCATCGAATCGTCCTACCGTCTCGAATCCTTGGGCATGGACCGCGTCGCCGGGCGCGAGGTGCTCGGCGTGCGCTTCGTGCCGCGCGATGCCTTGCGCTTCGGGCAGGATTGGTGGATCGATCGGGAAAGCGCGGTCGTGCTCAAACGGGTGGTGTGGGAAGAAACGCCGGCCCGCGCCCTGGAAACGCAGACTTTCTCCGATTTTCATTTGGGCGCCGCGACCCAGACCGCCGTCGTCCGGCAGAAATTCTCCTCCCGCAGCGAGTGGCGGCACGTCGACCTGCGGGGCAAATCCGTTGGCGCCAGTGAAACCGGCTGGGAGTTCGGCGCCTTGCCGTCCGGGTTTCAGCTCGAGGGGATCCTGCAGCGCCGCGGTCCCTCGGGCAAGACGGTCACGCAGTGGCTCATCGGTGATGGGCTCGTTACCGTGTCGGTCTTCTTCGAGCCCTGGGAGGGAACCGAGACCTCCGAGCAAGTCGAACGTTTCGGCGCGACGACGGTGGTGCGGCGCCAGGATCCGGGTGCCTTGCGTACCGCCATGGGGGAAGTGCCGTCTGCGACGCTGCAAGCCCTCTTGGCCGCCATGACGCGCAAAGGGGGGTCCTGAAGTGCCGCGTTCGCGCGAACTGTGGCTGCTGTCGCGCCCGCAATGCCATCTGTGCGATGAGATGCTGGAAGAATTGGCGCCCATCGCGCAACGCCATGGCTTTTCCGTGGTCAAACGGGATGTCGATGCGGATCCGGCCTGGCGCGAGCGCTACGGCCGGGCGATTCCGGTCGTGCTGCATGGCAACGTGGAGTTGTGCCGCCATCGCTGCGATGCGGCAAAAGTTCATGCCTATTTATCCCGTTTTCCGTTAGAATGATCCCAATGAACCGTCCTTGCCGCTCCTCACTGCCCTGCGGGGCTTTTTTTGTTTGCCGATGAAAAACATACGCAACTTCTCGATCATCGCCCACATCGACCATGGCAAGTCTACGCTCGCCGATCGGCTCATCCAGTATTGCGGCGGCCTGTCCGAGCGCGAGATGGAAGATCGCGTGCTCGACTCGATGGATCTCGAGCGCGAGCGCGGCATCACCATCAAGGCGCAGACCGCCACGCTCAGCTACCGGGCGCGCGACGGCCAGACCTACGAGCTCAACCTCATCGACACCCCGGGGCACGTCGATTTCTCCTACGAGGTGAGCCGCTCGCTGTCGGCCTGCGAGGGGGCGCTGCTGGTGGTCGACGCTTCCCAAGGGGTGGAGGCGCAGACGGTGGCCAACTGCTACACCGCCATCGAGCTCGGTGTCGAGGTGGTGCCGGTGCTCAACAAGATCGACCTGCCGCAGGCCGATCCGGAACGCGCGCGCGCCGAGATCGAAGACGTCATCGGCGTGGATGCGAGCGAAGCCGTGCTGTGCTCGGCCAAGACGGGGCTGGGCATCGAAGAGGTGCTCGAAGCCGTGGTGCGCCGGGTGCCGCCGCCGCGTGGCCGGCCCGACGCGCCCACCCGCGCGCTCATCATCGATTCCTGGTTCGACAACTACGTCGGCGTCGTCATGCTGGTGCGCGTGGTCGACGGGCGGCTCGCCCGCGGCGAGCGCATCCGCCTGATGTCGACCGGGGCCGAATATACGATCGAGCGGCTCGGCGTCTTTACGCCGCGCTCGCTCGAGCGCGACGCGCTCGAGTGTGGCGAAGTGGGCTTCGTGGTGGCCGGCATCAAGGAATTGCGCGCCGCCAAGGTCGGCGACACGATCACCACCTTGCCCCGCGCCGCCGCCGAGCCGCTGCCCGGCTTCCGCGAGATCAAACCGCAGGTCTTCGCCGGCCTCTATCCGGTGGAGTCGAGCGAATACGATTCCCTGCGCGAGGCGCTCGAAAAGCTCAAGTTGAACGACGCGGCGCTGCAGTTCGAGCCCGAGACCTCGCAGGCGCTGGGATTCGGCTTTCGCTGCGGCTTCCTGGGACTGCTGCACATGGACATCGTGCAGGAGCGGCTCGAGCGCGAGTTCGGCCAGAACCTCATCACCACGGCGCCTTCGGTCGTCTATGAAGTGGTGCTGCGCTCGGGCGAGGTGCAGCGCATCGAAAACCCCTCGCGCCTGCCCGATCCGAGCAAGATCGAAGAGATCCGCGAACCCATCATCACCGCGCACATCTTCGTGCCGCAGGACTACCTCGGCCCCGTGCTCACCCTGTGCAACCAGAAGCGCGGCGTGCAGATCGACCTGCGCTACCACGGCCGCCAGGTGCACGCCATCTTCGAGCTGCCGATGAACGAAGTGGTGATGGACTTCTTCGACCGCTTGAAGTCCGTGTCGCGCGGCTATGCCTCGCTCGACTACGAATTCAAGGAATACCGCCCGGCCGATCTCGTCAAGCTCGACGTGCTCGTCAATGGCGAGAAAGTCGATGCGCTCTCGGTGATCGTGCACCGCGCCAGCGCCCAGCGCCGCGGTCGCGAGCTCGTGGAGAAACTGCGCAGCCTCATTCCGCGGCAGATGTTCGACGTGCCGTTGCAGGCGGCGATCGGCTCGCACATCATCGCGCGCGAGACGATCAAGGCGCTGCGCAAGAACGTGCTCGCCAAATGCTACGGTGGCGACATCTCGCGCAAGAAAAAGCTGCTGGAGAAACAAAAGGCCGGCAAGAAACGCATGAAGCAGGTCGGCAACGTCGAGATCCCGCAGGAAGCCTTCCTCGCGGTGCTGCGTACCGACGAAGCCTGAGCGGCCTCGCTGCACTCGTCCAAGGCAGGGAACCATGAATTTCGCGCTGATCCTCTTTCTGCTCACGCTCGCCACGGGCGTGCTGTGGGCGTTCGATCGCTGGGTGGCGGGCAAACGCCGCCCAGAGGGCGCTCCTGCACCCTGGTGGGTCGAATATGGAGCGAGCTTCTTTCCGGTGATCCTCGCCGTCTTTGCATTGCGCTCCTTCGTGGTCGAGCCGTTCAAGATCCCCTCCGGCTCGATGATCCCGACGCTGCTCGTGGGCGACTTCATCCTGGTCGACAAATTCTCCTACGGCATCCGCCTGCCGCTATTGAACCGCGTCGTCATCCCCGTGGGGCACCCGCAGCGCGGCGAGGTCATGGTATTCCGCTACCCGGCCGATCCTTCGGTCGATTACATCAAGCGCGTCGTCGGCCTGCCGGGGGATTACGTCGAATATCTCGACAAGAAGCTGCGCATCAATGGCGTGCCGGTACAATACGACCCGCTACCGGACTATTTCCATCCCGATCGGTTGTATTATTCCACCCGCTGGCGCGAGCATCTGGGAGAGCATCCGCACGACATCCTCGTCGATGACGTCGCCCCTCCTTTCGTCACGCAGCGGCTCGAGTTTCCCTATGCCGACCGCTGCGAATACAACCGGCGGGGAGTGCGCTGCTTCGTGCCGCCTGGCCACTATTTCGTCATGGGCGACAATCGCGACGGCAGCAGCGACAGCCGGGTGTGGGGCTTCGTGCCGGAGGAAAACATCGTCGGCAAGGCCTTCTTCATCTGGCTGAACCTCTCCGACCTGTCGCGCATCGGTCGAATCCAATGAAAAGGAGCGCAGGCATGGACACAGTGATGAGACGGGGGCAACGCGGGGTCAGCTTGCTGGGAGTGATCTTCTGGGGCGTGATCGTCGGCCTCGGGCTGATCCTCGCCCTGCGCATCGTTCCCGTCTATACCGAATATGCCGCAGTCAAACGCGCCATCTCCGAGCTCGCCCAGCGGGCCGAGCCGCAGACCCCGCCCTCGCAGCTACGCAGCGAATTCGACAAGTTCGCCACGATCGATGATTTCACTTCCGTGAGTGGGCGCGACCTCGTCATCACCCGCGAAGAGGGGCGCACGAAAATCGAAGTCCATTACCAGCGCCTCGTTCCCTTGTTCGCCAACGTCAGCCTCGCCTTCGATTTCGAGGCCCACGGTACGATAGGCGCGCCATGAGTGAGGCAGGAAGACGGTGGCAGGCGCTGCAGGAGCGCCTCGTTTATCGTTTCCACGATCTCGATCTGCTCACCACCGCCCTCAGACACCGTAGCGCGGGCGAAGGACACAACGAGCGCCTAGAGTTCCTCGGCGATGCCGCGCTCGACCTGGCGGTGGCCGAGCTCCTCTATCGCCGCTATCCCGAGGAGCCTGAAGGGATCCTCTCGCGCGCCCGCGCGAGCCTCGTGCGCCAAGAAACTTTGGCCGCAGCCGCCCTGCGCCTGGGGCTGGACGAGTTGCTCGTCATCGGCGAGGGCGAGCGGCGCGCCGGCGGCAACCGTCGCCCTTCGCTCCTTGCCGACGCGCTGGAGGCCATCGTCGGCGCGGTGCTGCTCGACGGTGGCTATGAGGCCGCGCGCGAGCTGGTGGCGCGCGTTCTCGAGCCGGAACTCGCCGCGCTCGGCCCGCTCGAACGCCTCAAGGATCCCAAGACCCGCCTGCAGGAATGGCTGCAAGGGCGGCATCACCCCGTGCCGCGCTACGAGATCGTCAGCGTCAGCGGCCCGGCGCACGCGCAGCACTTCAGGGTGCGGGCGCAGGCCGAGGCGATCGGGCTTTCCGCCGAGGGCGAAGGGCCCAGCCGCCGCGCCGCCGAACAAGACGCCGCCGCCAAGATCCTGGCGCAGTTGGGAGAGACCTGAACCCTTGCCCGCGCCCTGCGGGCACTTTGCCTGAGTTCCGATGAACGATACTTCTTCTGCTTCCGCCTTTCGCGCCGGCTATGCCGCCATCGTCGGCCGGCCCAACGTCGGCAAATCCACCCTCACCAACCGCCTCGTCGGCCACAAGGTGAGCATCGTCTCGCGCAAGCAGCAGACGACGCGCCACCGTGTCCACGGTATCCTCACCACCGACCGGGCGCAGTTCGTCTTCGTCGACACGCCCGGCTTCCAGACGCGGCACAAGCGCGCCCTCAACCGGCTGATGAACCGCACGGTCACCCAGGCGCTCTCCGAGGTCGACGTCATCGTCTTCGTGATCGAGGCTTGCCGCTTCACGGCCGAGGATGCTCAGGTCATGGACCTGCTGCCGGAGCACGTGCCGGTCGTGCTCGTCATCAACAAGGTCGACCGGTTGAAAGACAAGAAGCTGCTGCTGCCCTTCATCGCCGAAATGGCGCAGCGCCGCCCCTTCGCCGAGATCGTGCCGCTGTCGGCGGAAAAGGACGAGCACACCGACGAGCTCCTGCGGGCCCTCGAACCCTATCTGCCCGAGGGCGAGCCGATCTACGACCCCGACATGATCACCGACCGCAGCGAGCGTTTCCTCGCCGCCGAATACCTGCGGGAAAAAGTCTTCCGCCTCGTGGGCGACGAGCTGCCCTATGGCATCGCCGTGGAGATCGAGCGCTACGAAACCGAGGGAAACTTGCGCCGTATCTATGCTTCAGTGATCGTCGAGCGCGAACCGCACAAAGCCATCATCATTGGCCGCGGGGGTGAGCGCATCAAGCGCATCGCCACCGAGGCACGCCAGGAGCTGGAAAATCTGCTGGAGGCGCGCGTCTATCTCGAAGTCTGGGTCAAGGTGCGCAGCGGCTGGGCCGACGACGAACAGGCGCTGCGCTCTCTGGGCTACGACGGCTGAGGGCGCATGACGCGGCGGCAACGGGTCGAGGCCGAGCCCGCCTACGTCTTGCACGCGCGGCCTTGGCGTGAAACGAGCCTGCTGCTCGAGGTGCTCACGCTCGAACACGGGCGCTTGGCGCTTGCCGCCAAAGGGGCGCGCCGCCCTGGCTCCCAGCTGCGCCCGGTGCTGCTCACTTTCCAGCCCCTCGTGCTCGGCTGGAGAGGGGCGGGCGAAGTGCGTACCCTCACGCGGGCCGAGTGGGCGGGGGGTGTGCCGCTGCCGCGAGGAAGGGCTCTGTGGTGCGGGTATTATCTCAACGAGCTGGTGCTGCGGCTGCTCGCGCGCGAGGATCCCCATCGCGAGGTCTTTCTCGCCTATGACACAGCGGTGCGCGCGCTCGCCAGGGGGGAGGCGCTCTCGCCCGTGCTGCGCCGCTTCGAGCTCGCCTTCCTCGCCGCGCTGGGCTACGGTCTGGATTGGCCGCAAGCCGCAGCCGGGCGCTACCGCTTCGAGCCGCGTGCGGGCCTGGTGCTGCTTGCTGAGGGGGAAACGGCAAGATCAGGCGAGGCAATACTGAGCGCCGAGACGCTGGAAGACGTACGCGCCGGCCGCTGGAGCCGGCCGGAGACGCTCGCCGAAGTGCGCGCGCTCACGCGCCGGCTCATCGACCACGCCCTCGACGGGCAGGAATTGCAAGCACGACGCATGTTACGGGAGCTGCTCGAATGATCGAACTCGGAGTGAACATCGACCACGTTGCCACCCTGCGCCAGGCGCGCCGCACCTATGAGCCTGATCCGGTGTGGGCCGCGGTGGAGGCGCACCTCGGCGGGGCCGACGGCATCACGGTCCATCTGCGCGAGGATCGCCGTCACATCCAGGACGCCGACGTCCGGCGCCTGCGCGAGCTCACCCAGATCAAGCTCAATCTCGAAATGGCGCCCACCGACGAAATGGTGGCGATCGCCTGTTCCCTGAAACCCGAGATGGCCATGCTGGTTCCCGAGGGGCGCCAGGAGATCACCACCGAAGGGGGGCTCGACATCGTGCGCGACGAGGCCCGCCTGCGTGGCGTGGTCTCCCGTTTGCGCGACGCCGGCATCGTCGTCAGCGTCTTTCTCGATGCCGATCCCCGCCAGGTCGAGGCGGCGAGCCGCATCGGCGCCGAAGTGTGCGAGGTGCATACCGGTCCCTATGCCCACGCCTTCCATGCCGCCGGGCGCGATCTGGAGCGTCCCGCCGTGCAGGCCGAACTCGACAAGGTGCGCCGCGCGGGGGAGGCGATCGTAGGGCTGGGCATGCGCTTCAACGCCGGGCATGCCCTCAACTACTACAACGTCCAGCCGGTGGCGGCGCTACCGGGCGTGCGGGAACTGCACATCGGCCATGCCATCGTCAGCCGCGCCGTCTTCACCGGCCTGCGCGAGGCCGTGCGCGAAATGAAGCGGCTGATGCGCGAGGCCGCGGCCCGATGATCGTCGGCGTGGGTACCGACCTCGTGCGCATCGATCGCCTCGCCGCGGCGCTGGCGCGCCACGGTACGCGCTTTGCCGAACGCATCCTCGCCCCGGCCGAGCGGGAAGCCTTCTCCCGCGCCCTCGCGCCCGAGCGCCTGCTCGCCAAGCGCTTCGCCGCCAAAGAGGCTTTCGCCAAGGCCTGGGGCACCGGGCTTGGGGCGGCGCTCGGCTGGCAGGATCTATGGGTGGCGCACGACGCGCGCGGACGCCCCTTCTTCGCCTTCGCCGAGGCGCTCGCGGCGCGACTCGCCGCGGCCGGCCTGCGGGCGCACCTGAGCCTCTCCGACGAGCGCGAGCACGCCGTTGCCTTCGTCGTGCTCGAGCGCGCCGAGGGCGAATCCCCGCTTTTCCCTCCCGCCTGAAAAGTTCCTTCTCATGGACCACACCGCCCTACCGCCCGGCCTCTTGATGATCGATCTCGCCGGCCTCGAACCGAGCCCGGAAGAACTGCGCCGTCTCGCCCATCCGGCCGTGGGCGGCGTCATCCTCTTTGCCCGCAACTATCGCGATTCGACCCAGCTCGCCGCCTTGGTCCAGGCGATACGTTCTGCCCGCCCAGGGCCGCTGGTCATCGCCGTCGATCAGGAAGGTGGGCGCGTGCAGCGTTTCCGCGGCGACGGCTTCACCCCGGTCGCCCCCATGCGCCGGCTCGGCGACGAATACGAGCGTGATCCCGAGCGGGCGGTGATGCTGGCCTACGACGTCGGCCTCGTCCTCGGCGCGGAACTCGCCGCGCACGGCATCGATCTCACTTTCGCGCCGGTGCTCGACGTCGAAGCTGGCGTGAGCGCGGTGATCGGCGATCGCGCCTTCAGTCACGATCCCGCCGTGGTCGCGCGCCTTGCCCAGGCGCTGGTGGCGGGGCTTGCCATGATGGGGGTGCGCGCCGTCGGCAAGCACTTTCCCGGTCACGGTGCGGTGGCGGCCGATTCGCACGAGACGCTGCCGGTCGATTCCCGCCCTTTCGAGGCGATCTGGCAGCGCGACCTCGTGCCCTACCGCCATCGACTCTTGCGTTCGCTGGCCGGCGTCATGCCCGCCCACGTGCGCTATGAACGCTGTGCCCCGGAACCTGCGGGGTTTTCCGCCTTCTGGCTGGGCGAAGTGCTGCGCCAACGGCTCGGTTTCCGCGGGGCCATCCTCTCCGACGATCTGGGCATGGCCGGGGCAGGGGCCGCGGGGGATGAGCCTCAGTCCCGCGTCGCGGCGGCGCTGTCGGCCGGTTGCGACCTGGCGCTCGTGTGCAATCGCCCCGACTGGGTGGCGCACCTGCTCGAAGCGGCGTGGCCCCAGGCGGCACCCGATGCGATCGCCCGCCGCCAAGGACTGCTCGGTTCTCCGCGCATCCCCGATCCCTTCGAGCTCGAGCTCTTCGAACCCTACCTGCAGGCGCGCGAGCGCGTACGCGACTGGTCGCAGCGCCATGCCTGGTTCTGATCCGTTCCTGCCATGAAGTTCGACGCTTCCGCTTTCCTGCAGACGGTGCCCGAATCGCCCGGCGTCTATCGCATGATCGGCGCCGACGAGACCGTGCTCTACGTCGGCAAGGCGAAGAACCTGCGCCGACGCCTGGCGAGCTACTTCCGCGCCCGGCTGCCGAGTCCGCGCATCGCCTTGATGGTGCGCCAGATCGAACGCGTCGACATTTCGCTCGTGCGCTCCGAGGCCGAAGCGCTCATCCTCGAGAATCACCTCATCAAGACGCTGGCACCGCGCTACAACATCCTCTTTCGCGACGACAAATCCTATCCTTACATCCGGCTCACCGGCGGCGACTTTCCCGCCATCCAGACCTACCGCGGTGCCCTGCACAAGGGGGAGCGCTATTTCGGCCCCTATCCGAACGGCTGGGCGGCGCGCGAGAGCATCCAGCTCGTGCAAAAGCTCTTCGAGCTGCGCACCTGCGCCGATTCGGTGTTCCGCAACCGTTCGCGCCCCTGCCTGCTGCATCAAATCCACCGCTGCACCGCCCCCTGCGTCGGCAAAGTGAGCGCAGAGGAATATCGGCAGCAGGTCGAAATGGCCGCGCGCTTTCTCTCCGGCAAGTCGACCGAGGTGATCGAGACGCTCACCGTGGCGATGAATGCGGCAAGCGAGCGGCTCGACTTCGAAGAGGCCGCCCGGCTGCGCGACCGCCTCCGGGCGCTGCAGTCGGTGCTGCACCAGCAGGCGGTCGACAGCCGCCGCGACGAAGACGTCGACATCCTCGTCGTCCTCGCGCACGCCGGGCTCGTGTGCGTGAACCTCGCCATGGTGCGCGGCGGGCGGCATCTCGGCGACCGTCCCCTCTTTCCGCAGCAGGCCGAGGGCGCCGAGCCGGTTGACGTGCTGCACGCCTTCCTCGAGCAGCACTACCAGGACCGGCCTTGGCCCGATCGCATCCTCACCAACCTCGCTTCGCCGGAACTCGCCGAATTCGTGGAATTCCTTGCCGAACGCCCCATTGCCGTGAGCGCCGGGCGCGGTGCCACCGACCGCGCCTGGCTGGAGATGGCCGAAGCGAACGCCCGGGTGGCGATCGAGGCGCGTGCGCGCGGCGGTGAGCGTGCCCGAACCCAGCTGCAGGAGCTGGCTGCGGCGCTCGACCTGCCCGAGCCGCCGCGGCGCATCGAATGCTTCGACATCAGCCATACCATGGGCGAGGCCACCGTGGCCTCCTGCGTCGTCTGGGAGGGGGAGGGGATGAATCCCTCGCAATACCGGCGCTACCACATCGAAGGCATTACGCCGGGCGACGACTATGCCGCCATGCGCCAGGTGCTCACCCGCCGCTATGAGCGGGTCGCCGAGGGCGAGGCGCCGCGCCCGGATCTCGTGCTCATCGACGGCGGCAAGGGGCAGCTCGAGGTCGCCGCCCGGGTGCTCGACGAACTCGGGCTCGAGCTGCCGCTCGTGGGCGTGGCCAAGGGCGAAGCGCGCAAGCCCGGCCTCGAGACCCTCGTTTTCGCCGACGGACGGGCGCCGCTGCAGCTGCCACCCTCCTCGCCGGCGCTGCATCTCATCCAGATCGTGCGCGACGAAGCGCACCGCTTCGCCATCACCGGACACCGCGCCCGTCGCGCCAAGGCCCGCACCGGTTCCCGCCTCGAGGACATCCCCGGCATCGGCCCCAAACGGCGCAAGGCGCTGCTCGCAGCCTTCGGCGGGCTCGACGGAGTGAAGGAGGCCACCGTCGAAGACCTATGCCGCGTGCCCGGCATCGACCGGCAGCTCGCCCAAACCCTCTATAATGCGCTGCACGGCCACTGACGGCAGAC
Source organism: Tepidiphilus thermophilus (assembly GCF_001418245.1). Lineage (NCBI taxonomy): Bacteria > Pseudomonadati > Pseudomonadota > Hydrogenophilia > Hydrogenophilales > Hydrogenophilaceae > Tepidiphilus > Tepidiphilus thermophilus. The sequence continues at coordinate 44,913 of NZ_LIPU01000014.1, forward strand.
AGGCGCACGAAGGAACAGGGCGAACGATGCACTGGAACATTCCCAATCTCCTCACCTGGGGGCGAATTGCCCTCATCCCCGTCTTCGTCCTGCTCTTCTATCTTCCCCAGGGCTGGCTGCACCCCCAAGTCATCAATCTTTGGGCCACCGTCATCTTCACCGTGGCCGCGATCACCGATTGGCTCGATGGCTACCTCGCCCGTCGGCTCAGGCAGCAGTCGCGCTTCGGCGCCTTCCTCGACCCGGTGGCCGACAAGCTGATGGTCGCGGCCGCCCTCATCGTCCTCGTCGATCTGGGCCGGGCGCATGCGCTTGCCGCCCTCATCATCATCGGGCGCGAGATCACCATCTCGGCTCTGCGCGAATGGATGGCCGAACTCGGCAGCCGCGGCTCGGTGGCCGTGGCCTTCATCGGCAAGCTGAAAACCACCGTCCAGCTCATCGCCATCCCCGTGCTCCTCTACTGGAGCCCCTTGCCGCACTTCGATACCCCCTTCTGGGGGCAGGCGATGCTCTGGCTGGCAGCCCTGCTCACCATCGTCTCCATGGTCTATTACCTTCGCCGCGCCTGGCCGCTGCTGCGCGAGGGCATGGCCTGAACGTCTGTCGCTTGCTGGACAACCCCATCGTTCGCCGCTATACTAATCGTTTCCCTTGCCTCACCGGACCGCATGCCGGGAGGCTGCTCGTCAACCACAAGGAGTCTACATGCGCCACTACGAAATCGTCTTCATCGTCCATCCGGACCAGTCCGAACAGGTTCCGGCCATGGTCGAGCGCTACCGCAACCTCATCACCGGCCGCGGCGGCAAGATCCATCGCCTCGAAGACTGGGGGCGCCGCCAACTCGCCTATCCCATCCAGAAAGTGCACAAGGCGCACTACGTCCTGATGAACATCGAGTGCGACGGCGAGACCCTCAACGAACTCGAGACCGCCTTCAAATTCAACGACGCCGTGCTGCGCCACCTCACCGTGCGCATGGACAAGGCCGTCACCGAGCCTTCGCCGATGATGAAGGAAGAGAAGTCCCGCTCCCTGCTGGAAGCGCCAGCGGCCGAATCCGCCGCCGAAGCCAGCCCGGCGGCCTGAGGCTTTGTCCGCCCGGTGTGCAACCGCGTGGAACTCGACGGCGTGTTGATCTCCAGCCGCGGCCTGCGCTACACGCCGGCAGGCATCCCGGTCTTCGAGGGCGTGCTCGCGCATCGTTCGACGCAGACCGAAGCCGGAGCCGAGCGCCGCATCGAATTCGAGCTCGGCATCAAGTCCTTGGGGGAATGCGGACGCCGGCTCGCCGAACTGCCGCTGGGAACCCGGATCCGCTGCCTCGGCTTCCTCGCCGCTCGCACCCTGAAGAGCCGCACGCCCATTCTGCATATCACCGAATTACGACACATGGAAGGAAACGAACATGGCTAGACCCGAACGGGGCGGACGCGGATTCTCCCGCCGCCGCAAATACTGCCGCTTCACGGCCGAAGGCATCGAGCAGATCGACTACAAAGACGTCGAGCTGCTGAAAGACTTCATCACCGAAGTCGCCAAGATCATGCCGGCGCGCATCACTGGCACCAGCGCCCGCTACCAGCGCCAGCTCGCCACCGCCATCAAGCGTGCCCGTTTCCTGGCGCTGCTGCCCTACACCGACCAGCACGAGTGAGCGGAGGCCCGACATGCAAGTCATCCTGATGGAGAAGGTCACCAACCTCGGCAACCTCGGCGACATCGTCAAGGTCAAAGACGGCTACGCGCGCAACTACCTCATTCCCCAGAAGAAGGCCAAGCGCGCCACGCCCGAGAACATCGCCGAATTCGAACGCCGCCGCGCCGAGCTCGAGCGCCAGCAGGCCGAGAAACTCGCCGCCGCCCAAGCGCTCGCCTCGCGCCTCGAAGGCATCACGGTGCAGATCACCCGCAAGGCTGGCGAAGACGGCCGTCTCTTCGGCTCGGTCACCAACATCGACATCGCCGAAGGTCTGCAGCAGCTGGGCTATGACATTCCCCGCGCCCAGATCCTCATGCCTCAAGGCCCGATCAAGAGCGTCGGCGAGACCGAGCTCGAGATCGCGCTGCACACCGACGTGCGCGTCACCATCAAGGTCTCGGTGCTCGGCGAGCACTGATTCCTGCCGTACGCCTCGCCCGACGAGCGCCGTGCCTTCAGGTCCGGCGCTCGTTGCTTTTTCGGCGTTAGAATGAACCCATGCCTCGGGTCTCGAGATCCGCGGGGCAACTCCCGACGGGAACCTCCTCTTCACAGAGATAATCTGGCGTGGGAGCGGTGTAACCTTTTCCAAGCCATTTCGCCCGGTCACGGGTGTGGATTGAACCATGTCTGACGAACTTCTGCTCGCTCCTTCCTCCACGGGTTTCAAACTACCGCCGCACTCGCTCGAAGCTGAACAGGCGCTGCTCGGCGGGCTGCTCCTCGACAATACCGCCTGGGATCGCGTCGCCGATCTCGTCGGTCCCGACGACTTCTACCGCGACGAGCATCGGCGCATCTTCCGCCACATCAGCCGCCTCGTCGAACAAGGTCGCCCCGCCGACGTCGTCACCGTCCACGAATCGTTGGAAAAAAGCGGAGAGGCGGAAGCCGCCGGCGGCCTCGCCTACCTTGCCGAACTCGCCAACCAGACGCCGTCGGCTGCCAACGTCCGCCGCTACGGCGAGATCATCCGCGAGCGCGCCATTCTGCGCAAACTCATTGCCGTGGCCGACGAGATCGCCGCCTCCGCCCTCAGCCCCATGGGGCGCGAAGCCAAGTCCTTGCTCGACGAAGCCGAAGCCAAGATCTTCGAGATCGCCGAAGCCGGTGCCCGCAGTCTCACCGGCTTCATTCCCATCGGGCAGGCGCTCAAGCTCGTCGTCGACCGTGTCCAGGAACTCTACGACCGAGCCGACCCCAGCGAGGTCACCGGCATTCCCACCGGCTACGTCGATCTCGACGAAAAGACCTCTGGCCTGCAACCCTCCGATCTCATCATCCTCGCCGGTCGCCCCGCGATGGGGAAGACGACGCTTGCGCTCAACATTGCCGAACACGTCGCCATCCATCAGCGCCTGCCGGTGGCGGTCTTCTCCATGGAGATGCCCAGCACCCAGCTCGCCACGCGCTTCCTCGCCTCGCTCGGGCGCATCGACATGCAGAACTTGCGTCGAGGGCGCCTCTCCGACGACGATTGGCAACGTCTGACCGCCGCCATGGGCAAGCTCTACGAAGCCCCCATCTTCATCGACGAAACCCCTGGCTTGAACCCGATCGACCTCCGTGCCCGCGCCCGACGTCTCGCCCGCCAATGCGGCAAGCTCGGACTCATCGTCATCGACTATCTGCAGCTGATGACCGGCACCCGCGAGAGCGACAATCGCGCCACCGAACTCTCCGAAATCTCCCGCTCGGTGAAGTCCCTCGCCAAAGAGCTCAACGTGCCCATCATCGCACTCTCCCAGCTCAACCGCAGTCTGGAACAGCGCCCCAACAAGCGCCCGGTCATGTCGGATCTGCGCGAATCTGGCGCCATCGAACAGGATGCGGACATCATCATGTTCATCTACCGCGACGAAGTCTATAACCCCGACACGCCCGACAAAGGCGTGGCCGAGATCATCATCGCCAAACACCGAAACGGTCCTACCGGAACCATCCGCCTCAGCTTCTTCGGCGAGCACACCCGCTTCGAGAGCTTCGCCTCTGCGGCGTTTTGAAGCGAGTCGGCGCTGGCATCGGCTGCCTCTATGAAGGGATAAGCAAAAACCGCGCCACATCTCTTTGCGCCCCCTTGCATTCTGTGGCGCGACCCCCTACAATGCGCCCTCTCTCGCGCTGCTGCTGCTGGAAGCGAATGGGCGAAGCGGTGGGAAGGCCTGTGGAGCCGGGTCGAGGCAGTACGAAGGGGCTGGCTTCGAAGGTATGTTGTCAACAAATAGAACTGTCCGGTTTCGTAGCACATAAACTGTCCGCTTTTCCGAGCCGGGGAGGGAAGGCGTGAAGGGCGTAGCCCGGAGCGCCTTCCCTCCCCGGCAGGCGCCGCGGCGGACCTACGCGACAACCTGCAGTTCGGGGGTTTGCAGCTGACCGTCAGCCGTGTAGCGCGCGAGCCTTCTCGGGCCATGGAAGATCGCCAGCCGCCCGTCCAGGTAGCGATGCACCCGTACCTTGACCTTCACGTAGTGCATGCGATAGCGATCCGGCGGGATTTG